>LVAP01000030.1 GCA_001603025.1 Clostridiales bacterium Firm_10 | reverse complement strand
GACCTGAACGGCTGACCGGCCGCTTTGGAGAAAAGACAGCAAAAAGCGCGGCCCCTTTTTGGGGGCCGCGCTTTTCTGCGCCGGTCAGAACGCGAACCATTTGCCCAGGTTGGGCGGATTGCCCGGATCGCCGGGCAGCAGCTCTTCGTGGCGCTCGATCACCTTGCGGAAGGCCGCGATGTACTCGTCGATGATTTCGGGGCGGAAGTGCTTGAACCAGGGCAGCCCGAAGGTTCTCTGCCCGACGGCTTCGCTGTGCTCCAGGCCGGTGTCCAGCGCGCGCACATCCCGTTCGGCAAAGGCGATGCGGGTGGGGCGGCCGTCTCCGTAGACGTCCATGGTGTTCATGAGCGGATGGGTGTGCAGCGCGCGGTTGGCGCCCGCGAACACGCCTCCCTGCACGCCTTCGGCCAGCACGGCCTCCACGAAGCGCGTCACGCTCAGGCCATGCAGCTCCTCGGGCAGGTAGTGCGCATGCGCGCAGTACCAGCCGGCCATTGTGGAGCCCTCGCCCTTCGGCGGACGCAGGGGCCGCACGCCGGGCAGGCCTTCCAGCCCGTCGAGGAAGTAGTTCATGGCGCGGTCGATCTCGGCGATGCGTTCGTCGTAGTGCTTCAGCTGCGTGAGGCCCAGGGCGCTGCTCATCTGGTGCGGGCGGTATTTGTAACCGCCCAGCGGCAGGCCGCGGCCGGGAATGATATCCTCCGATTCGGTGACGTTGTTCGCGTTGAAGAGCTCGTAGCGGCCCAGCGCCAGGGCGTGTTCCCAGATGCGGCGGTCGTTGGTGGTGAGTATGCCCATCTCGCCGGTGGCGAAGGACTTGCCGCTCATCAGGCTCATGGCGGCCACGTCGCCGATGGTGCCGAGCTTCCGGCCCTTGTAGAGCCCGCCCTGCGCGTGGGACACGTCCTCGATCACCATGAGCCCGTGCCTGCGCGCGATGTCCATGATGGGATCCATGTCCGCCGGATGGCTGAGGTAGTGCACGGCCATGATGGCCTTCGTGCGCGGGCCGATGCGGTGTTCGATGTCGTTCGGATCGATGCAGAGCGTCTGCGGGTCGACGTCCGCAAACACCACGGTGGCCCGCAGCGAGAACGCCTGCAGGCAGCTCGCCCAGTAGGTCATGCTGGGACAGATGAGCTCGTCGCCCGCGCGCAGTCCCACGGCGTACATGGCGGCCTGCAGCGCGGCCGTGCCGCTGGAACAGCCCACGGCGTATTCCTGCCCCATCCAGGCCGCGAACGCCTTTTCAAAGGCGGCGGTGATGTCTGTGTCGCTCATGGCGCGGCGGCGCAGCACCTCCATGACTGCGTCTTCGTCTTCCCTGGTGATGATAGGCCAGGTGAACATGTCGTCCGGATCGCGGGTGACAGCCCGCTGTCCGCCCAGTAAAGCCAGCTCAGACATGGCGTATTCCTCCCCATGACGGTTGATTCGGTGACGGAGTGTCCTGCCGCCATTATAGCACATTTGCCAGCCCTTGAAAAGCGGGGAAAAGCGCGGCAAATTTCCGCGGGGAGATGGGATTGTCTTGTCCGCCCGTGTTTTTCGTGTTATAATTCAAAAAGGGAAAAGGAGGAGATACCTATGAGCAACGTTAAAAAACTCACGACCGGCAAAGTGTGGTGCTTTGCGGTGGGCCAGTTCGGCTGGTCCGTGCTGGCGGCGCTGATTTCCAGCTGGCTGGTCAACTACTATCAGCCCGACATCGCCACCCAGCAGGCCGGGCAGCCCATCTTCATTCCGCAGGGCCTCGCCATCCTGGGCGTGCTGACCGTGCTGGGCGCGATCACCGCCTTCGGCCGCATTTTCGACGCCGTGACCGATCCGCTCATCGCTTCGCTGTCCGACCGCTGCAAGTCGAAGGCAGGCCGCCGCATTCCGTTCATGCGCGCCGCGGCGATTCCCTTCGCGCTGGCCTGCACGCTCACGTTCTGGTCGCCCGTGAACAGCGAGAGCTGGGTGAACGCCGGCTTCCTGTTCCTCATGCTGATGCTGTTTTACTTTTTCATGACCATGTACTGCACGCCTTATAACGCGCTCATTCCTGAGCTGGGCGCCGATCAGAAGACGCGCATGAGCATCTCCACGGCCATTTCCTTCACCTATATCGCCGGCATGGCGGTGGCTTACGTCGCGCCGGTCATCTGGGGCATGCTGGAAGGCGCCGGCCTGGAGCGCGTCACGGCCATCCGCGTCACCTTCACCGCGATTTCGCTGGTGGGCCTCATCTGCATGTTTGTGCCGGTGTTCACCATCCGCGAGCGGGACTACGTGCAGGCCGCGCCCAGCGAGTCGACGGCGTTCAAGTCGCTGGCGGCCACCTTCCGCAACCACGACTTCCGCGTGTTCGTGGCCTCCGACATCGCCTACTTCCTGGGCATCACCATGTTCCAGACGGCACTGCCGTTCTTTGTGACCTCGCTGCTGGGGCTGGAGGAGAGCTATTCCACCCTGTTCTTCGTGCTGATGACGGCGCTCTCCGTGCTCTTCTACGTGCCGGTCAACAAGCTGACGCCCAAATTCGGCAAGAAGAAGATCATCCTCTTTGCGTTCTGCATCTTCACGCTCAGCTTCCTGTTCACCGCGTTCTTCAGCCCGGCGCTGCCCGTTCCCGCGGTGGCGCAGGGCATCATCCTGTGCGTGCTGGCTTCTCCGGCGCAGGCCATCTTCGGCATCCTGCCGCAGGCGGTTGTGGCGGACATCGCGGAATACGACGCCCTGGAAACCAATGAAAACCGCAGCGGCATGTTCTACGCCGCGCGTACCTTCGCGTTCAAGCTTGGCCAGTCCATCGCCATGCTGCTGGTGACGGCCTTCGCCACCATCGGCCCCGAAACCGGCCTGGGCTACCGCATCACCGCCGTCGCCGCGGCGGCCGTGTGCGTGCTGGGCGGCGTGCTGTTCCTGCTGTATGACGAGAAAAAGGTTTATGCGAGGATTCTGAAATGACTGAGCAATTGATGGGCGGCGCGGCCGTCCGGGAAGCGGCGGGCCGCTTCAACGCCGATGGACTCATCCTTTCCGATCATTTTGGCGAAACGATGAACGAATGCGTGCTGCCCGCGCTGGCGGAAAAGCGCGTGGTGACCACCGTGAAGGGATTTGGAAACAAACCCATCGTCTGCGACCGGTTCGACGCGGAGAATCCGCGCGGCACGGTGGTCATCGTGCACGGCTTTACGGAAAGCGCCGTCAAGTTTTCGGAGCTCACCTGGTCGCTGCTCCGGAACGGCTTCAGCGTGCTGGCCTATGACCAGCGCGGCCACGGCCGGTCCTGGCGCAGGGAAGGCCTGCCGGACATGTCGCTCACCCACGTGGACGACTTCGAGGAGTACGTGAGGGATTTCGAGATCATCTGCGCCGGCCTGCTGGCGGACATGCCGCGGCCATACTTCGTGTTCGCCCATTCGATGGGCGGCGCGGTGGCCTCCCTCTTCCTCGAGCGGCATCAGGGCGTGTTCGCGAAGGCCGCGCTGTGCGCGCCGATGATCGCGCCCAACACCTATGGCATTCCCGCCGGCCTGGTGAAACTGCTCTGCGACGGGGCGAAGCTGCTGGGCAAGAGCACCGGCCGCCCCTCGATGTCGAAACCGTACAGCGGCCCGGAAGATTTTGAAACTTCCTGTGCCACCGGCCGCGAGCGCTTCGCGTGGTACGAAGGCGTGAAGGCCGGGCATCCCGAATACCGGAACTGCAACCCCAGCTTCGGCTGGACGCGCGAAGCGATCAGGGTGACCGGGAAGCTGCTCGCGCCCGGCGCGCCGGAGAAGATCGACTGCCCGGTGCGGCTGTACAGCGCGGAGCTGGATCATTCCGTGATGCCCGAACCGCAGCAGCGGTTCATCCAGCGCGTGAAGGACGGAAAGCGCGCGCTGGTGCGCGGCGCGAAGCACGAGATCTACCGCTCCGCGGACGACGTGCTGTTCCCCTGGTGGCATGAGATACTGGAATTCTATATGAATTAGAGTGTGTTTCTTAAATCCCTGAAGCGCATTTTCGGCGTCTTTGCCTGCATTTCTGCGTTGCTTTCCCTCGACTTAGCGCCGCTAAGCCTTCGGAAAAGCGCCTTGAGCTGCAGGCAAATCCACCCGAAACTTCATCTCCCAGGATTTAGAAACACACTCCAGGAAATCCCGCTTTTCCCGGAGGAATCATATGACCGACATCCAGAGCATGCAGAACCCTGTGGTGAAGAGGCTGAAGGGGCTGAAGGACAAAAAAGGCCGCGAAGAAGCCGGGGAGATGCTGGTTGAGGGCGAAAAGCTGATGCTCGAAGCGGCCGGCATGGGCCTCGCGCCCTCCGAGGCGCTGATCGAGGACGAACAGGCTCCCCGCTTCGCGGCGCTGGCCGGCCGCATGGCCGCCTGCGGCGCGCGGGTCTACGCTGTGCCCCGGCGCGTGCTGGAGGCCGTGTGCGACACCAGGACGCCGCAGGGCGCCTGCGCGGCGTTTTCGCTGCCCGCGCCTTTCGACGCGGCGGCGGCCCCCGCGCGGCTGGTGGCGCTGGACGGCGTGCAGGATCCGGGCAACGTGGGCACCATCTGGCGCACGGCGGATGCGGCGGGGCTGGACGGCCTCCTCATGAGCCGGGCCTGCGCCGATCCGTTTTCCCCCAAGGTGCAGCGCGCGGCCATGGGCTCGGGATTCCGCGTGCCCGTGAGCGTGACGGAAGACCTGCCCGGCATGCTGCGGGCGCTGCAGGCGAGGGGATATGCGGTGATCGCCTCCTCGCTGCACGGGGATCCGTTTTACCAAGGCGCGCCCCGCGGCGCGGAGAGGTTCGCGCTGGTGATCGGCAACGAAGCCCGCGGCGTGTCAGATGAGGTGATGGCGCTGGCCGACGTGCGGCTCAAGCTGCCCATGCGGGGCGGGGCGGAGTCGCTGAACGCTGCGGTGGCGGCGGGCATCATGATGTATGAGCTGATGCGGGAGAAATGACGCGCCGGGGTTGACAATTCGCCGGCCGGCTGTTATACTGACAGGGAAATTCAAGCGAATGGAGTGTGGCCGATGCGCAAATAACCGTCTGCATTCATTGCCGCGCCGTTTGATCGGCGCTGTGTCAGACGGGACAGGTGCGCTCATTTTGGCCACGACCGGTGCGGCGGAAGCCGCCGCCGGATGCTTTGGCTGCTGTTGGGCCGCGGGCGTTCCGCGGCCCTTGTCTTTTGCGCCGCGCCCGTCGGAAAGCGGGGAGATCGTTTTGTCCATCATTCAAATTGAGGATTTATCCTTCACCTACCCGGGCAGCGTTTACCCGGTGTTTGAAAATTGCACATTCACCATGGATACCGATTGGAGGCTGGGCCTGGTGGGCCGCAACGGCCGTGGAAAGACCACGCTCATGCACCTGCTGGACGGCACGCTCAGGGGAACGGGCCGCGTCACCGCCTCGGTCGGATTCGACTACTTTCCCTTTGCGTTTCCATGCGGCCTCAGCGCCCGCCGGGCCATGAAGCGCGCCGTGGCGCACTTCGAGGAAATGGAGGCGGAAATGGCGCGCCTGCTCGCGCTGGGCGAGAGCGGCGTCGGGGCCTGGGGCGAGGCGGAGCAGCGCTATGCCGCGGCGGGCGGCTATGAGATCGACGCGCAGCTGGAAAAGGAAGCGGGTGAGATGGGCTTCCCGGCGGGGGATCTGGAACGGCCGGTGGAGTCCTTCAGCCCCGGCGAGCGCACGCGGCTCATGCTGGGCGCCATGTTCCTGCGCCGCAGCCGCTTCCTGCTGATTGACGAGCCCACCAACCACCTGGACCGCGAAGGCCGCGAGCGCGTGGCGGACTATCTGCGCCGCAAAAAGGGCTTCCTGCTGGTATCCCACGATCGCTGGTTTCTGGACCAGACGGTGGATCACATCTGCGCGCTGCACAAGAGCGGCGTGCACGTGGAGCAGGGCAACTACTCCAGCTACGCCGCCAACAAAGCCAGACAGGACGCTTTTGAGATCGAGCGCAACGAGCGGCTGCAGGGCGACATCCGCCGCCTCGAGGAAACCGCCCGGGAGAAGGCCGCCTGGAGCGATCGGGTGGAGGACACAAAGATCGGCGGGCACACCTTCGATCGCGGCGCGGTGGGCCACAAGGCCGCCAAAATGATGAAACGCTCCCTGGCCATCGAGCGCCGCACGGAAGCCATGATCGAGGAGAAGAAGGCGCTTCTGAAGGACATCGAGTACGCCTCGGCGCTGACGCTGCACCCGCTGACGCATCCCGCGCGGGTGCTGGTGCGGCTGACCGACGCCGCGGCGGGCTATGACGGCCGCGTCGTCATCGGGCCGGTGAACCTCGAAATCGCGCAGGGTGAAAGGATCGCCGTGTCCGGCGGCAACGGGCAGGGCAAGAGCACGCTGCTGAAGCTCATCCTGGGCGGACTGCCGCCCATGGCCGGGCGGGTGCACCGGGCGAGCGGGCTGGTGATCAGCGCGCTGCCCCAGCTGGCGGACGGCTTCTCCGGCACGCCGCGCGAGGTGGGTGAGCGGGAGGGGCTCGACCTGAGCTATTTCCTGATGCTGCTGCGCAAGCTGGATTTCCCGCGGGAGGCATTTGAACGCGACATGACCGGCTTTTCGATGGGCCAGAAGAAAAAGGTGCTCGTGGCGGCCAGCATGGCGCGGCCCGCGCACCTGTACCTGTGGGATGAGCCGCTCAACTACATTGACCTGCCGTCGCGGGAACAGATCGAAAACATGCTCGCGGAAACGGACGCCACGCTCCTGTTTGTGGAGCACGACCGGCGCTTCGAGGAGCGCATCGCCACGCGGCGGATTGAGATAAAGAGAATACAGGGATAAACGGGGCATGAAACGGCCGTCCGGCATGATCGTCGGACGGCCGTTTCCATTATTCGGGCATAAATCGGGCGAAAGGGGGCAAAATCGGAGTATCTGTGAAATCAATTCTGTCAGTGAGGAGCGTAACAGGCATGCGACTGAACACCGCGGAGGATCAATTCTGGGAAAAGCGCGAGGCGCCGCTGGATGACAGGGCCATGCAGCAGCACGCGCGGGCGCTGGCCGTGACGCTGGCCGCACCGCGCCGAACGCCGCTCGCCCTGTGTCCCGAGGAGGAATACCGCGCGGTCATGAACGCCGCGCGGCGGCTGTCCGCCGAGACGGAAACGCTGCCGGCCCCGCTTGAATGGCTGTGCGCCAACGGCCGGGTGGCGGAAGCGCTGTTCGCCGTGCTCACGCCCCCGCGGCGGGAGGGCGGACGTTTCAGGCTGCCGGCCGGCGAGAACGGCCTGCCGCGCATCCAGGCGCTGCTGATGGACGTTGTGCGCCACAGCGACGCCCCGGTGACCGCGGAGCGGCTCACCGGCTGCCTGGCTGCGTTCGACGAGGTACGCGCGCTGGAAATGGCCGAGCTGTGGGCGGCGCCCCGCGCCCTCGCCGCGGTGCTGAAGGGCGCCTGCGTCGCGGCGGCCCGGCGGGCGGTGCGGACGCAGCGTGAGCGCGTTTTGGCGGTGCGCTGGGTGGAAGCAGGCGCGTCCTGCGGCGAAGACGGCCTGGCCCAGCGCGGTCCGGCCTTCTTCGAGTGCGCGCTGCAGGTCCTTCGTGAGCGGGAGCTCGACGGCTCCCGTGGGTCGCTGGAGGCGTGGCTGGCCGGACGCGACATGCCGCCGGATCGTTTGGCAGCCCTGGAGCACGAACGGCAGGCGCTGGACCGGCTGCAGCTGGATCACATCCTGGCCACGCTGCGCATGCTGGAGGCGCTGGACTGGAGCGAGTGCTTCGCCCGGGTGAGCCGCGTCGAACGGACGCTCATGGAGGACCCGGCGGGCACTTATCCCCGCATGGACAAGGACTCGCGCGCGCTGACGCGTGAACGCGTCGCGCACCTGGCGGCGCGCTGCGGCATCGGCGAGGCCGCGCTGGCGTCCGCGGCGCTGGCTGCCGCGAGGCAGGGCGAGGCGCTGCGCCGTGAGGTATGCTGGCATCTGATGACCGATGAGGGTACGGCGGCGCTGCTGGCCGGAATCGGGCTCGGGGCGCGCGGCGTGGAAATGATCCATCCTGATCCCGGCGGGCGCGCTTACCGGATGGGCGTGACGGCGGTTTCGGCGGCGTTCGCGGCGCTGCTGGCGGCGGCATGCGGCTGGCCGGCCGTTCTGGCGCTGCCAGCCGTGCTGAGCGTTTCGGCGCAGGCGCTGGCGCGGATCGCGAACCGCGTGAAACCGCGCCGCCTCCTCCGGCTGGAAATGAAGGCGCTGCCTGACAGCATGCGCACGATGGTGGTCATGCCGGCGCTGCTGTCCTCGCCGGAACGGGCGGAGGCGCTGGCTTTCCAGCTGGAAACGCTGGGCTGTCTCGAACAGGACGGAAACCTTGCCTTCGCGCTGCTGGGCGACCTGCCGGACGCGGACGACGCGGACACGCCGCAGGATGAGCCCATCCTCCACGCGGCGCGCGCTGCCGTCGCGGCGGCCAACCGGCGTGCCGGCAGGGAGGACAAGTACATGCTGCTTACGCGGCGGCGCGAGGCGGTCAGGCGCGAGGGGCGCTTCATGGCCCCGGATCGCAAGCGGGGCGCGCTGAACGCCTTGATGGCGCTGCTGGCGGGCGGCGAAAACCGCTTCAGGGAAGAGGAGGCGGCCAGGCTGGCCGGACGCGGCTTTGCCTTCCTCATCACGCTGGACGCCGGCACGCAGATGCTGCCCGGCACCGCGGCGCGGCTGGTGGGCGCGGCGGCGCATCCGCTGAACCGGGCAAGGTATGCCGTACTTGCGCCGCGCATGGCGGTGCCGGCGGAGACGGCGGTCAACCGCTTCACGCGCGCTTTCGCCGGCGAAGGCGGACTGGACAGCTATCCCACCGCCGTGTCAGACCTGTGGCAGGATCTGGCGGGCGAGGGCTGCTTCGGCGGCAAGGGCATCATCGACATCGCCGCCTTCCGGCGGGCCATGCAGCGGGCGAACCTGCCCGAAGGGCGCATCCTCAGCCATGACCTGCTGGAAGGCCTGATTGCCGGCGCGGGATTCATCGACGACATCGCGCTGTTCGAGGGCCACCCCCGCCGCGTGAAGGCCTGGTTCGACCGCCTGCACCGTTGGACGCGCGGCGACTGGCAGCTCGTCGGCTTCCTGACGCGCCGCGGCTTCAGCCCGCTGGATCGCTGGAAGCTGGCGGCGAACCTGGTGCGCTCGCTGGTGCCCGTGAGCGCCGTGCTGTGCCTGGTGACGGGCTTTGCGGCAGGCTGCTGGCCGCTGATCGCGGCGGGGTTTTTGCCTGTCGCCGCGCCGTTCCTGCTTCAACCCTCCCTGAAAGGGGAGCAGCTCGATCGCCTGCAGATGCGCTTTTCCCTGCTGCCGCATGAGGCGTGGGTCCTGAGCGACGCCATCGCGCGCACGCTGTACCGTCTGCTCATATCGAAAAAACACCTGCTCGAATGGGTCACGGCGGACGACGCCGAGCGGAGGGGCGGCGCGCTGAATCCGTGGCCGGGCCGTTTCGGGGCGCTGGCCATGCTGGCGGCGGCCCTGGTTCATCCTGCGCTCATTTTGCCCGCCGCGCTGGTCGCCTCGCTGTGGGCCACCGCGGCCGCCCGCGCCGTCGATTGGGAAGAACCGGACGAACATGACGGATTCAGTCCGGCGCAGCGAGAGCGCCTGCTGGACCTGGCGCGGCGCACATGGCGTTTCTTTGAGGAAAATACCCCGGAAAACGGCCTGACGCCGGACAATGTGCAGATCGATCCGCCTCGCGGCGCGGCCATGCGCACCTCGCCCACCAACATCGGCCTGTACATGACCGCCTGCGCGGCCGCCTGCGTGCTGGATATCATCACGCCCGGCGAACGCGACGAGCGCTTTGCCCGCGTCGCGGACACCATCGAGCGGCTTCCCAAATGGCATGGGCAGCCCTATAACTGGTATGATATAAGCACCGAACAGCCGCTTCCGCCGCGGTTCGTGTCTTCAGTTGATTCAGGCAACCTGGCTGCGTCGCTGCTGCTGTGCGCGGCGGCGGCGGGGGACGGCATGCTGTCTGCCCGCCTGGAGGCGCTGGCGCGCGGCATGGATTTCACCCCGCTGTACGGTGAGAAGCGCCGCCTCTTTGTGATCGGCATGGACGTGGAGCGGGATCGCCCGAGCGAATCGCATTACGACCTGCTGGCTTCCGAATCCCGCATCCTGAGCTTTGTCGCCATGATGATGGGCCAGGTGCCCAGCGGGCATTTCGCGCGCCTTGGCCGGGCCTGCGCGCCTGTGAGCGGCGGGGCGGCGCTCATCTCCTGGAGCGGAACGATGTTCGAGTATCTCATGAGCGCGATTTACCTGCCCGTGTGGGAAAACACGCTCATCGGGCAGACGAACCGGCGCGTCATTGAGGCGCAGAAGGCCCGCGGCGCGGCGGCGCATGGCGGGGCGCTGCCCTGGGGCGTGTCCGAATCCGGCTGCTATGCCTTCGACCTGCAGCTCAACTATCAGTACCGTGCGTTCGGCCTGAGCGAAACGGCGCTGCGGGGCGAGCGGCAGGACTGCGTCATCGCGCCGTATGCCTCCGTGCTGGCCCTGCCGTTCGACGGCGAGGCCGCGGCGGCCAACATCGAGCGCATGCAGGCCCTGGGCTGGGAGGACGGCCAGGGTTTTTTCGAGGCGGCCGACTGCGATGGCGCGCGCATTCCCGGGGGCGCAGCCTGGCGGCTGGTGAAGAGCCACATGGCGCATCACCAGGGCATGATCCTGGCCGCGCTGTGCAACGCGCTGGCAGGGAACCGGCTGGTGGAACTGTTCATGTCGCGTCCGGAAGCACAGGCCCTCAGCCTGCTCCTGCAGGAGCGCCCCACGCTGAACGCCGGCTTTGCCCCGCGCCGGGAGCAGGAGCTGCCTCCGCGCCGCGTTTCCCGCGCCTGGGGCCGGGAGGCCCACGGCGAGTGGGATGCGCACCTGCTGGGGGGCGGCGGCACCCTGCTGGCCTGCACCTCCCAGGGCGCTTCTTTCGCGCGCACCGCCGACGGCATCCTGATCAACCGGCGGCAGACAAGCGCGTCCGCCGCGCCTGAGGGTTTTTTCGTGCATGCGCGCGTGGAGGGAGAAAACGTGACGCTCATGGGCGGCGTTCAGGCCGGGTGGCAGCGGAGCCTGCGCTTTGAGCCGGGCCGGACGCTTTCGGAATGCGGGAACGGCCGGGTGAAGCTGGCCTGCGCGATGAGCGTGTCGCCCGAGGACGGCGCGGTACTGCAGCGCGTGACGCTGGAAAGCCTGGCTGATTCCCCCATAAACGTGGAGATCACCAGCTGCTTCGCCGTGGCGCTTGCGCGGGAGGAGGATTATGAGGCGCATCCGGTGTTTCAGAACCTCTCCGTGGGCAGCGAGTATCCCGAGCCGGGCGTGCTGGCGTTTCATCGCAGGCCGCGCTCCGGCCGCGAGCGCTGGCCGCTGCTGGTGCACATGGCACAGGAGATTGACGGGACCCCGCTGAGCTGGGAGACCGACCTCGACAAACTGACGGAGCGCAACCGCGCCATGGGCGAACCCGGCGCGCTGGCAGCTTCGCTCAGCGGCACGCTGGGCTATACGCTCCGGCCCTGCTCGGCCCTGCGGCTGACTGTGCGCCTGGATCCGCGGGGGAAGCGGGAGGCCGGCTTTGCCATCGGCCTGACCGAGGACCGACGCGCGTTCTGCGAGCGCCATGCGGCGCTGTCCGGAACGCGCCGCGCGGAGGAGCTGGCAACCACGCAGGCGCGTTCGCTCGCGCAGTACCTGGCCATCCCGGAGGATGAGGCGGCGCTCGTCGACCGCGTCTCGGCGCTGCTCCTGCTGCCTGTTCCGACGCAGGCGCGGGGGAAAATGCCCGACCGCGACCTGCCGGCGAGCCTGCTGTGGCCCCTTGGCCTGTCCGGCGAGCTGCCCGTCATCGCCGTGCGCTGCCGCTCCGCTGAGGGCGTCGCCCTTGCCCAGGAGGCGGCGCGCGCTCACGAATACTACCGCAGCTTCGGCCTGCGCTGCGACCTGCTCCTCATTGACGACGGCGAGAGCGGCTACAGCCGCCCCGTGCGCGACCGGCTCCTCGCGCTGGCCGGCCGGGACGGCGTCCGCGTGGCGGACGGCGCTTCCCTGAGCGGCGACCAGCGCGAACTGCTGCGCCGCGCGGCCGCGCTCTGGCTGGAAGGAGAGGGAGCGGGCAGTTTCCGGATGCAGTTGAAGGCCGCGCTGGCAGGCCGGCGCACGTTCCTGCCCGAACCCGCGCTGCGGGCCTCCGGGCCGCTGCCGACAGGCCCGCTCGCGGCCTTCAACAGCTGGGGCGGTTTTGAAAGCGGACGCTATGTCATCACGAACCCGCGCACGCCCGCCCCATGGTGCGGCATGCTGTGCGGCGAGCGCTTCGGCAGCATGGTGACGGAGCGGGGCGGCAGCTTCACCTGGTTCGAAAACAGCCGAAGCGGCCGCCTGACGCCCTTTGACAACGATCCCCATACCGACAGCCGTGGCGAGCATCTGCTGATCGCCTGCGGGGGCTGGACGACCGATCCCGAACGCATGGCGGCCCGTGTGACCCACGGGCCGGGCGAGAGCGTCTATGAAGGCGCGCTGGACGGCCTGGCATGGGAAAGCCATGTGTTTGTGGACGAGGAATGGCCGGTGAAGTGCCATCGCCTCACGCTCAGGAACGGGACGGAGACGCCCCTCAGCCTGCGGGTCGAGGCGCGCGTCGAATGGATTATGGGCGTGTCGCGCCGGGACGCGCGCTTTGCGCTGACCGGCTCGGCCTCGGGCTTTCTGTGGGCCCGGGGCCAGATCGGCGCGGCGGCTTTTCTGACGCTGGCCGGAGAGAACGCACGCGCGGACAGGGGACGGCTCCTGCTGGACGCGGCGATCGCGCCGGGCGGAGAGAGGACGATCGACCTGCTGCTGGGCTGCGGGCCTGACGCGGAACGCGTGGAGGCGCTCATAGCGGATTGGACGGCGCAGGGCGGTGCGAAGCGGCTCCGGCACGCGCTGGACGCCTGGGAGGAACGGCTTTCCGGCGCGGAAATCGCAACACCGGACGCGCTCCTGAATGTCCAGCTGAATCGATTCCTGCCCTGGCAGGTGGTCTGCGCGCGGCTGTACGGCCGGACGGGCTGGTATCAGCCGGGCGGCGCCTATGGCTTTCGCGATCAGCTGCAGGATCAGCTCTGCCGGATCGCGACGGCGCCGCGGGCCGTCCGCGCGCACATCCTGCGCTGCGCAGCGCACCAGTTCGAGGCCGGCGACGTGCAGCACTGGTGGCATCCCGAGCGCACCGGCGTGCGCACCCGCGTGTCGGACGACATGCTGTTCCTGCCCTACGTGACCGGCTGCTACGCGGCAGAGACGGGCGACACGGAGATCCTGGAGGAAACCGTTCCCTTCCTGAAAGATGTCGACATTCCCGAAGGCCGGGCGGATTGGTACGGCGATCCCGGGGTGAGCGATGAACGCGCGACGCTGCGCGAGCACTGCCTGCGCGCCATCAGCCGGGCGTCGCGGACGGGTACCCACGGCCTGCTGCTGATGGGCGCGGGCGACTGGAACGACGGCCTGAACCGCATCGGCGCGAAGGGCCGCGGCGAAAGCGTATGGCTGACGGAATTCATGGTCGCCGTGATCAGGGTATTCGCGCCCTGCTGCGGCGAAGAGGAGGCCGGGCGGCTGAAGGCGCTGGCGGAGCGGCTGAAGGAAGCGCTGGAGCGGGAGGCGTGGGACGGACGCTGGTATCTGCGCGCCTTTGACGACGACGGCGCGCCCCTGGGCGGGCAAAGCTCAAAGGCCTGCCGCATAGACCTGCTGCCCCAGTGCTGGGCCGTGCTGGCCGGCCTGGACCGCGTGCGCGCCGCCCAGGCGATGGACGAAGCCATGGAGCAGCTCGCCGATCACGAAGACGGGCTGATCCGGCTGCTGACGCCGCCTTTCGACGCCGACGGCGATCCGGGTTACATCCGCGGCTATCCGCCCGGGGTGCGCGAGAACGGCGGCCAGTATACGCACGCGGCGTGCTGGGCCGTGATGGCGCTGGCGGCGCTGGAACGCGCCGACGAAGCGTGGGCAGTGTTCCGCATGCTGCTGCCCGCCTCCCACGGCGGAACGGCGGAACGGGAAAGCCGCTACCGCGTGGAGCCGTACGTCATGGCGGCGGACATCTGCGGCGCGGCGGATCAGGCCGGGCGCGGCGGCTGGACGTGGTACACCGGCGCGGCGGCGTGGATGCTGCGCGCGGCGTGGCACAGCCTGCTGGGCGTCAGAAGGCGCGGCGACGTTGTGACCATGGACGCTCTGCTGCCCGGAGAATGGGACGAGGCGTCTGTCGTGCTGCGCGCGGGCGGCGCCGAGTACACGCTGACCGCCTCCCGCGGCTGCGCGCAGGCGCTGCTGGACGGCGAACCCTGCCCGGACGGCGGGATCCGCCTGGCGGACGACGGACGGCGGCACCGGGCCGTGTTTCCGGTGCGGCGTGGAAGAAAGGAGGAGTGAAGCCTGCGGCACGAAGGGAGTTTTTGGTTGAACCGGCCGCTGTTCCATGCTATAATAAAACTGTAGCGCTATGAAACAAAGGAGGGCTGCCGCGTGGCATACAACATCCTTCTGGTTGAGGACGACGCCGTGCTGCGGGGCGGCCTTGTGGAGCTGTTCGGGCGGGAGGGCTATGCCGTGGCGCAGGCGGCCTCAGCGCGGGAGGCGCGCGAACGCCTGAACAGCGGAATCGATTTGGTCGTGCTGGATGTGACCCTGCCGGACGGCGACGGCGTGTCGCTGTGCCGTGAATGGCGCGCGGCGGGCGTGAAGCAGGACATCCTGTTTCTCACCGCGCGGGACGAGGAGTTCGACGTGGTGCGCGCGCTGGACGCCGGCGGCAATGATTACGTCACCAAGCCCTTCCGCATGATGGAGCTGCTGAGCCGCATGCGGGCGCTGCTCAGGCGCGGCGGGGCGGATCAGGCTCCGACGGTGCGCGGCGGGCTGGAGATCGACGCCGCCCACATGCAGGTCAAAAAGGATGGAGTGCCGCTTCCGCTGACGTTTACGGAGTTCCGTATCCTCGCGGCGCTCACGCAGCGCCGGGGCGTGGTGCCGCGCGAGTGGCTGCTGGAAGCGCTGTGGGACGACGGCGGGAAGTTCATCGACGACAACACGCTGTCGGTGCACATGAGCCGGCTCAGGGAGAAAATCGGCGCGGATCACATCCGCACCATACGGGGAGTGGGCTACCAATGGGAGGACTGACGGCGCTGACCGCGGCTGCCGCCGCGCTGGCCGCCGGCGTGCTGGCCGCGGTTTTGCTGATCCAGCGGCGGCGCATGCGGCGTCTGGCCGCGCGGATGGAAGAGTTCCTCACCACAGGCGGAAAGCCGCTCGACTTTTCCGTGCGGGAGGACAGCCTGGCCCCGCTGCACAACGCCGCGGCGGAGCTGGAAAATCAGGTGCTGCTGGGGCGCGAGCGCCTCGCCGAGGAATACCAGCGCACGAGCGACCTGACCGCGGATATCTCCCATCAGCTCAAAACGCCGCTGGCCTCGCTCAGGCTGTTCTGCGAGCTGGACAGCGGCGCCCACATGGCGGAGGAGCTGGATCAGATCGAGCGCATGGAGCGGCTGATCCACGCGCTGCTGCGGCTGGAGCGGCTTTGCGCCGACGGGTATGAGTTTTCCTTTTCAGAGCACGACGCGGCCGGAATCGTGCGCGCGGCGTGGGACAGCCTGTCGTCGGTTTTCCCGGGCCGGCGGCTTGAGATTCGGGGCGAAGCGCGGATCCGCTGCGACGCAAAATGGATGCGCGAGGCGTATATGAACCTGCTGAAGAACGCCTGCGAGCACACGCGGGAGGGCGGCGTCATCACCGTGACGCTGGAGCGGACGCCCCTGGCCTTCTCCGGCAGCGTGGAAGACGACGGCGGCGGCGTGCCTCCGCAGGACGCCCGGCGCCTGTTCGAGCGTTTCTATCGCGTGCCGGGGCAGGATACGGGCGGCGCGGGCCTCGGACTGGCGATCGTCCGGGAGATCATCCGGCGGCACCATGGCGCGGTGCGCGCCGAAAACGGCGAAAAAGGCCTGCGCGTGGTCATCGATATGCCGATGATCGAGAGCGCGGTCCCGGCCGCAGCCCTGCCGCGGGCCCGGTGAGGCGGCGCTGCGGATCAGTTATGCGGATGGAGGATGAGATCATGAAGAGGGATTACCGGAACGCGCAGGCGGACGCCTGGTTTGAACGGATTCTGGCTGACCCGGCGGAGTTTCCCTTCGCCTTTACCTACGACGGCGTCCGCACCGAGGGCTTCCCGCGGGAGCGGTTCGAGCTGGTGTCGCGCCGCGACGGGGAGGGCGACGGCACGAAGACCGCTGAGCTGTGCTTTCGGCGGGACGACGCGCTGGTCGTCACCCTGCGCTGCACCCACTACCCGCTCTACGGCGCGACGGACTGGATCGTGTGGTTCGAGAACCGCGGCAACCGGGAGAGCGGTGTGCTGACCGCGCCAGAAGCCGTGCTGCGCTTTAAGGGCAATTATCCCGCGCTGAAGGGCATCCTGGGCGATCACACGAACTGGTATCGCCCCTACGCGCTGGATGTCGCCGCGCTGCCGCGTCATTTTGAATCCAACAGCGGCCGCGCGACGCACGTCAATTTCCCGTATTTCAACCTGGAATACGGCGACGGCGGCGTCATGCTGGCGATCGGCTGGGCCGGAACCTGGCACGCGGATTTCCGCTATGACGCGGAACGCGGCGAAACCGAATTTCGCGCGGGGGCGGTCAACCGCCTGCGCACGCGGCTGAAGCCCGGCGAGCGCATCCGCACGGCGCTGTTCGCCTGTGCGCCGTATCTGGTGCGCGATGAGAACTTCGCCACCAACTACTGGCGCAGCTGGTTCGTGCGCCATAACCTGCCGCCGGCGGACGGCACAGGCGCGCGCCTCGAGCCGTTTTCAACCTGCTGCCTGGCCGGCGATACCGGCCTGCCCAATTCGGACGGCAGCATTTCCGAACGCTGGTATACCTGGCGGCCCAGCCTTGAGAAGATGTTCGCGGAGGATGTGAAGGCGGATTTCCGCTGGTTCGACGCGGGCTGGTACGTCGCCCCGGACGGCTCCAGCCCGGAGAGCGACTGGTGGGGCACGGTGGGCACCTGGACGCTGGATCCGGCCAAGTGGCCCGGCGACAGCTTCCGCGAATCGACCGACTTCACCCGCGCCCACGGCATGAAGACGCTGATGTGGTTCGAGCCGGAGCGCGTGACCGACCCGGATTCCCTGGCGAAGAACTGGGGCTATGATCCAGCCTGGGCGATCCGCCGGGAGGGAAGCAGCACGGTGTCCAACAACATCGGCAATCCGGACTGCCTGAAATGGACGCTCGACCGCATCAAAAAAACCCTCGCGGACAATCACGTGGACATGTATCGCGAGGACAACAACAGCGACCAGGCCGGCCTTTGGAATTATCTCGACGCCCGTGAAGGAGACGACAGGCGCGGCATCACCGAATGCAAGTTCATCGACGCCCACTACCGCATGTGGGACGAGCTCATCGCCTGCACGCTGAGCTACGGCGGCTGCGGCTTCGTGGATTCCTGCGCCAGCGGCGGCGGACGCAACGACCTGGAATCGCTGCGCCGGGGCATCCCGCTGCTCAGAAGCGATTACGACCGGACGTCGACGGCCATACGCCTGTCCATGACCACGGCGTTCAACCGCTGGGTGCCGTTCTGCGGCGCGAGCTGCAAGGAATCTTCCGGCCAGCTGGACGCCGCGGGCGTGGTCGATCCCTACGTGTGGCGCGCCTCGTATCTGCCGGTGCTGAACGTGGTTTCGCAGTACGCGCAGGACCCGGATCAGGATTTCGGCCCGCTGCGCCGCGGTATGAAAGAATGGAAGCGGATGAACCGCTATCTGCTCGGCGAATTCTACGTGCTGACGCCCTGGCACACGGAGGAGGAAAAGACGGGCTTCACGGCGTACTGCTTCTTTGATCCGGAGGAGGAAGCCGGCGTGCTGCTGGCCTTCCGGCAGGAAAAATGCGACGAGGAGAGGCTGCCCGTCACGCTGCCGTTCGTCGGGACGGATGAAACCGCCCTGCTCACGGACGAGGACAGCGGTGAAGAGCTCCGCGTGACGGGCGGCGAGATGCGCCGGCGCGGCTTCGAGCTGGCGTTTCCCACACCGCGGTGCGCCCGCCTGCTGTGGGTCAGGGTGTGCCGGGCGTGAGGCTCACAGGCGGCTCAGCAGCCGCTGGGCCGCGCGCGCGTTGGCCGCGCTGACGACATAGGTGTCCAGCCGGCGCAGGGAACCGTTCACGCATTCGAACACGCCGTATTCGGCGAAATAGCGCAGCAGGTCGTCGAGGGTGCGCTGCGCCAAAGCGCGGTCGCCGACGGCAAGGGCGGCGCACAGCCACTCGATGGGCGTGGCCCAGAACGCGCCGTTCTGGTATTCGCCCGGCGCCACGGGCACAAACAGGCGCTCCCAGTGTTGCCCAGCGGGCAGGTGCCGCAGCTGGCCCGCCTCCACGATGCCATCGTAATGCGCGGCCAGCCAGCCGGCGATGCCCTCGCGCTGGCCGGGCTGCAGCGGGAAATCCAGATACACGGCGTAGCAGGAGGCCCACAGGTCCGGCTGCCGGCACGCGCCGGTCGCGGAGAGGAGCAGCCCGGTGGCGGGATCGGTAAAGGTGCGCGCAAAGGCAGCCTCGATGCCCGCCCGCGTGCGTTTCTCCTTCTCAGCGCCGCGGCCCAGCCGGGCCTTCCGGCGCGCCAGCGCGCCCAGCGCCTCCCAGACGATCAGCGTTTCCATGGCCAGGCGGCCGGTTTTGGCGATGCAGTCGGTGAAGCCGTAGGGGGAGTGCGGCGGCTCGGAAACGTTGACCAGCAGGCCGTTGTCGTCCTGGGGCAGGCAGGTCAGCCCGGCCGCGAGCGCTTCTTCCCAGGCGGCGAACTGCGCGGCGGCCTCGTTGTCAGGCAGGCGGGAAAGGTATTCATCCGCGGCCAGCATGAGGTAGGCGCCGGTGTCCAGGTTGGGCAGCGCGGGGAAG
>LVAP01000029.1 GCA_001603025.1 Clostridiales bacterium Firm_10 | reverse complement strand
GTCATAGATACCTCCAAACAACGGTGGGCAGCATCCTCGTGGATGCTGCCCACCGCCGGTTATTACGCCTTGACCTCTTCGCCCAGTTCGCTGGATTTGTACATCATGTCCATGACCTGGGAGGTGACCAGCGCCTTGTCGATGTTGGCCTTGGTCTTGATGCCCTGCGGGGCCTTGATGAGGAAATCGCGGATCTCCGCGTCGTACATGTTGACCGTCTGGTATTTGAAGGTGGTGGTGGTCAGCATGCCGTTCTTGGTGGAGTACAGGGTGAAGTTGCCGCCATACTGCAGCTTGATGCCGCCCTTGTCGCCCAGGAACTCGATGAAGGTAGCCTTGTCGTCGATGTTCTGCGCCCACGCGCCGTTCACCGAGATGGTGGGGCCTTCGGTGCGGATGAAGCCGGTGACGAAGTCGTCCACGTCGTAGGTGCCGTCCAGCTTGGGCGGGCCGGCCCACATGGATTCGTACACATAGCCGTCCAGCGGCTTGCCCAGCACGGAGTACGCCGCCGCGGACACCGTCTTCACCTTCGGCTGACCGACGCAGTAGAAGATGAGGTCGAGGTAATGCACGCCCCAGTCGATGAGCGCGCCGCCGCCGGAGAGCGCCTTCGTGGTGAACGCGCCGCCCAGGCCGGGAATGGAGCGGTAAGCGCGGAACGAGCAGTAGATGTGGTAGATGTTGCCCAGCTCGCCCTGGCTGATGAGCTCCTCGATCTTCTCGACCGCGGTGTTGAAGCGGTTGCACACGCCGATGTTCAGGATGCGGCCGCATTCGTCAGCGGTCTTCTGCATGTCGCGGGCCAGCTCGGAATTCATGGCGGCGGGCTTTTCGCACAGCACGTGCTTGCCGGCCTTCAGGAAGTCGATGGCAATGGGGGCGTGGCCGCCGTTGGGTACGCAGATGGAAACGCAGGTGACCTCGGGGTCGGTGAGGATCTCATGGTAATCGGTGTTGGCGATGCCGGAGCCGTACTTGTCGCGCAGGGCGACGGCGCGTTCGGGAATGATGTCGCAGAAGTACTTCACTTCGCACAGGTCGGACGCCGCCTTGTAACCGGGCATATGCGCCGCGTTGGCGATGGTGCCGCAGCCGATGATGGCCACTTTGATCTTTTCCATGGCGTTGTTTCTCCTTGTTTATTTTATTTTCCCCGCAGGGAAGTGGGGCCGTTTGAGGCGAAGCGTCAGCGCTTGTAGATGGGCCGGAAGCCCTCGCCGAGCACTTCGTGCACGTTGGCGGCGATGATGAACGCCGCCGGGTCGCATTCCGCGACGATGGAGCGCAGCCGCGGCGATTCCGTGCGGCTGATGACGCACAGCAGCACCTGCTTGTCTTCGCCGGAGTACATGCCGCGCCCATGCAGGCCGGTGATGCCGCGCTCCATTTCGTCCATCACCCGCCGGGCGATGGCGTCGCTCTCGGCGGAGATGATGAAGTAGGCGCGGGACGAATTGAGGCCGTCGACCAGGAAGTCGATCACCTGGCTCATCAGGAAGGTGCAGATGAGCGCGAACAGGGCGGACACGATGTCGAAAACGAAGGCCGAAGCCAGAATGACCATCCCGTCCACGGCGAACATGACCATTCCGATGGACACGGAGTGGAAATGCGTGTTGATGAGCTTGGCCAGCATGTCCGAGCCGCCGGTGGTGGCGTTGCCGCGGATGATCAGCCCGAAGCCCGCGCCGGCCACCACGCCGCCGAACAGCGAGGCCAGCAGCAGCCGCTCCGTGGTGTCCATGGGGATCACGGAGGGAATGGGCAGGATATCGATCATCACGGACAGGCCCACGCTGGCGAACAGGGAGCGGATCCCGAATTTCAGCCCCAGCGATTTGGCCGACAGCGCGAACAGGGGCACGTTCAGCGCCAGGGTGAGCATGCCGATGGGCAGGCCGGTAACGTGGTTGACGAGCTGGGCGATGCCGGTGAAGCCGCCGGGCGCAATCTCGTTGGGAATGATGAACATGTTGTAGCCGGTGGCGCACAGCAAAAGCCCCAGCAGAATCTGCAGCCACATGGTGAGCTCCGCGCGGAGCTTTTTGTTATTCAACGGAACGTCTCCTCCTGGCGGCGCGGCGCCGCGAACCTGATCAGGTTCTATTATATCATGAAACGGGCGGATTTCAAGGGTGGGCGACGAGAAGTTCCGTGAGTTTTTGACAAATAGGTCAAACTTTTCCGCCGGGGTTGATGGTCGGGGCGTTTTCTGATAAAATATGGATCAGCGGGGCAGAAAGGGCGGTGACCTATGAAAATATCAAAAAAGGACGCGCTCACCTGGTTCAGGTTTTTCGCGGAGCTTCCAGAGGACGAGGAGCTGCTTGTGAAGCAGACGGAGATCGTCTATGCGACGATGTATCAGATCGAGGCGGCGGTGGACGCGCGGAACGACGCGCTGGCCGCGGAGATTCCCGGCCTCAGGTCGCTGGAGGACCGCACGTACTATGTGGGGCCGGAGGAGCGCTTTCCGCGGGGCTGCAGGTCCTGCCTGCTGGGCACGGGGCTGAGCGCCGTGCGCAAGACCAACCGCTGCAACATCCAGTGCCGGTTCTGCTACAACTACGGCGAGCTGGACGCCATCCCGCCCATCGGCGAGGGATTGTGGGAGATCGGCGGCACCAGGCTGTATGAGCGCGACCTGGACCTGCTGCTCTCCACGCAGAGGAAGCCCACCGGCATCGCCTATGTATATCTTGAGCCGTTTATGGAAATCGAGAAGTACTACGGCGTCATCCGCCGTTTCCGGGAGGCGGGCATCCACCAGCACCTTTACACCAACGGCCTGCTGGCCACGGAGGAAAACCTCCGCTCGCTGGGGGAGAGCGGGCTGGACGAGCTGCGCTTCAACCTGGGCGCGTCGAACTGCGCCGACAGGGTGATCGGGAACATCCGTCTCGCGAAAAAGTATATCCCGCAGGTGGGGGTGGAAACCCCCATGACGCCGGAATTCTTCGGGACGTTTTCCCGGAAAAAGGACGCGATCCTCGCCACCGGACTGGACTTCATCAACTGCGCCGAGCTGCACCTGAACGACAACAACCTCTGCAATTACCTCGGCGAGAACCTGTACGCCTGCCGGCTGGGCTATATTTCGCCCATCTGGAGCCGGCAGCTGACGCTGCAGCTCATGAAAGCCGCGGCGCAGGAGGATTGGGGCATCGTGGTGCACGACTGCTCCAATCGTACCAAGCTGGCGCGCGACCTGAACCTCAAGGCCAGGGAGGGCGGCTGGTTCGGCGCCAGCGGCTATGCCTGCGAGTTCGCACGTTTTCCCTATGAGGCGTTCCTGCCCGTGCTGGAGGACGAATCCTTCCATTTCCTGGAGGAGGAGCCGCTGCCGGCGGGCTACAATCCGGGAGAACTGTATTGAAAATGGGGAATGGGGAAATGACGGCGCTGGGCATCCTTGTGATGGGGCTGAACGGGTGCGGAAAGAGCACGCTGGGGCGGGCGCTGGCGGAGCGGCTGGGATTCCGATTCATGGACGCGGAGGACTACTACTTCCCGGCGGAGCAGGATAAACCTTACGCCGTGAGCCGCACGCGGGAAGAAGCGCTTTCGATGCTGCGCGCGGATGTGCGGCGGTATCCGCGGTTCGTGTACGCCTCTGTTTCCGGCCCGCAGGATGAAGAAGTCGAGGCCCGGGCCGCGCTGGCCGTGGTGCTGAGCGCACCGAAGGCGGTGCGCATGGCGCGCATCGAGAGCCGCGCAATCGCGCGCTTCGGCCAGCGCGTGCAGGCGGGCGGCGACATGTTCGCACAGCAGCGGGCGTTTTACGCCTTCGCGGCGAAACGCAGCGGGGACGAGGTGGAGGCGCGTGCCGCACGGCTGGCCTGCGCTGTGCTGCGGCTGGACGGCGTCCGGCCCATTGAGGAAAACGCCGCGGCGGCCGCGGCCGTCTACGCGGAGCTTCGCGGCTGAGGCGGGGCCGGATGAATAAAAAAATCGCCCGATCTCGCACCGGGGGACTTCGCGGCGCACGCCAACTTCCGCTTATTGCTGCTTCCTTCCGGACCTGACAAGATTCACGGCATGACGTCGCACGAAACCCAATGGTCATCAATCAGGCGACAAAACGCATTATAGCACAGGTCGTGCCGTTTTGCAACCGATTTTTGAATATTTGTACGCCGGGATATGACGGATGAGCGCGGGCCCGTCCGCCCGGAGGAGGAAATGAACGCGCCATGAAACGCATTTATATGGATAACGCCGCCACAACGCGCGTCACCCCGCCCGTTCTCGAGGCGATGATGCCATGTCTGACCGGAGTGTACGGCAATCCATCGGGCATCCACAGCTTCGGCCGGGAGGCCCGCAGGATGCTGGAAGCCGCCCGCGCGCAGGTGGCCGCCGCGGTCAACGCCAGGCCGGAAGAGATCTACTTCACCAGCGGCGGCACGGAAGCGGACAACTGGGCCGTGCGCGGCGCGGCCTATGCCCGCGGGGGAAAGGGCGGCCATGTCATCACCACCGCCGTCGAGCACCACGCCGTGCTGAACGCCTGCCGCCAGCTGGAGAGGGAAGGCTTCCGCGTGACCTGCGTGCCGGTGGACGGAGAGGGTGTCGTCCGGCTGGACGAGCTGGAGAAGGCCATTGGGCCGGACACCGCGCTCATCTCCGTGATGACGGCCAACAATGAAATCGGCACGATCCAGCCCGTCGAGGAGATCGGCCGCATCGCCAGGGCCCATGGCGTGTGCTTCCACACCGACGCCGTGCAGGCCATCGGCGCGATCCCCGTCGACGTGCAGGCTTCCGGCGCGGACCTCATGTCCCTCTCGGGCCACAAATTCCATGCGCCGAAGGGGATCGGCGCGCTGTATATCCGCTCCGGCGTGCGGCTGGAGCCGCTCATGCGGGGCGGGGCGCAGGAACGCGCTCAGCGCCCGGGCACCGAGAACCTGGCCTCCGCCGTGGGCATGGGCAGGGCCATCGAACTGGCCGCGACGGGCATCGCCGACCGGGCGGAGAAGGTTGCCGCCCTGCGCGACAGGCTGATGCGCGGCATTTTGGAAATTCCGGAATGCCGGGTCAACGGCTCGCTTTCGCGGCGCCTGCCGGGCAACCTCAATGTGTCCGTGCGCTATGTGGAGGGCGAGAGCCTGCTGCTGAACCTGGACCTGCAGGGCGTCGCCGCTTCTTCCGGCGCGGCCTGCACCTCCGGTTCGCCGGAACTCAGCCACGTGCTGCTGGCCATCGGCCTGCCGCGCGAGCTGGCTCAGGGCGCGCTGCGCCTCTCGCTGAACGAGGAGAACACCGAGGAGGAGGTCGACTGCGTGATCGCCGCGATGCGCGGAATCGTGCGGCGGCTGCGCAGCATGTCTCCCCTGGCGCCGGAAGAGCTCAAATGTTTCTGAAAAACCCTTGTCTTTGACAGCCGGACGGCGTTGTGATATGATTTGGGAATAACGAACGTCCCGCGAGGGCGGGCGCGGTTATTCCGCCGCAGGAAAGGACATGTATGATTCGAGGTAATACTGAGGGCATCCGCCAGTCCGCCCTGGATGAGCTGGAGCGCCTGTTTGAAACCGACTGGGCGCGCGACCAGTTCCTGCCGGACCGGCTGCTCAGCACGCTGGTGCGCTTCACTGATCAGCTGAACCGGGAAATCATGGTGTACATGAGCCGCGACGGCAACGTGCTGGAGATCTCCATCGGCTCAGCGGCCAGCGTGTCGCTGCCGGAGCGGAGCCTCAGGCGCAGCGTGGAACGCCTTTCCGGCATCCGCTGCATCCACACCCATCCCGGCGGGTCGGCCCGGCTCTCCGACGTGGACGAGCAGGCGCTGCGCCTGCTGCGCTTTGACGCCATGTGCGCCGTGGGCGTGAAGGACGGCATCGCCACCGGCATCACCGCCGCCTTCCTGGGCGAAATGGAGTACGGCCAGCTGGCCATCCACGTGCACGGCCCGGTCAAACCCGGCCGCGTGCCCCAGGAGCGGTGGCTGCACGAGATCGAGGTCGCCGACGAGCGCGTGCTCAAGACCATCCGCGAGGGCAACTGGGAGAAGACGCAGGAACGCGTGATGCTGGTGAGCTCCGATTCGGAGGAATCGCTGGACGAGCTGGAGAGCCTCACCAACACCGCCGGCGCCATCGTGATCCAGCGGGTGCTGCAGAAGCGCCAGCGGCCCGATCCGGCCACGTTCATCGGCTCGGGCAAGGTGCAGGAGCTCGCGCTCATCTGCCAGGCCTCCGAGATCGACCTGGTCATCTTCGACGACGAACTCACCGCCGCGCAGTCCCGCAATGTGAGCGAGATCCTCGGCGCGGACGTGCGCGTGATTGATCGCACCGCGCTCATTCTGGATATCTTCGCCCAGCGCGCGCAGTCCTACGAAGGCAAGCTGCAGGTGGAGCTGGCGCAGATGAAATACAACCTGCCGCGGCTGGCCGGCCTGGGCACGGTGCTCTCCCGCCTGGGCGGCGGCATCGGCACCCGCGGTCCCGGCGAGACGCAGCTGGAGGTCGACCGCCGCCGCATCCGCCGGCGCATCACCGACCTTGAGCGCGAGCTCAGCGAGCTGGACCGCCAGCGTTCGCTGCGGCGCGCCCGCCGCGAAAAGAGCGAGCAGGCCATCGTCGCGCTGGTGGGCTACACCAACGCGGGCAAATCGACGCTGCTCAACGCGCTCTCCGGCGCGGACGTGCTGGTGGAGGACAAGCTGTTCGCCACGCTCGATCCCGTCATGCGGCGCGTCGAGCTGCCGGAAAACCGCGAGTGTCTGCTGGTTGACACGGTGGGATTCATCCGCAAGCTGCCCCATCAGCTGGTGGAGGCTTTCAAGTCCACGCTGGAAGAGGCGCTGTACGCCGATCTGATTGTCATCGTGTCCGATGCCGCGAACGATCACTGCGCCGAGCAGCGCGCCGTGGTGCTGGACGTGCTGAACCAGCTGGGCGCGGCCGGCAAGCCCACGCTGGAGGTGCTGAACAAGTGCGACCAGCTGGTCGACCTGCCGCTGTCCACGCCGGGCCTCATTCCCATATCCGCGCGGGACGGGCAGGGCCTGGATGAGCTGCGCGCCGCGCTGGGCCAGCGCATCGGGCAGATGCGCCGCCGCGTGCGCCTGACCGTTCCCTATGCGGAAGGCGCGGTGCTTTCCCTGGCGCACGACAAGGGGCAGGTGCTGGACGAGCGGTACACCGAAACCGGCACCGTGATCGAGTGCCTGCTGGACGGCACTTTATGCCAGCGCATCGAGAAGATGCTGAAGAACGGAACCATTGAGCGGCTGTAATCGTCGTTAGTATACAAAAGAGGTGTTGCGTCATGCGACGTTCCCTGGCCGCGCTGCTGTGCGCGGTTATCCTGCTGCCCGTCCTCGCGCGGGCCGATGTGTACGAAAGCACGATGATCCTGGTCAACAAGCAGAACAGCCTGCCCAGCGACTATGTGCCCAGCGACCTCTCCTACCCGGACGTCCGGTATGAGGAGGGCGTGCCCGAATCCCGCAAGCAGATGCGGGCGGAGGCCGCCCGGGCGCTGGAGGATATGTTCGCCGCCGCGGAAAAGGAAGGCATAGAGCTGCTGGGCGTCTCGGGCTACCGCTCCTACTGGACCCAGCATGACATTTACCAGACGCGCCTGCAGGAAGCAGGGGAGGCGCACGTGTCCGTCTACGTGGCGCAGCCGGGCAAATCCGAGCACCAGACCGGGCTGGCGATGGACCTTGGCGTGGCGGGCTGCACCGACCTCACCGAGCGCTTCGCCGACACGGACGCCTACCGCTGGCTCACCGAGCACGCCCACGAATACGGCTTTATCATCCGCTACCCCAAAGACGGCGTGCAGGAGACCGGCTACGCTTTCGAACCATGGCACGTGCGCTATCTGGGCGCGCAGGCCGCGAACGTGCGGGCAAGCGGCCTGACGCTGGAGGCGTGGTACCGCCGGAAGCTGGCGGGCAGCCGGCTGACGCGGCAGCGGCGTTTCAGGACCGGCGGGATCTTTGGGTAACACAGGCAATACATCCGGCATAGACAAACGCGGTTTGTCTATGACATGAGGCGCAGCCGTATGGCCGCGCCTATTTTCATGCCGAAAAAGAATCCCGGTGCCTGCCCGGCGCTGTGAAGCGGGAAGAAACTTGCTGCCGCCCGGGCCGCCGGACCCATTGGATTGCCCTGAAAGCCAAAAAGTGATGGAAAACCCCGCGGTTATGTGCTATACTGAACGCGTGTCAGAACTGCGCGCAAGGAGATGCGTTTTATGAAGCTCACATTCCTCGGCACCGGCGCGGCGGACTGGAACGGACCGGACGCACGGGGCGAATACCGCCGCCTCACCAGCACGCTGCTGGACGGGCGCCTGCTCATCGACGCGACGCCCACGGTGCTGGACATGATTCCCGATCCCGCGGCGATCACCGACGTGTTTTATACCCACAGCCACGGCGACCACTTCAGCGTCGACGCGCTGAAGGCCCTGGCGCCCTGCCGTGTGTACGCCCACGGGAGCTGGGCCGGGGAAATCGCAGGAGAGGGCCTCACGGTAATCCCCCTGACAGTAGGACAGCCTGTGGAGGCGGCGGGCTTCACCATGATCCCCATGCCCTCCAACCACTCCACCCAGCGGGATTATGAGACCACCCTGCACTACCTGATCGAGAAGGACGGAAAGCGCCTGCTCTATGCCACGGACGGCGCCTGGCTGCTGAACCGGGAACACCACATCATCGGCAAAAAAGTGCTGGACGCGGCGGTTTTCGACGCCACCATCGGCGACGACTGCGACGGCGACTGGCGCATCTTCGAACACAACTCCATCGATATGATCCGCCTGATGCTCAAATCCATGCACAGGATGGGCCGCCTGCGCGAGGACGCGCCGGTGTTCCTCACGCACATGGCCCGCACGCTGCACCCCGATCAGGCCGCGCTGGAGGCGCGCACGGAAAAGCCCTTTGTTGTGTGCCGCGATGGCATGGAGGCGGACGTCTGACAGAATCGAGATTTGCGGTGAACGGGAGGTATCGGCTGTGAAATACGCCATCACGCTGGCGGGCAACATCGTTGTGGATTCCATCAAGTATATCGCGGAGTACCCGGGCAAGCTGGAGCTGACCGCCATCCGGCGCGTGGAACGCAGCCTGGGCGGCGCGGTGCCCAACGTGGGCATGGACCTGGCGAAGCTGGATCCCGCGCTGCCGCTCAAGGCGGTGGGATTTGCCGGCGCGGATGACAACGGCGCCTACGCGCTGGAGGTGATGTCGCGCTGCCCGTCCATTGACCTGAGCGACGTGAAGCGCGCGGGGCTCAATTCCTTCACGGATGTGATGACGGTCGAGTCTACCGGCGAGCGAACCTTTTTCACCTTCAAGGGCGCGGACAGCCTGATCACGCCGGACACCGTTCCCGTCGAGCGGCTGGACTGCGACATCTTCCACATCGGCTACGCGCTGCTGCTGGACGGGCTGGACGCGCCGGACAGCGAATTCGGCACGGCCATGGCCCGCGTGCTGGCGGCCGTTCAGGCGCGGGGCATCCGCACCTCGCTGGACGTGGTGAGCGAGAACAGCGACCGCTATGCCCGCATCGTGCCGCCCGCGCTGAAATACGCCGACTACTTCTCCGTGAACGAGATGGAAGCCGGCCGCACGACCGGCATTCCGCTCATGCAGGGCGGGCGGCTGATCCGCGAAAACCTGCGCCCCGCGCTGGAGCGGCTCAAGGCGATGGGCGTGAAGCGCTGGGCCGTGATTCATACGCCCGCCCTGTCCTGCGGGCTGGACGAGACCGGCGCCTATGCGCAGGCCGAAACGCTGCGCCTGCCGGAGGGATTCATCAGGGGCTCGGTGGGCGCGGGCGACGCGTTTACCGCGGGCCTGCTGCTGCGGGCCTGGCAGGGCGCGGATCTGCGCGAGGCGCTGGAAACGGCCAACGCCGCCGCGGCGCTGTCGCTCTCCACGCCGGGCGCGACCGAGGGCATGAAGACGCTGGAGGAGACCATGGCGTTTGCCGCCGAAATGAAAGGAGAGAACTGATCCATGAAGCGATCCGAGATCAACGGGGCCATCCGCTGGGCCGAGAACCTGCTGGCGGGCGCGAACATCCGCCTGCCGCGTTTCGCATACTGGAGCATGGACGAATGGCGCGCCCACCGGGATGAGATTTCCGCCATCCGCACGGTCATGCAGGGCTGGGACATCACCGACTTCGGCAGCGGCGATTTTCCCCGCATCGGAGCGGTGCTGTTCACCGTGCGCAACGGCAGCCTGACCGCGCCGGGGGTAGGCTCTCCCTACGCGGAGAAGTACATCCTGCTGCGGGAGGGCCAGCGCCTGCCTATCCATTACCACGCCAGCAAGACAGAGGACATCATCAACCGGGGCGGCGGCGTGATGAGCATGCGGCTCTACAACAGGCTGCCGGACGGCGGCGTGGACCGTGAGAGCGACGTGGAGGTGTGGTCCGACGGGCTGAAGCTGACGGTAAAGCCGGGCGAGGAGCTGCTGGTCACCCGGGGCAACAGCGTGCGGCTGACGCCGTTCATGTATCACCTGTTCGGGGCGCAGGAAGGGCAGGGCGACCTGATCGTGGGCGAAGTGTCCGCCGTGAACGATGACAACACGGACAACTACTTCGCCGAGCCGGTGAGCCGCTTCGCCGACATCGAGGAGGACGAGCCGATCTGTCATCCGCTGTGCAACGAGTACGACAAGCTGTGGAAGGAATGACGAGTCCGCGTGGCGAAGATCACCATATTCTATCTGGAAAACTGCCCCTACTGCGTCAAGGCCCGAAAGGCTGTGGCGGAGCTTGGGCTCAATCCGGCCGACATCCTGTGGATTGAGGAGAGCCGCCAGCCGGAAGTGGCTGATCGGTACGATTATTACCATGTGCCCACGGTGTATGTGGGCGGGGAAAAGCTGTATGAGTGCAGCCCCGGCGACGGCTACGAGGTCATCAAGGCAGGTATAAAAGCCGCGCTGGAAAAGGCGGTATGAGCCGTACGGTTTTTGAATGAAGCCGGGGAACGGGGCGGGGTGCAGCCCGCCGCCGTTGACTCCTCTCATAAAGCAAAACACTCCGTGATGCAGGCATGCTCAATGCCGGATTACGGGGTGTTTTCTGTATCGCTTGGAATGTATTCAATGATTTCGCTGACGCTGCAATTCAGGATTTCACACAGTGTGTTCAGGGTTTTTGTGCTGATGGCCTCGCCATGCTTCATGCGGTGGAGTGTATTCGCGGATAAGCCCTGCTTGTAGATCATGTAGTATTCCGTGAGCCCTTTTTTAAAGAGCGTTTCGTAAAAAGGCCGGTAGGAAATCATAGGCATCACCATTTTTATTTTACCCTACTTAACCCCTTGACTATGCTCAATTTATTAAGTATAATGATTATAAGAAAAATAAGGGGGCACAGCCATGAAGAAACTGTTTGCGTTTTTGGTTTGTTTGTTCATGTTCATCCCGACAATAGCTTTTGCGGATTCGGTAGATATTGAACAAATGTCGGAATCACAGAAGCAACTGCTGCTGATCGCTCTTTTGAATGACGCCAATGAAGATACTCTCAATGGATTACTTGCCGAGAGAGTATCCCTATAAAAGAAACAGCCATGTGGAGCAGTTGCTTCACATGGCTGTTTCTTTTTATAGGGATGTATTTTCCAGAAACGCCCTTGCCTCTTGCAACACAACCTTGTTCGCCTCGAACCGGAAGGACTTCATCGCCTCTTCGTAGTCCATCAGCGCGGCGTCCGCCAGCTCTTCTGGCTGCGGGCGGATGGGCTGGTTTTCGTATTCCGCCAGAAAATACGTCACCCGCTTCATGACGCCGGGCTTCTTCCGCAGCGGGTACTCCGTCACCCGGCGAAAGCCCGGCACCAGCCGCACATCCAGCCCCACTTCCTCGCGGATCTCCCGCAGGGCCGTCTGCGTCTCCGTTTCGCCCGGCTCCATGTGGCCCTTGGGAAAGCCGCAGGCGCCCTCCAGGGAGCGGATGACGACATAGCGGATGCCGCCGCCCTGCCGCGTGAACACCACCGCGCCGCAGGAGTATTCGTAACTCATGGCCTGTTTCCTCCTTCAGCGGCGCTCAGGCCAGGGTTTCATCCAGTCGGGCCAGCGCGAGCGCGTAGATTTTCATCGCCGTGAGCAGCGAAGGGATGTGCGCGAACTCGTCGCACTTGTGCGCCCCGCCGTGGGATTCGGGAATGTCCGGCCGCGGCGTGCCGGGCAGGCCCATGCCGAAGGAAACGGCTGTGGAGAGGTAGCGCGAGTAGGTGCCGCCGCCCATGGCGTAGGTCGGGTCGTCGCGGCCCGTCACCGCGCGGTACACCTCCATCAGCGCCATGGTCTCCGGACTGTCCGCGCCGATGTGGAAGGGCTGCGTGGTGCTGACCTCCCCGCAGGCGAAGCCCAGCGCCTCAGCCGCCGCGGCGTAGCGGCGGGCATCCTCCGCGGGATCGGCCTCGATGGACAGGCGCGCGTCGAGGTTGACCACGATGCGCCCGTCCCTGAGGGAGGCCAGGCCGAAGTTCGTGGTGGTCTTGCCGGAAACCGGATCTTCGCGTTCCAGGCCGCAGCTCTCGCCGAAGCAGCCCGCGGTGAGCGCCTCCACGGCGGCCATGGCGCGGGTGCTGGCCTCATCCAGCAGGCCGCAGCGGGCCAGCGCCCCGGCCAGCATGTGAAGCGCGCTGCGGCCCTTGGAGGGATCCGCGGCGTGGGAAGCCACGCCGTGGGCGCATACGCGGCAGCCGGAATCCAGCGGCTCTATGGTAAAATCCTCCTCCGGCAGGTTCTGCGCGGCGAAGGCGGCGCCCAGCGCCCCGGGGCTCACGGCCAGCTCCGCCCTGGCGTCGGCGGGCACCATGTTGGCCACCAGGCCGGCGCTGAACGCGCGGATGGCCTCGCCCGCGGGAATGCTGACGTCCGCCGCCAGTGAACCCTTCTGGGCAACGCATACCGGAAAGCCGCAGTCCGGCACGAGCGACAGCTTCGGCGGCTCGTCGTGCGCCACGTAGTACTGCAGGTCCTGCATGCCGGTCTCCTCGCTGCAGCCGAAAAACACGCGCAGGCCGTGCTTCGGGGTCAGGCCCAGCTCCTTCGCGCAGCGCGCGGCGTAGAGCCCGGCCAGCGCGGGGCCCTTGTCGTCGCTCACGCCCCGGCCGATGAGAAAATCGCCCACGCGCGTCGAGCCGTAGGGCGGGTAGATCCAGCCGTCGCCTTCAGGCACCACGTCGATGTGCCCCAGGATGCCGATGGCGTTGTCCTGATCGCCTGTGCGGGCTGTGCCGCAGTAGCCTTCATGGTCCACCGGCGTAAAGCCCAGCTGCGCGGCGCGCGCCAGCACCCAGCTGAGCGCCCGGCGGCAGTCCGGCCCAAAGGGCGCGCCCGGCTTGGCGAGGTCGGCCCGGCTGACGCTGGGGATGCGGCAGAACGCCTGCACATCCGCGATATATTCTTCCGTATGCTCGTCGATCCACCGTTCCACGGCGGAAATCATCTGTTGATTCATGATGTCAGCTCCCTCAATTCCCAATTATTTCTGTACGCGGGAGCGGCGCTCCGCGAGGACGCGGTCGCGCTCCATCTCGCGCACGCGCCGGAAGGCGGCGCAGGTGGCCATCCAGGTCTTTTCGGGATTCTTGGCGGCGTAGTTGTTGGACTCGCTGCCGTAGTAGCCCCAGGCGATGATGGTGCGCGCGCCGGCGTCATAAGCTGCCGCCGCGGCCTCCACGATCTCCTCCTCCCGGCCGCGCGGGGTGGAGTAGGTCTGGATCCAGATGTTGTGGTCCTTGCCGTAGTGGTCGGCGACGCCGACGGTCTGCCTGGCGCGGCTGTAGACGAACTCGTACGGGCTGCCGATTTCTTCCATCGGATGGCCCAGCCAGTAAGGATCGGAGCCGATGTTATCCAGCGTGGGCACGGCGCAGATGCTGTCCAGCGTGCTGATGCCGATGCCGTACTGGCCGTTCTCGCCGGGCATCACGCACACGGCGTTCTTCATCCCCTTGGCGGCGCTGAAGGCGGTCACGTCGGTGAAATAGTCGCGGATGGTGTCCAGCCGGAAGGCCCGGACGTCGTCGTTGAGCTCCTCCGGCATGTCATAGCCGTATTTCGCCCGGAACAGCTCCCGGCAGCGCGGGCAGGCGCAGGCGTAGATGCCGCTATAGGCCCCGTCCCTGCCCCGCCTGAGGGGCAGGTGCGGCTCGTCCCAGAAG
>LVAP01000178.1 GCA_001603025.1 Clostridiales bacterium Firm_10 | reverse complement strand
GCCGGCCAGCCCTGCGCCTGGCCGCCGGCCGGGGCGAGCTGGTGCTGACGATCAGGCGACCAAAGAGTTCCCTCGCGGTCAAACCGCTCAGGCGCGCCCTTTTCTTCCTGGCCAAGCGGTTCCGTACCGATCAGCTGGCAATCGCTGTCAACGTGGATGCCGGCGACGCCCGCGCCACCGTCCTGCTGACAGCGCTGCTGGCCGGCGCACTGGAAACGCTGGGCGCCATTCGGCCTGGCCTGCCGCTGAAACGGCGCGTCACCTGCTCGTTCACGGGGGCGGGCAGCCTCCGGCTCGTTGGTATTTTTTCGACGCGTGTCGGGAACATTATGCTCGCGGCGCTGCTGTTCTGCCGCGACTACTGCTTTGGGAGGTTACGCAAATGGACAGGCATCCCATCGAAAACATCATGAGCACCACCATGGAGAACATTCGCGACATGGTAGACGTGAACACCGTCATCGGCGATCCGGTCACGGCCGCGGAAGGCGCAACCATCATTCCCATCTCCCGCGTGAGCTTTGGTTTCGTGGCGGGCGGCGGTGAATATGGGGCGCAGCCTGAACTGAGCGATGTGCCCTTCGCCGGCGGCACCGGCGCCGGCGTCACCGTGCAGCCGATGGGCTTCCTCACCATCGCCGGCCGCGAGGTCCGCTTCACGCCTGTGCAGTATGCCGCGCCAATCGACCGGGTGATCGACATGATCCCAGGCCTGGTGGGCGACGTGAAGTCCTTCCTGACGGGTGGCAATCCAACCGATCAATGAACTGCGCTAACGACACTCGGCTCTTCTTTCACAGTGCCGGACATTCCCTTGAAAAGGAACGTCCGGCACTTTATTATCAAATTTTATACCTCTCTAAAGCCGGCCGTCACCATCCGGAAAAACATCTCAAAATTAACGTGCAATCCCCCCTCATAGGTGCTATGATGTGTAATGGAGGAATAAGGGCTACTTTGTCCTGTTTTTGTTATTCCACAAAGGTAGATATGGAGGTTGAAACAATGAGTGTGGAACGGAATCTGCCCATCGTCCGCGATCGCAGGCAGGCGGCTCTCCAGGGGGACGCCGAGCAGATCAAGCGTCAGCACGACGCCGGCAAGCTGACCGCGCGCGAGCGCGTCGCACGCCTTTTCGATGAGGCGAGCTTCGTCGAGCTGGATACTCTCATCGCCGACGCCGGCGTCATCACCGGATATGGCCTGATCGAAGGGCGTCCTGTGTATACCTACGCGCAGGACTACACCGTCCGAGCTGGCGCGCTGGGCGCCGCCCAGGCCCGCAAGATCCTGAAAGTACTGTCCCTCGCCGAAAAAACCGGCGCGCCGGTGGTCGCCCTGTGCGATTCTCATGGCGCCCGTCTTGACGAAGGTATGAACGCCGTCAACGCTTACGCGTCCATCATGGCGAAGAGCGCCGACCTGTCCGGCGTCATTCCGCAGATCTCCGTGGTGCTCGGTCCCTGCGGCGGCGGCGCGGCCATGTGCGCCGAGATGGCTGATATCGTCATCATCGGCAAGAGCGGCCAGCTGTTTGTCAACGGCCCGCAGCTCGTTTCCGCTGCGACCGGCAAAAACATCACCATGGAAGACATGGCCGGCGCGGCCGCTTCCGTCAAATCCGGCGCGGCCCATATCGCCGCGGATTCCGACGAAGCCGCCATCGACATGGCCCGCAAGATCGCGGCCCTGCTGCCCGGCAATAACCTGGAGGATGCGCCCTATGCCTTCGAGCATGAGGACGATATCAACCGCGAGCTGGCCGACCTGAACGCCATCGACAGGCTGGCCGATGCGAAGGACGCCCTCGTTCGCCTCGCCGATAATGCCGAGCTCATCGAGCTGGGCTCCACCTGCGCTCCCGAAGTGGTGACCGCGCTGGCCCGCCTGGGCGGCTCGGCCGTTGGCTTCGTGGCCACCCAGGGCGCCGAAAACGACGGCCGCCTGACCGTTGAGGGCTGCCGCAAAGCCGCCCGCTTCGTGCGTTTCCTGGACAGCTTCTCCATCCCGGTGGTCACGCTGGTTGACACGCTGGGCGCCGCGGCCAACACCGCCGCGCAGGGCGAGCTGGCCCGCGCCAGCGCCGCGCTGATGGGCGCCTACGC
>LVAP01000028.1 GCA_001603025.1 Clostridiales bacterium Firm_10 | reverse complement strand
GCGGCGGCGCGCCTCTGCCGGGATTGAACGGAGCCGACACGGCGCGTTTCGCCCGCTGCCGAAGCGGCGGCAGCCCGAGGCGCCGACGAGGCCGTTCGCGGCGTCGATGAGGTCACGCGGGCCGTCGACGAGGCTGTCCGCGGCGCGGCGGCGCGCGGCCTGTCCGCTGCGGAATGCGCGGCGCGGGCCGGGGCGGCCCCCAGCGACGGCTCGAGCGGCCGCTCCGGACTCCGGCGCGGCGCGGCAGTATGCGGCGCGGACGGGCGCGGGCGGGTCTCGTTCATGAGGCTGGGCTGCAGGTCTTCATGGGGACGCGGGGAACGCCGCGTCCTGTCGTTTGACTGACCGTTCATGGGCGTTCCTCCTCAGTTCAGGAAATACTGGCGCAGGTACACGATGGAGTTGTCCTTGCGCAGGCCGTTGGCCGTGCAGAAAATGAGGTAAATGTCGTCGATGCCGTGATAGCGCACCAGCTCGCTCATGGAGCCGCCCGCCGCGGCTTTGTCATAGTAGCCGTAGCGGAAGTCGGTCATGTGCACCTCGTCGTAGTAAGGCAGAATGTAAGGCGTGAAGGCGTTGCCGAACGAATCGCAGATCACCAGCGCCTTGCGGCCGGTGTTCGCGCCGGTGACGATGCGCCGCCAGGGTTCGCGGGAGTTGTTCATGTAGGCGGTGTAGGTGGTGGATTTGTAATTCATCAGCGACAGCTCGGTGGCGTCGGTGATGTTTTTGAGCACGTAGCTGTGCGCAGGCAGCAGCGGATAGAGCACGTTGAAGGTATCCACGTAGCCCTCGTCGTTTTTCTTGGACTGGATGGGCTTGTACTCGTACTCGTCGTAGGGGATCACGGGCAGGTTCTGCTTTTTCAGCATCTCCGCGGCCACGATATACGCGCCTTCGGCGGACCAGTGGTGGTCTGTGTGGTAGAACAGCGGCGTGCCCTCGGTCATGTGCGGCTCGAGGATTTCCCATGTGTTGAACACATAGATGCGCTCGTCGTTCGCCAGGTTGCTCTCAAGCACGGCTTCCACGCTGCTGCCCCATCCGCAGTATGTCTTCTGCTGGTCGGTCCAGCGGTTGCCGATGGAAGCCAGCGGCACCTGCGTCACGAAGATCTGCCCGTCCGCCGGCAGGAAGCCCTGGATGATGCGCAGCGTCTCGGCGTAGGTGGCGATGCGGTCGTTGTCGTAGGTGTAAATCACCTTGTTGCCGCCGTCGGTCTTTTTGAGCCACAGATAGCTGTGCTCCGGGGTGATCATCCCGTCCTCCCCGGACAGGGACACCTCGCCGCCCTCGTCCGGTTCGTCGGTCTCCGGGGCGTCCGCTCCTTTGGGCTGGGCCGGCGCGGTTTCAGGCTGGGCCGGCGCGGCCTGGAAAGCGTCTTGCTGCCCCTCGGGCTGCGCCCCTTCGCCGCCCTCGGCCTGCATGTCGCCCTCGGCCTGCAGGCGGTTTTCCATGCTGTCGGCCTGGCTCTCGCGGCGCTCGTCCTGCGAGAGCATGGAGAAGCCGTCCAGCAGCCGCCCGGTGAAGGACACCACGCCGTCCCGGGCGAAAAAACCGTCTGTGAGGAAGTTGTCGAACCCGGTCATGAAATCGCCGGAGGCGATGCTCCGGGCGTTCGCCTCGGGAAAGCCCGCCAGCATGCGGTTTTCCGATTCCGACAGGCGGCTGTCCTTGTCGGTCGTGATGAGGAGGAACAGCCCGGCCACCGCGCAGAGGATGACCCACCACAGCGCGACGGTGAATGACAGCTTGTGTTTCATAAGGCCTCCGACATATCAGAACTGGAAATAAATGAACGGATTGTAGCTCTGCCCCACCAGGAACAGCACGCTCAGCACCAGGCAGGCGCTCAGCCACACCGCGCGGCCCACCTCCAGCCGGCGGCCCGTGAGCGCGAGGGAAGGCGCGGCCCGGCTGATCAGCGGCGCCACCGGCAGGCTGGCAATGAAGGCAATCAGCGGGAAGAAGGAGTAGGTCCGAATGATCCTGAGCGACGCGGCGTCCATCAGGCCCGAAGCGCCCAGGCCGAACATCGCGCCGATGTGGCTCATCGCCTGGCCGAGGGTGGGATAGTAGAAGATCACCCAGCCGACCATCACCAGCGCCATGGTGATCACCCAATTGAGCGCTGCGGGCAGCTTCTCCGTCACCTTGCGCAGGAACAACAGGTCAAGCGTCAGCAGCAGGCCGTAGAACAGGCCCCAGGTGACGAACGTCCAGTTCGCGCCGTGCCACAGGCCGGTGAGCATCCACACGATCAGCGTGTTGGCGATGGTGCGCTTCAGCCCGCGCCGGTTGCCGCCGAGGGGAATATAGACGTAATCCCTGAAGAAGCTGCCCAGCGAGATGTGCCAGCGCCGCCAGAACTCGCGCACGGAGCGGGAGACATAAGGATAAGTGAAGTTTTCCTTGTAGCTGAAGCCGAGGATGCGGCCGATGCCGATGGCCATGTCTGAATAGCCGGAAAAGTCGAAGTAGATCTGCAGGGTGTAAAGGAACGCGGCGTACCACGCGCCGCCCACGGAGAGCGCCGCTCCGCCGCCTGCCAGCGGCATGGCCGTGAGCGCCGAGCCGCAGATGTTGGCGAAGATGACCTTCTTGCCCAGGCCGATCACGAAGCGCTGCATGCCCTGCGCAAAGCCGTCCGGCGTGGTCTCGCGCCGGCCGATCTGCGCGGCGATATCGGAATACTGCACGATGGGGCCGGCAATGAGCTGCGGGAAACAGCTCACGTAGAGCAGCAGCCGGGAGAAGTACTTCTGCGCCCGCGTCTTGCGGCGGTACACATCCACCGTGTAGGTGATCACCTGGAAGGTGTAAAACGATATGCCGATGGGCAGCTCGGGCCCGGCGACACGCGTCTTAACGCCCACCAGCGCCAGAAAGGTGTTGGCGAAGAAGGCCGCGTATTTGAAGGCGAACAGCAGCGCCGCGGAGGTGGCCACGCCGATGATCATCCACATCTTCCGCTCGCGCTTCACCCTGGTGTGCACGATCTTTTTCGCGCAGAAAAAATTGACCGCGGACGAGCCGATCATCGCCAGCACCCAGATGGGTTCGCCCCACGCGTAGAACAGGAGCGAGGCCGCCAGGAGCACGCCATTGCGCCAGCGGATGCCCTTGCGCGCGAAGCACAGGATCAGCGTCAGCGGGAAAAAGAAGAACAAAAACGTCAGGCTTGAGAAGACCATACGTCTACCCCTTTGTCTTTTGCGGTTAACTCCTAATTATTATATCAGACACGGAAAAGGCCGTCAACGCGAAAAACGGGCGGCCCAGGGGTCTGTGGCGTGGCCCCTCGCCGTCAGTTCCGCAGGCTGTTGATGGGCGCGGGAATCCGCCCGCCGCGCGCGATGAACGCCGCCGCGGACTCGGGATGCACCGGAATGATCGGCGCGCGGCCCAGCAGTCCGCCGAACTCCACCCATTCGCCCACGCCCTTGCCCGGCACGGGAATGAGCCGCACCGCCGTGGTCTTCTGGTTCACTACGCCGATGGCCGCCTCATCCGCCAGGATGGCGGAAAGCGTGGCGGCAGGCGTGTCGCCGGGCACGGCGATCATGTCCAGGCCGACCGAGCACACGCAGGTCATGGCCTCCAGCTTGTCGAGCGTGAGGGTGCCGGCCCTGGCGGCGTCGATCATGCCGATGTCCTCGCTCAGCGGGATAAAGGCGCCGGACAGCCCGCCCACGGAAGAGGACGCCATCACGCCGCCCTTCTTCACGGCGTCGTTGAGCATCATCAGGGCCGCGGTGGTGCCGTGCTGACCGCAGCGCTCGAGCCCCATCTCCTCCAGGATGTGCGCCACCGAATCGCCCACGGACGGGGTAGGCGCGAGCGACAGGTCCACGATGCCAAAGGGCGCGTTCAGCCGCTTCGAGGCTTCCATGGCCACCAGCTGGCCCATGCGCGTGATGCGGAACGCCGTCTTTTTGATGGTTTCGGCCATCACGTCGAACGGCTCGCCCCGGTGCGCCTCCAGCGCGCGCTTGACCACGCCCGGCCCGCTGACGCCCACGTTGATGGCGGTATCGCCTTCGCCCGTGCCGTGGAACGCGCCGGCCATGAAGGGGTTGTCCTCCACCGCGTTGGCGAACGCCACCAGCTTGGCGCAGCCCAGGCCGTCCCTGTCGGCGGTGAGCCCGGCTGTTTCCACCATGATTTCGCCAATCATCCGCACGGCGTCCATGTTGACGCCAGCCCGGGTGCTGGCCACGTTGACCGAAGCGCACACCTTTTCCGTGCGCGCCAGGGCCTCGGGGATGGAGCGCATGAGGCGCAGGTCGTTCCGGGCGGCGCCTTTCTGCACCAGCGCGGAATAGCCGCCGATGAAGTTGACCCCGGTGGCGTCCGCCGCCCGATCCAGCGCCAGCGCGATGCGCACCGGATCCTCCGCCTCGCCCAGCACCAGCGCCACGGGCGTCACCGAAATGCGCTTGTTCACGATGGGAATGCCGAACTCGCGCTCGATCTCCTCCCCCACGGCCACCAGCCTCTGGGCCCGGCGCGTCACGGTGTCATAGATCCTGTCGGCCGCGCCGCTTCCCGCGCATTCCAGCAGCGAAATGCCCATGGTGATGGTGCGGATGTCGAGCTTCTGCTCCTTGATCATATCGATCGTGGCAAAGATTTCAGACGTGTTGAGCATGGCGCCTCACCTCACAGCCGGTGCATCGCGTCGAAAATTTCATTGCGCTGCATGCGGATTTCCAGACCCAGCTTTTCGCCCAGCCCGTTGAGGTTTCCGACCATTTCGTCGAACCCGCAGGTCATGCCGGACAGGTCCACCATCATGACCATGGTGAAATAGCCGGAGAGGATGGTCTGCGTGATGTCCAGGATATTCACGTTGAAGCGGTACAGGCAGCCGCTGATTTCCGCGATGATGCCGGGCTTATCGGCGCCCAGCACGCTGATGATAGCTTTCATGTCCGGTTCCTCCCGAATGATTGATTTTCGTCAGACGGTCCAGCCGCCCTGCCGGTCGCGCTCCCTGAGATACACGGCCATGACCGCCGCCGCGGAGACGGCCGTCAGGCACGCATCGATCACACAGGCCGCTATGGCCGCAACCGGGCCGCCCGCCAGCGCCCCGATGAGCGCAGCCGCCGCCCGCGCGGCGATCCACACGGCGAACAGCGCGCCCAGCGAAGGCAGTGAATCCGTGCGGCCGCCCCACAGGATGACCAGCGCCCGCCTGGCCTGCGGCAGGGCCCACAGCCCCTCGGCCATGAGCGCCGCCATGCCGCACACCAACGCCGTGTGGGCGATGAATTCCTGCGCCAGCATCGCCAGCCACAAGAGCGCCGAGCCCAGCGCGCTCACAACCGCTCCCACGCCCGGAATCCAGCCCGTGAGCGTGTTCAGAAGCCCTGCGAGCGAGCCGATCAGCCCCGTCACAAGATCCAGCGCCAGCGAGCCGGCCCACACGCACAGCCCCGTGGCCAGCACGCGCAGGATTTTTCCGCGCACCGCGCCAGCCGCCCGCTTCAGGGGACAGGGACGCCGCTCCCACGCCGACGAGAACATCACGGCCGCCATCGCGGCGAAGAGCGGCGTCAACAGCAGCGCCGCCGCCATGTTCGCCAGGCGCGACAGCCATTCCGGCCCCAGCCGGCCTGCCGCCGCCGGCAGCAGCAGCAGGATGGGCGCGAGCAGCGCGGGAACGGAGCGGGCGGCCAGCAGCAGCGCCTTCGCATCCCGGGCCAGCGCGCGGGCCGCGGGAACCACGCGGTTTTTGATGTGATTGAACCGCTTCATGCTTACCCCTCCGCAAACGCCGTTTCATCCGGCCGATTCGCCCCGGTTTGGAGCTGGCAACATTATAATCCAATTCAGCGGCGCGTCAAAGCATATTGATGTAAACAAGCCGGAACGCGCACAGGGCGAGCCGCATACGATTTAACGGGAGAACAACGCTGGGAATCCCATAAATGCGATTGACGGACGACTTTTCGTCCGGTATAATTATTCGCATCTATCCGGATTTATGCCGGGGCTATGCGCCGGCCATTGATTTTTTGATCGGGGGACAGATCTTCTATGGGCATCAAGGTTGCAAAATTCGGCGGCTCGTCGCTGTCCGATGCCGAACAGTTCAAAAAAGTCAAGGAAATCCTGCTGTCCGATCCGGACAGGCGCTATGCCGTGCCCTCCGCGCCGGGCCGTCGGTTCGATGACGATGACAAAATCACCGACCTCCTGTATCGCTGCTACAAGCTGGCGCACACTGGCCAGAGCTACTCGGAATGCTTCAGCCAGGTCGTGGAGCGCTTCTGCGGCATCGTAAACGACCTGGAGCTCGACCTGGACCTGCTGCCCGAGCTGCACGAGACCGAGAGCGAGATCGCGCGGCAGGACAACGCCGACTACGCGGCCAGCCGCGGCGAATACTTCTGCGGCATGATCCTCGCCAAATACCTCGGCTGGGATTTCATCGACGCCGCGGAGGTGGTCCGCTTCGACCGCCAGGGCGTGTTCGCCCCGGAATGGACGAACGAGCAGCTGGGCGAAACGCTCAGGGAGCATGAACACGCCGTCATCCCCGGCTTTTACGGCAGCATGCCCTCCGGCCAGGTCAAAACCTTCTCGCGCGGCGGCTCGGACATCACCGGCGCCCTCGTCGCCCGCGCGGTAAACGCCGTTCTCTATGAGAACTGGACGGACGTTTCCGGCTTCCTGATGGCCGACCCGCACATCATCGACAAACCCCGCTTCATCGACGCCCTCACCTACCGCGAGCTGCGCGAGCTCTCCTACATGGGCGCCACGGTGCTGCATGAGGACGCCATCTTCCCGGTGCGCAAGGCGGGCATCCCCACCAACATCCGCAACACCAACAATCCCGACCATCCCGGCACGATGATTTCCGTCGAGCCCAGCCCGGGCAGCGAGGACCGCACCATCACCGGCATCGCGGGCCATAAGAACTTCACGCTGATCTCCATCGACAAGGCCATGATGAACAGCGAGCTGGGCTTCGGCCGCCGCGTGCTGAGCGTGCTGGAAGACCTGGGCATCTCCTTCGAGCACCTGCCCACCGGCATCGACACCATGTGCGTGGTCATCGCGGACAAGGAACTGGAGCGCCACAAGCAGGAGATCATCGACCGCATTCAGGTCCTCTGCCAGCCGGATTCCATCGAGTTCAACAGCGGCATCGCGCTGATCGCCACGGTGGGCCGCGGCATGGTCAACAAGCGGGGCACCGCCTCGCGCCTGTTCCGGGCGCTGGCCGTGGCGGACATCAACGTGCGCATGATCGACCAGGGCTCCAGCGAGCTGAATATCATCGTGGGCGTGGACGGCAAGGATTTCGAGCGCGCCGTGAGCGCCATCTACTATGAATTCGTGTGACGACGAGCCGCCGGAACATTGACAATTGATTACTCTCATGGTATAGTTATGAGGCAGGCAGCTATACGCGCTTATTCCGACTGTAATCTTAATTTGATTAACGCCAGCGCGTAAATATCGCCTGCCTTTGAGGTGTTGGAAATGAGGGATGTTTTCAAGAAATTCCTCTTTTCCCGGCATATCCTCGTGAATGAAGCCGGCGCGACGGACGGAGAATGGATGGAAACGCTCGTTGCTCTGGCTCATTTTTTCGGCATTGAGATCACCGAAGGCGCGGGCCTCGCCCAGCCGCAGATGATCCGCCTCGCGCAGGACATGCTGGGAGAAGACGTGCCGGAACCCTTTTATCGGGGGTTTCCGGCGACAGTCCGCGGCCTGACGCCGGAGCTGCTGCTGTTCGACCAGCTGGCGCATTACCTCCGCACCTACGGCCTGGGCGATTTCAGCAGGCCCGGGCATTCGCTGCTGGAATTCAATCCGGACATGAGCGGGCGCGAGCTCATTTCAGCCCTCTTCGCCGAGCTGAACGGCGACGCGGAGACGGCCGCGCGGCTGCTGCGGCCCGGGCCGCAGGCCCGCAAGGCGCTGAACGAACCGGGCGTCAGGCGGGAATTCATAATCGTGACGGAGGAAGCCGCCCTGGCCCGGCTCCGGGAGAGCGTGAACAGCTTGCTGCAGAGCACACGGCCGCTCAGCGCCTCCCAGATGGAACTGGTGTCGGCCTTTGTGCGCGACTGCCGCTTCACGCCGGAGGCCTGCGCCTGCAAGCAGACGGCCATCGAACTGATGCTGGACACCATGGATCCGGACTTCGCCCGCTTTCTCAGCCTGCCGGATGTCATCGACCTGGCGGACGCTATGGCCCGGCGGAGCGAACTGCTCCCGCCGAAGCGCTACGCGGAGCGGGAGCCGGGCGTACGCGCCCTGAACCTGCCGAACCGCTACCGCAGGCTGCTGAAGCAGGTGATCGACGGGAAATTCCTCGAGGGCGCCGTCCGCGAACGGGACTGCTACGCCCGGCAGGCGCTGTGGTGCGCGCTGCTCCATCACATTCACTACAAGCCCGTCAACGAAGCCGCGGAAGCGTTTGTGCGGGGCATCCGCAGCGGCGTGAACCGCTCGCCGGAGTCGGAGTTTGAGGCGCTGCTGGAGCGGGAGGGGCCGGTCGCCGCCGCAAAGGCGCTGCGCCGCGCCCAGGGCTCCGGCGCGGTGCTGCGCCGCCTGGACTATCTGCTCAGCCGCTGCCGTGACGCGGACGGCGCGCCGCGGGAGGACCAGCTCGAAGGCGTTTTTTCCTGCATCGAAACGGAGAACGCGCTGCTGCTCATTCAGCTTCTCATCCGTTACGCCACGAAGCAGCGCGGCGTGTCGCGCGTCTTCAGGTTCATCCGCGGCAACAGGCTGCAAACGCACATCGAAACAGACGAAGAAGCGGCCCGGCGCCGCACCGCCCTGCCCGGCGAAACGCACGAGCGCGTCATCCGGCTCCTCAAGGACAACCTAGGGCGCGTGCTCTGCGGGCGGCTGGGGCGCGTATACATCGATCCGGACATGCGCCGCATAGCGCTGCCGCTGCGGGAGTCGGCCTCCATGGGCGGCGTCGGCGTGCTTCCCGGCGGCTCGCGCCTGCCGCTGGACCTGAGCAAAACCGTGCGCGGCTTCACCTGGTGGGAACAGGTCGACGACATCGACCTGAGCCTCATCGGCCTGGACGGCCAGGGCCGGCAGACAGAATTCTCCTGGCGCACCATGAGCCGACGCGCCGCCGGCGACCGCAGCGCCGTGCTGTTCTCCGGCGACCAGACCGCCGGCTATGACGGCGGCTCAGAATACTTCGACGTGGATATCGCCGCCTTCCGCCAGGCCTATCCGGATGTGCGTTTCCTGGTGTTCTGTGACAACATCTACAGCAACGCCGCCTTCGACAGCTGCTTCTGCATGGCCGGCTGCATGACGCGACGGGACGTGGATTCCGGCGAGGTTTTCGAGCCGAAGACGGTTGAAACCGCCTTCCGGATCACGGGCGCCGGGCGGTTCGCCTATCTCTTCGGCATCGACCTTGAAAAGAACGAGCTGGTGTGGCTGAACCTGCTGCAGGGCGCGGACGCGGCCGTCGCCGGGGAGACCTCCCTGGCCTTCCTGCTGGATTACATGGCCATCACCTCGGTGTACAACGTGTACGATTTCTTCAAAATGATGGCCCGGGAGGTCGTGGATGACCCGGCCGACGCGGATGTGGTCGTCAGCGACAGGCCGTTCAGCCTGCCGGAAGGAACAGAGGTCATCCGCAGCGCGGACCAGGAGAAACTGATCGCCTTCATGAACGGTGGGCCGCTTTAAGCGCCTGATCTGAAACCGGCACAGCAAAAGAACGGAGGCTTGTTATGGCTTATACGGCTTTGGAGAAGATGAGACAGATCAACCTCGAGGAGTTTGGCGCGGATATCGGCCCCATGCCGCCGGAGCTCTTTCCCGGCGCGGAAACGCGCAACGACCTCAAATCCGCGGCGTTGCGCTTCATCCACAACCGCTGCGAGGAACTGCGTTTCGACAAAAGCATCGAAAGCGACGAGAAGGCCCACAGCCGGTATCGCGGCACGAGCATCGCGCCCAACCAGATCCCCTACAACATGCAGATGGACATCGACCGACTGTGCCTGGAGCGGGAGCTGGAGCGCTTCATTGATTCCGGCGTAGCCGAGGATGCCTACAATGTGTATTACTGCTACCTGGAGATGTTCCTCGGGCGTTACGGCAAATCCAAAAAGATGGTGGAGCTGCTGAGCGAATACGAGGCCAACGGCAGCTCACTGCTGATGAAGCATCGAGACCACTATTCCCACTCGGTGTACGTTTTCGCGCTGGGCCTGGCCATCTACGAAACCAACGCCAGCTTCCGCAATGCGTTCAAGGCCTTCTATCATTTCGATACGGATGAGAACAACGCCGAACAGGCGCGCCGTGCGGCGAACTGCTTCCTCGAATACTGGGGCCTGACCGCCCTGTTCCACGACATTGGCTACCCCTTTGAGCTGCCGTTCGAGCAGGTGATGTCCTACTTTGAGGTAAACAATCAGAAGCGCGGCGCGAACAGCCTGTACCTCGCTTACCGGAACGTGGATGCGCTCACGGCGCTGGGGCCCCAGGCTCAGGCGCTGTTCGAGAAGCTGTACGGCCGGACTTTCCATTCCATCGACGAGCTGCTGGCCTATGATATCACGCAGAAGCTGGGCGAACGCTACGGCTTCTCAGAGGGCTATCTGATGCGTGAACTCGAGAAAAAGCCCACTTCCCCTGACAGCTTCAAATTCTATATGGACCACGCCTTTTTCAGTGCGGCCCGGCTGTTCCGTGAGCTGAGGGACGTGATGGGCATCGACGCGGGCAAAGACGCGCCGACACATCCCGAAGCGCTCGGCAAGGCGCATGTGGACGCGCTGAGCGCCATCCTGCTGCACAACAGCCTGTATAAATTCTCGATCGCCTTCTATAAGGACGGGACCAAACCCAGGCTGTCCATGCGCCTGCATCCGCTGGCCTTTCTGCTGATGCTGTGCGACGAGCTGCAGTGTTGGGACAGGACGGCCTATGGCCGCAATTCCAGAACGGAGATGCAGCCGATGGCCGTGGAGTTCGACTTCAGCGGCAACGCCATCCACGCCAACTACCTCTACGACGAGGACGAGCAGGACAAGATCGACGATTATAACGCCCGGCTCCAGGCGTGGAAGGACGGCGGCCGCAAGGGCGACGAACCGAAGCTGAAGGCCTACAGCGAGATGGTGGACGACAGGAAAACCTTCCTCAGCGACATCCAGAAGATCGTCGACACAGATGATCTCCCCCTCTCCGTCACATGCGCCACAGCCCATGCCAACCGGGAGAACAAGCATCTCTACCTGTCCAGCAGCAACTTCCTGCATATACACGACTTCGCCGTGGCGCTGAACGCCCGCTACGCCCACGAGGACGAAGAGGACACGATCAGCGCCGAGCAGCTGGAGGCAGAGTTCGAAACATTGTCACTGGAATACAAACTGTCCAACATCAACCAGGTCAAGAGCTTCAGCAAATACCTGAACACCATCCACTGCTTCTACACCGACCGGCTGGTGAATTTCGATATGCTGAAGGCCTTCACGCCGGAGCAGATCAACGTATTCGCGCCGATGGAGCATGAGCGCTGGGTCCGGGAGCACCAGGCCATGGGCTGGCGTTGCGGCGACGCCTACGAACGCGCGCCGGCGCCCCGCGGCGTGGATAAAGGCGCTTATTCCAAGATGCTTCGTGAGCACATGCGCTGCCACAAGCTGGCGATGGACGGCAAGCCGACCAGCGGGCAGATCAAACGGCATTACGAAAGCCTGTCGCCCGCGGACCAGGGCAAGGACTGGAAGCCCTTCAACAGCATGCTGAAGCTGATCCGCAAATTCGATGGACTGCGCATCTACCAGTTCGCGGAGGACGCCGGCACAGACGGCGGAGATTCACGTGAAGCTTGAGTATATCACCCCCGGTATGGGCGATCCCCGGGGCAAGCCGAAGGTCTACCTCTCATGCCATCCGGATGATTTTGATCCGTCCGTAAACCTCCTTGCCCAGGATATCCTCCGGCACGCCGCCTGCGCCGTGTGGTATGACGCCGAACCCGCGGCGCCCTGGGACGAGGAGGAGCTGCTTGCCTGCCTGGGCGGCGTGCAGCTTATGGCGTTCGCCGTCACCTCCCGTTTCCTGCGGCAGCCGAACCGGGCCAGGGATGTCGAGCTGCGCTTCGCGCTGCGCCGGCACATTCCCATCCTGCCGATCCTGCTGGAGGCGGGACTGGAGCGCGCGTTTAACGAAACCTGCGCCGAGGTGCAGCTGGTAAACCGCTATGTCAGCGATCCCACGGCCACGCCTTATGAGGAGGTGCTGGACACCTTTCTGAAATCGGTGCTGATCGGCGACGAAACGGCGCGGAAAGTGCGCGATGCCTTCGACGCCTACGTCTTCCTAAGCTACCGTAAAAAGGATCGGCGCCATGCCCAGCGCCTCATGCACCTGATTCACGAAAACCCGCAGTTCCGCGACATCGCCGTGTGGTACGACGAGTACCTGGTGCCAGGCGAGGACTTCAACGACGCGATCCGGGTCGCTTTCGACAAGAGCGGCCTGTTCGCTTTGGCCGTCACACCCAATCTGCTCGAACCGGATAATTACGTGATGCAGGTGGAATATCCCCTGGCCCTGGCGCGGCGCGAAAACGAAAAAAACCTGGAAATCGTCCCCGTTGAGATGTACGAGCCCGCGCTGGGCGACGCCAGGACGGATCAGGTCGCCTTGCGGCACAGTTACGACCGCATGCCCGAGTTGGAGGACGAGCACGATCGGCCGCGGCTGGACAAGGCGCTCGCCGATGCCCTGGGACGCATCGCCCGGAAGGAAAACGACGGCTCCGCCCAGCACCGTTTTTTCATCGGGCTGGCATACCTGAGCGGCATCGACGTGGAGGTCGACTGCGCCCGGGCGCTGTCCCTGATCACCTCCGCAGCCGAAGACGAAAAGCCCTGCTTTGACGCCACGGCCAAGCTCGTGGACATGTACACCATGGGCGAAGGCGTTGCGCGCAGCGTGAAAACCGCCGTGCAGTGGCAGAAAAAACTGGTCGCCCAGTACCGCGCGGAATACGAAAAGGGCCATTCGCCGGACGAGCACCTGGGCCTCGGCACAAAAACCTTCCGGGCGCTGATGAAGCTGTCGGACCTGCAGCGGGAACTGGGCGACCTGAAAACCGCAGCCGCCAGCGCGCGCGAGGCGCTCAATCTGGGCGGCGGCCTGGTCGAAGAGGTGGGAGCGCGCGAAGTGGAACGCGACATGGCGGTCGTCTGCAACCGACTGGGCGCTCTGTATCGGACGCTTGGCGAACCGGATACAGCCGCGGATTTCCATGCGCGGGCCATGGGCATTTGCTCCCGGCTCGCGGCGGAAATGGGTACGGCCCGCGCACGGCGCGACCTGTCCATCTGTCAGGAGCGCGTGGGCGACATGCACCGCCTGCGGAAAGAAGACGACCGCGCGGAGGCATTCTACAGCAAGGCGTATGGTATCCGACGCGAGCTGGCCGGGAACGGCGTGAATCCCGCGGCACGGAGGGATCTTTCCGCCATCCTGACCAAGCTGGGCGACGTTCGCAAGGCCCAGCACGATTACGAAGGCGCGGCGACGCGCTATGCGGAGGCAATGGAGCTCGACCGCGTGCTGGCCGAGGAGCAGAAAAACGAACAGGCATGGGACGACTACGCGGTGAGCCTGGCGAAACTGGGTGATATACGCAGAACGCAGTGCGAATACCATGAGGCCCTGGAGCTTCACCTGAAGGCGGTGGAAATCTTCTCCCGGAACGCTGAAAAGACCGGATCGCTCCGATACCGCAGGAACCTGGCTTCCGGGCTCGAGAAGCTGGCTAAATCGTGGAATGCCTGCGGCGGGCGGGAATCGGCGGAAACGTGCTTCCGCGAGGCGATCGCACTGCGCGAAGGCCTGCTGGCGGACTCACCCACCCACTCCACACGGCACGAACTGGCAACCACCTGCTTCCTGTGCGGGGATTTCAACCGCGACGCGGATATGATGAGGCGGGCGCTCCGGCTGTGGGACGAGCTGTGCGCCGAGCGGCCGGAATACCGGAAGTATGCGGACAGCGCACGGCGGATGCTTTCCAAACTCATGTAATCAGGATTATTGAAACAAAGGCAAGGAAAGGGGTATTCAGCATGAAACAGTCGACCGCAGTCATCATCCTGATCCTGGTCGTCCTCCTCGTCGTGGGCGGCATATTTATCTCCATTCGGGGATTCGGCAGCCTGGCAAAGCAGGAAAGCGAAGACAAACAGGCTCTCACGGAGATGCAGACGCTCTGGGAAACCGGCGCGGCGACGACGGGCATGGCCGTCAAGCAGGAAGGCGCCAACCTGATGAACTACGTAGACGTGACCTACACGGTGGACGGCGTCGAGTACAAGTCAACCTTCTCCGTCGCCCAGGCGGAATTCCAGAAGATCGACGGCGACGACAAGGATGGGCAGGGAGAAGTTGAAGTCCACTACGACGCCGAACAACCTGAAAACGCCGTGATCGAGGCCGCCCTCGCCCAGCAGGCCAAGCGCACAGAGGCCTGGAAAGGCCTCACGATGCTCCTCGTGATGGCAATCCTCTATGTGATCATCATGTCTGTCTACAAGCGCAAAAAGTAATTCCCATCGTTCAGCCGCCTCCATTCGCGGCGGTCTCTTTCCGAAAGAAAACCCCCGCCTCAGCGGGGGTTTTAAATATGCGCTTCGGACCTTCACTCGCCGATGCGCGGCAGCCTCGCGATCACCAGCCTCACATACAGCGCCAGCCCGGCAATCAGCAGGAACGCCGCGGCTGACAGGAGCTGCTGGGCGTACACGGCATGCCCGAGGATCACGCTGCCCCGGGCCTGCACCGCGCGCACCACGGCGCCGCCCAGCAGCGACACAAGGAACCCTACCACGCCGCTCACGGCGTTCTTCGCGCCCATGGCGTGGGCGAAGAGGCGCACGTCAATGTAGTCGTAGGTGATGTTCATCAGGCCGCCGTTGATCGATGCCATCGAGATGGCGTACAGAGCGGCGTACACGGCATACAGCAGGCGCGCCGGGCCGGGCCGCGTGAAAGCGTTCGCCAGGAACGCCGCCGCCGCGATGGCCAGGCCAAGGCCCAGCGATGCCGCCCAGCTCCTGCGGTCGGCGTAGCGCCCGAACCAGGGCGACACCAGCGCCCGCAGCAGGCCGGAGACCGTGCCGATCAGCGACACCGCGGTCAGGGAAAAGCCAAGCTCGCCGATGAGGTATGTCCCGAAATAAGGCGTGGCGAGATATATCGCCGCCTTCCAGACGACGTCCGCCAGCAGCAGGGCGCGGAACGCCCGGTTTTCCACAATGAGCGAACGCAGGGCGCGTGCCTGTTCCGACAGGGAGACCTGCGGCCCCTGCCCGGCGGCGGGATCGTCGTCAATTGAGCGGAGCACCAGGAAATACAGCACGGCCACCACAAACATCGTCGCGCCGCACAGGATGAACCCGGTGCGCTCGCGGCCTGTCGCGGAGAAATGATCCACCATGCGGCCCATGCCCACCGTGAACAGCATGCCCCCGATGAGCGACACGATCTCCTTGCGCGCCGTAAAACGGCCCCGCTCGCGCGGGCTTACGAAGGTCATGAGCCACTTGTACTTCACGGGCCTGGCCAGGTTTTCAATGACGTAGGCGCCCAGGATCATCAGGATGAACAGCGCCGTCTTCGCGCCGTGCGGCAGGTGAATGAAGGGAATGAGATACAGCGTGGAGAACATGAACTGGTTCACGAGGCCCAGGACCAGCATCTTGCGCCGGACCGGGTGGCCCGGGCTCGCCAGCAGCCCGGAAAACAGCTGCGTGACGCAGGCCAGCGAGATGATGGAGGACACCACGCCCGTCACCGCGTCGGACACGCCCACCTGCTTAAGGATAGCCGCGAGGAACGCGCCCGTCACCAGCAGGCTGATCAGGTATTCCAGCAGGGCTTCCACAATGTAGGCCTCGCGGCAGCGCCGCGCACGATCCGCCATGAAAGGTCACTTCCCGCACATATCTTTATCCGAAACGCCGTTCAGCTCATCCGGTCACTCTGAAGCCGCGCCGTTGCCGCCCGACTGCGGCAGGTTATATCGTATCTCGCGATAATCGCGCCAACTCGACGCGTTCTTTTGGAACGGCCCGCCATTCCAGCGATACCAGCCCTGCCGCCAGATCTGGGAGAGCTCCTTCCGCGTTGATTTGATGCGGAATGAAAACACATCGCTGTTGTAGTGCGCCAGTATCGACTGGGAGAAACCCGCATCGTCGTCGTAATAGCTGCACCTGGCCTCGAAGGGTACGGCAGGCTCCGCAAGCGCAATTGCCATGCAGACTGTCTGAAAGAGGCACTGGCCTTCGTCAAACGCGTCCGGGCCATAATCCTCAGGCGCTATGGCTGTTTTCGCGTTCACGCATATCAGCAGGTCGTGGAGCTCCAGTTTCCCGTGCCAGCCGCCTCGCACCGCAGCGACCGCCGCTTCCATTGCCCGTTCAGCCTGTTCCGCCGTTTCAAATTTCACCATAAACCCGCCATGCGTCATAAACCCCGCCTCCACCGCGTTGCCTTTCCCGGCGATACAGGACCATTATACCGCATTCCGCAGCCGCTATCAATCCCCTGCCGGAGGGGCTAAGCAGGGACACCCGGCTGCGGGAGAGACAAAAGCCGGCGGACCCCTTTTCAGGCGGCCCGCCGGCACGGTTCATCGATCTCGCCCCGCCGGACGGGGGTGAATCATTCCTCCTGCTGATACAGCTGAACCATCTGCTCCGGCGTCTCATCAGCACGGAGCTTCCGGCAGAACAGCAGATAGCGGGAGTCCGAATAGTTATAACTGCAGGTAATCAGCATGATCAATTCATCGTCTGTGGTGACGTCCGTAGGCGCCTCCCAATTCGATCGTTCGAGGATCTCAGCGATATACTTTTCGTGTTCTTCCTCTTCTTCGAAATACATCGGACGCACGTCGAAGTACGCGCCGTTTTCTTTTTCCATGGACGCGCTGAAGATGGAAACCGGCACATACCAGCAGTCCTCAGCTTCGTCCGCAAAGATGGTCTGGAAGCGCACCAGCGGGTATTCGCGCATGTATTCCTCGTCCATGTATTTCGACATCCGACCGAACATGGCGCCGCTGCTCATGTTGTGGCCATAAATCAGCAGGATCGTATCGCGCGGGCGCATCACATTGTACTGCGTCATGAAAATACTGCCGTTCGGGTCGTATGCCTTGAAGAAGTCGTGATTGAGGTAGAAGTCATCCGACCCGCGCACCACGGGGTAGTCGATATTGTCGCCCGCGGTCAGCCAGCCAACAGTGTCGGAATTCATCTCGAGCAGGTCGGAGAACGCGGCGCTGATTTCGGCGTCTCGTTCTTCATTGTAACGGATGAAGTTCCCCTTTTCGTCGACATAGCCGTCGCTGTGGTTCCTTTTACCATCATCCTGTCCATTGTCGCTGACCGGCTCAGCTGTGGCAGCGGGTGCGTCTGTCGAAGCGGGTACGTCTGTCGAAGCAGGCGCGTCCGTCGGGGCAGGCGCATCCGTCGAAGCAGGCGCGTCCGTCGAAGCAGGCGCATCCGTCGGGG
>LVAP01000027.1 GCA_001603025.1 Clostridiales bacterium Firm_10 | reverse complement strand
GATGTCCTTGATGGAGGCGGCGATATAGCCTACCTCGCCGGCCACCAGCTCGCCGGAGGGGCTGTAGCCGTTCGGACGATAGGAGCCCACTTCGGTGACATCGAACTCACGGCCGCCCGCCATCATACGGATGCGGTCGCCAACGCGCACCGTGCCGTGCTTGATGCGCACAGAGCTGATCGCGCCGCGGTAATTGTCATAGTACGAATCGAAAATGAGCGCCTGCAGCGGGGCGTCGGGGTCGCCCTCCGGCGCCGGCACGTTCTGCGCGATGTCCTCCAGCACGTCCTCTATGCCGATGCCCTGCTTAGCGGAGATGAGCGGACAGTTTTCAGTATCCAGGCCGATTTCATCCTCGATCTCCTGCTTCACGACTTCGGGCTGGGCGCTGGGCAAGTCGATCTTGTTGATGACCGGCAGGATCTCCAGGTTGTGGTCCAGCGCCATATACACGTTGGCCAGCGTCTGCGCCTCGATGCCCTGGGAGGCGTCCACCACCAAAATGGCGCCTTCGCATGCCGCCAGCGCGCGCGACACTTCGTAGGTGAAGTCCACGTGGCCGGGAGTGTCGATAAGGTTGAATTCGTACGTCTTGCCGTCCTTGGCGGTGTAGGGCAGGCGCACGGCCTTTGACTTGATGGTGATGCCGCGCTCGCGCTCGAGTTCCATCGAATCGAGCACCTGCTCGGTCATATCGCGCTGCGCCATGACGCCGGTGGTTTCCAGCAGTCGGTCGGCCAGGGTAGACTTGCCGTGGTCGATGTGCGCGATAATGCAGAAATTCCGTATGCTTTGCTGGGTCTTGGCCATGAATATATCCTCCGATGACGGGATGAGCGTTTTCAATCAATACGGAAACAGTATACCGTTTTTTGCCGGGTTCGTCAACGAAGATTGGGCAAAATGATGGCGCGACGCAGCGCTTCAGTCACCAGCGCTTCCGCATTGGCCAGAAAGGCGGTGTATTCTGCGCGCGACATGGCCACGAAGGGATAAGCGCTTTCCTCCGCCTTCGGGAGGCGGCCCATCACGCCGATCTTCCGTGCGATCGCGCCGGGCGGCAGGTAGTCGATGTAGTCCGGGAAGGAGCGAAGCGGCAGGATCTCTGTAAGGTAGGCGGAATCGGGGTGCGCGGCGAGATATTCCGCTTCGATGGTAAAGATATCCTTCATGCGCTCATCTTTCGGAATGAGGCGCTTGATGGCCAGCCAGCCCTTTTCCAGGCCCCGCGCCTTTTCTGCCAACGCGGGGCAGGCGAGGATGCGCGCCCAGGCCGCCTCCACGCGCGCTCTGTCATCCCGGATGAAACGCTGGAATTCCACGTCGGTGATGAGATGCGCCCAGTAGCCCAGCAGGAAGGCGTATTCTTCCCGCGACCGGATGGCGCTTATGCGGCCTTCGATGTATGCGCGATAAAATCCCTCGCAGTCGGCGGAACTTTTATCGTTTTTAACGCTCATCCAGTGGGTCGCCTCGCGGGAGGGCGTGAACGCTGTCCAGTCCTCGTTTTCCACGTTGCAGTCCGGCGCGATGCTGCCCACGCAGAACCCGCGCCGGTCAAGATGCGGCATTTGCGGGAGCACCTGGTCGGCGATGATGAGGTGTGAGACCCAGGTTGCCATCCGTCGCTCCTTTCAATCGCAGCGCCCGCCGGGTATCCCCGGGCGGGCGCTTTTATGTTGTTTTATTTTCCGTCGAATTCGTCGGCCCACTCGTACAGCAGACCCAGGTCCCACAGCATGGTGCTGGATAGGTACTTGTTGCGGATGTCGCGGGAGGCGCGCAGGGCGTCGCGCACGTCGTCGTCGCCGATGCCCAGCTCGGCGGGGCGAATGGGCATGCCGCAGCAGGTCATGATTTTCATGACGTCCTCGAAGGGCGGCATTTCCTCCCTGATGATCTGCTGGATTTCATCCCAGCGGTCGCAGATGAGCTGGACGCGGCGGGCGTGCTTTTCGGGGTCGTTGCGGCCTTCCTTCTCGGCGGTGGCGATGATGCCCGGGGCCACGCTGCCAAACACGCGGCGCGTTTCGGCCCTCCACTTTTCCTCGTCGAAATTCTTCATGAAAGCCAGCGCCTTTTCCCTATCCGGCGTGAGGCGGCGGATCTTCTCATAGAGCTTGAAGGTGAGATAAGTGCCTACGCCCACCTGGATGCCGTGCAGGTCGCTTTCCTCGCCGCGCTCCAGGGCCATCATCTCCCACATGTGGGAGAAATAGTGCTCCAGGCCGGAGGCGGGGCGGGAGGTGGTGGCGAAGCACATGGCGATGCCGGAGAGGATCAGCCCCTCCGCCACGCTGCCCACGACCTCGGGATCGCGGTCTGCGAGCCTGTCGGCGGCGGATGCCACCTTCTGGAGCGAGCGGCGCACCAGCGCGGCGATCTTCTCACAGTACGGATCGCCGTTGACGATGGCGGCGATGCGCCATTCGCAGATGGCCACATACTTGGCCAGCATATCGCCCAGACCGGCCCACAGCATGCGCATGGGGGCGTCCTTCATGATGTCCGTGTCGGCAATGATGGCCGCCGGCATGCCGTGATAGAGCGACACCTTGAGCCCGCCCACGATCATGCAGGAGGAGTTGGAGGCGTAGCCGTCCATGGACGGCGCGGTGCCCACCACCATGGAGGGGATGCCTGCGATGTCGGCGATGATCTTGCAGTTGTCGTTGATCACGCCGCTGCCCATGGCCAGCACGCAGTCGCAGCTCTTGTCGAAGGCAAAGGTGATGGCGCCCATGACCTCCTCGTTGGGCTCCAACCGCTTATGCGTGTTGAAGCAGAAGAAGCCGTAGTCGATTCCGTTCTCACGGAGCACAGGTTCGACGAAGCGCCAGGCGGCGTCCTTCGTGTTCAAATCGCACACGATGAAGGGCTTCTTCGCGCCGATGGCCTTCAGTGCGTCCGGGATATTCTTCACGGCGCCGGAGCCTATTTTCAGGTATTTGACGGGCGCTTCGTGGTGAATGCCGCAGTCGCACTCGAATCCGCCCGGCACAAGCAGCTGATCAACGGGAAGCAGGGAAAAATCGACCATGCGCATGACCTTCTTTACATATATTTTCATGAATATCATATCATAGCCGGGCGGGAATTTCAACTGGCGTGTCCATGAATTAACCGGGGCGTGTTGTTGTTTACCAATGGTTGTGCTATACTGTATAGCGTTTGAATAAGCTGTTGTTCGAAGGCGAAGCGAAGAAGGTGCTTTATTCGGTGTCGGCAAAGAAAAAATCGTTGTTTCAGACGACCATGGCCGTCACGCTGGTGATCTTCATCAGCAAGGCGGGTGGTTTCCTGCGGGAAATCATCATGACGGCTTACTACGGCGCTGGCATGGAGATGGACGCTTACAATATGGCGTACAGCCTGTACTATGTGCCGGTGCTGCTCTTCAATTCGTGCATCACTTCAACGCTGGTGCCGCTTTACGTCAAGCTGAAGAAAGAAGGCACCCCGAAGCGGCTGGATCACTTCGGCAGCAACGTGGTGAACCTGTTCGCGTTTTTCGCCATTGTCGTTTCGATTTTCATGTTTTTCCTGGCGGGGCCGCTGGTGCGGCTTACGGCGAGCGGATTCGATCCGGGCAAGCAGCGCCTGACGGCGGAACTGCTGCAGCGAATGCTGCCGTCGCTGCCGTTCCTCGTGGCGAGCATTGTGCTGTCGTCGATCCTGAACGCGCGCGAAAAGTATCTCGCCGCTCAGCTGACAGGCTTTCCGCTCACATTCGCGCTGCTGATTGCCACGATCGGTTTTTCGCATACCGCGGGCATCCGCGCGCTGGCCTGGGGCGTGTTTGTGTCTGGCATCCTGCAGGTGGCCATCCTGCTGCCTGCAATGAAAGGCCTCATGAAATACCGCCTGTCGTTCGATATAACGGATCCCGTTTTCCGCCGCCTGATGGTGCTGGCCGGGCCGGCTGTGCTGAGCATGGCGGTAAACGAACTCAACCACATGGTGGATAAGATGCTCGCCACCGGCCTGCCGGAGGGGCATCTGTCCTGTATGAGCCTGGCCTACCGGCTGATTACCTTCCTGGTGGGCGTGGTGCTCGTGCCGCTGGAGACGATTACCTTCTCCCGGATGAGCATTCACACGGCCAGCCATGACGAGCAGGGCGTGGGCAAGATCGTAAAACGCTGCGCTGAGCTGGTAGCGCTGGTGATCTTCCCGATCATCGCGGTAGGCGCCGTCATGTCCGGGGATGTCATCAGGCTGGCTTATCGGCACGGCATATTCAGCGAGCAGTCCGTTTCTACAGCGGCCTATGCGCTGACGTTCTACATCGTCGGCGTGTTCAGCTTCGGCATGCGCGATATACTCAACCGCGCTTTCCATGCCTGTCAGGACACCCGCACGCCCATGCTGAACTCCATGGCCACGGTGGTGCTGAACATCGTGCTGAACGTGCTGCTCGTCCGGATGATGGGCGTGGGCGGCCTGGCGCTGGCCACATCGCTCTCCGCCACGGCGGGCGCGACGTCGCTGCTGTTCCTGCTGCGCCGCAGGATTGGCCGCATCAGGGGGCGCAAAACGCTGGAACAGCTGCTCAAAACCGCGCTGGCGGCGGTGCTTTGCGCCTTTGCCTGCCTGGTGATGGACCGCATTCTGCCTCCGGCGCACGGCAGCGTCGGCTCGTTCCTCCGACTCGCGGCGGGCACGGGCGTCTCGTTCCTCATTTATGCGGCGGCCGCGCGCCTGCTGAGGGTGCGCGAGCTTGACGCAGCCCTGAAAATGATTCGCAGCAAACTGGGAAGATAAAAAACCGCAGACGAAGACGAAAGAGAGAGATACCATCATGATGGGAAAAGCTGTCCCGTTGCTGGAAACCATCCGGAAGATCGATGCCGAAATACCGACCCCGTTTCACCTCTATTCGGAAAAAGGCCTGCGTGAGCGTGCGCGGGCGCTGCAGGGCGCTTTTTCCTGGAACACCGGCTATAAAGAGTATTTTGCGGTGAAGGCCACGCCAAACCCGGTGATTCTGAACATCCTGCGGCAGGAAGGCTGCGGCGTGGACTGCTCTTCTCTGACCGAGCTGATGATGGCCGAACGGGTTGGCTTTTCAGGCGACGAGATCATGTTTTCCTCCAATGAAACCCCGGCGGAGGAATTCGAATATGCCCGCCGACTGAACGCGATCATCAACCTGGACGACATCACGCATATCGGTTTCCTTGAGAAGCACGGCGGCCTGCCGGAAAAAATCTGCCTCCGCTTCAATCCGGGCGGAGACTTCATCATCGGCAACGCCGTCATGGGCCGCCCTGGCGACGCCAAGTTCGGCTTCACGCGTGCGCAGCTTACGGAGGGCATACGCCGCCTGATGGAGAAGGGCGTGAAGCGCTTTGGCCTCCATTCGTTCCTGGCCAGCAACATGACCGACAACGATTACTATCCCACCATGGCGCGGCTGCTGTTCCGCACGGCGGTCGAGCTTCACAGGGAGTTGGGGGCGGAGTTTTTCATGCTCAATCTGTCCGGAGGCGTGGGGATTCCATACCGTCCGGAGGAAACGCCGGTTGACATCGCGCTGGTGGGCGAAAGGGTACGCGGCGCGTTTGAGGAGATTGTCGCGCCTGCCGGAATCGGGAAGGATGTTCGCGTCGTGACGGAACTGGGCCGCTATGTGAGCGGGCCCTGCGGCTGGCTGATTACCCGGGCGGTACACGAGAAGAACACACACAAGCACTACATCGGCGTGGACGCCTGCGCCGCCAATCTCATGCGGCCGGCTATGTACGGGGCGTATCACCACATCACCGTGCTGGGCAAGGAAAACGCCCCCTGCGATCACCGGTACGACGTGGTCGGCTCGCTTTGTGAGAACAACGACAAGTTCGCCGTGGACCGCATGCTGCCGGAAATCGAAATGGGGGATTACCTGGCCATTCACGACACCGGTGCGCACGGTTTTTCGATGGGCTACAATTACAATGGGCGCCTGCGATCCGCAGAGGTGCTGCTGCGGGAGGACGGCTCCTTCCGCCAGATCAGGCGGGCCGAAACGCCGGCTGATTACTTCGCCACGCTGGACTTTGACCGCATTGAGCCGTAAACCGTGGAACGAAGCGGATGCGCGGCACGTCCAAATTCTCGATCAGAGAAAAAAGGGGAATGCTGAATGAAAAGAAAGGACAGGCGGCCTGCCAGAATCTCCAAGATCGTCGGCTGGATATTGAGAATCGCCGGCATTGGCTCGCTGATCTACTACGCGCTTTTGCTGCCGTACCTGGGGTTCGGGTTTACGTTCGCGCTGTTTTGGCCGGCGCTGGGCGTCGGCTGCCTGGTGCTGGACTGGATCCTGCGCTCCGTCGGCAGGAAGAACCGCAGGACACAGAAGCGCCTGTCGGTTGTATTGGCCGTGTTGCTGGTTGCCGCGTTGGCGCTGTTTGCCGTCGTGACGGGCCGCGTGGTGGCTGGAAGCCTGGCCAAACCCGAGGCGAACGCCGAGTACATGCTGGTGCTGGGCGCCCGGGTTAAGGACAACGGTCCCTCGGTGCTGCTGAATTACCGCATTGACAAGGCGGCGGAGTATCTGCAGGCGAACGAAAACACCGTGGCCATTCTCTGCGGCGGGCAGGGCAGCAATGAGCCCATGAGCGAGGCGCGGAGCATGTACGAAGGCCTTGTCGCCAGGGGGATCGACGCGGATCGCCTGCGCCTTGAGGAGAAATCCACCAACACGGAAGAGAACATAGCCTTTGCCAGAGCCTTTATGGAAGGCGATGAGGCGTCCGTGGTGATCACCACCACAGGCTATCACGTTTACCGCGCCCTGAATACAGCCCGTGCGCAGGGACTGGAAAACGTGAGCGGCAATCCGGCGAAGTGCGCATGGGTCACGCCGCTGAACTACTACACGCGTGAGTTTTTCGCCGTGCTGCGAGACTGGATCGCCGCGCGGTAAATACAGTTGGAAGACGGAAGAAGGCATTATTTGCATGGACAGGCAAGCGAAGTTGGGGGCAGCCCGCGAGGCGGCACTGAAAGCCGGCGCGATGCTGTTGGAACGGCACAGTTTTCACATCGAGAACAAAGCAGCCAAGGATTTCGTGACGGACATGGACAAGGCTTCCGAGCGGATGATTATTTCCTCTCTGCGGGAGCGCTTCCCGGAAGACGGTTTTCTCGGCGAGGAGACCGGCGTAGGCGAGAAAAAGGATGGCATGTGGATAATCGATCCCATCGACGGCACCACGAATTTCATCAAGAACATCCCGCTGTATACCATATCCATTGCGTATATGTATCGGGGCGAGATCGAGGCGGGCGTGGTTTATGCCCCGGCATTGAACGAGATGTTCACGGCGGTGAAGGGCGGCGGCGCTTTTCTGAACGGGCACCCGATCCATGTATCCGATGTGGATCAGCCCATTCAGTCTGTGGCAGCGGTGAGCTTCGTGCATCGCGAGCCGGAGGTGGCAAGAAAAGTGCTGCCTCAACTGGGCGAGCTGGTGCTGAAAGTCAACGATTTCCGGCGCACGGGCTCCGCGGCCTTCGATCTGAGCTGTGTGGCCTGCGGACGGCTGGAGGCTTTCTTCGAGCCCTGTCTGCACATCTATGATATTGCCGCCGGCGTACTGATGGTGCGCGAGGCGGGTGGCCGCGTGACCGGCTGGAAGAACGGACCTGACTGCCTGATCTCCGGCCACGTCATGGCCAGCAACGGCCTGCTTCACGAGTTCTTCCTGAACAGTCTGAGCCTGGAGTGAAACGTGGCGAATCAATCCATAACCTGCAGTATATCAATGAAAAGGAGTGGTTTTTATGAAGAAGTTTCTCATCGCGATGCTGCTGATTGCGGCCCTGCTGTGCACAAGCTGCCTGGCGGCGGAGGAAACCCGCCAGCCTGCGGACTACAGCGGCCGCTGGGTCGATCCCTACTACGGCAGGGCGGCGCTGACCATCCGTCGCGCCTTCAACGCGGAAGCGCCTGAAAATGAGATCCATTTCGACATCTCCATCCATTGGGGAAATTCGGCCGATTCCGAGGGCGTGTGGCTCATGGATGGCGTGTGGAATCCGGAGGATGGAAACCTGACCTATACCAACGGCAGCATGGCCATTGTGACCTACGCGGAGAACGGAGACGTGGCGAATGAAGACGTTCAGTGGGAGGATGCGGAAGGCGCTTTCACGCTGAACGAAGAGGGCATTATGCTCTGGCAGGATTCCCGTGAAGAGCGCGCGGCCGAATTCAAGCTGGAGAGGATCCTTTCGCAGGCGCCGTCCGTTGAGGAATTCGCCGTGGATTACTTTGAGTGCGTCGCGGCTATGGAAAGCGGTACGGCCGGCGCCTCTCTCAAGATGGCGATTGCGGCGCATGACGTGCTGCAGTTCGCCTTTGAACACGACCTCTGGAACACAGACATCCCCACCATGCGCGAGAACATGCTGGCGGCTTGGGAAACCCTCGACGACGAGACCCGCGGCCGCTTTGACGAGAACATGTTCGGCAGCCTGACGGCCTTCATGAACGACGTTTTTGTCGACTACGAGGGCGTCGCCGGCCTGTTCGATGATGTGGATTTGGGCGATGACATGTCGAGGCTGGCGCATGACGACGACGCCATGGCCTGCTGGGATACGCTGATCAGTCATACCGCCACCATGGGCAATAGTGAAGATTGATAATGGCACCGTGCAAAACGCAGGCCGTCCCGCACGGGACGGCCTGCGTTTTGCTTTGGGGTGCCGTTACTTCACCAGCGCCGCAGCCTTTTCCGCCACGTTCTCGGCGGTGAAGCCGTAGTGCTTGAAGAGGGTCTTGGCGGGACCGGAAGTGCCGAATTCATCCAGACCGATCACAACGCCATCCAGGCCGACGTACTTGTGCCAGCCAAAGGAAGAAGCAGCCTCCACAGCCACGCGGGCGCGCACGGCGTTCGGGAGAACGGATTCCTTATACTCGGCGCTCTGCTCGTCGAAAAGCTCGAAGGACGGCATGGACACCACGCGGGCGTCGATGCCCCGCTCCTTCAGGAGCGCCTTCGCGCCGACGCACTGCTCGACCTCGGAGCCGCTCGCCATGAGGATGACGTCCGGCGTGGCCTTGTCGCTGTCGGCGATGATGTAGCCGCCCTTGAGGGCATCCTTGCCGCTGTTCTCATAGAGCGGCAGGGTCTGGCGGGTGAGCACCAGCGAGACGGGACGCTTGCCTTCCATGGCGCACAGCCAGCCAGCCGCGGTTTCCTTGCTATCGGCCGGGCGGAACACGATCATGCCGGGCATGGCGCGCAGGCCGGCCAGATGCTCCACGGGCTGATGGGTGGGGCCGTCTTCGCCAACGCCGATGGAGTCGTGAGTGAGAATGTAGGGGATGGGCAGGCCCATCAGCGCGGCCAGGCGCATGGCGTTCTTCATGTAATCGGAGAACACGAAGAAGGTTGCGCAGTAGGGACGCAGGCCGCCGTGCAGGTAGATGCCGTTGCAGATGGCCGCCATCGCGTGCTCGCGAACGCCAAAATGAAGGTTGGATCCAGTGCGGTCTTCGGCGGAGAAATCGCCGCGGCCCTTCATGTTGGACTTGTTGGAGGGAGCCAGGTCGGCCGAGCCGCCGATCAGGTTCGGAATGCGTTTGGCCAGGCGGTTCAGGACCTCACCGGAGGAAGCGCGGGTGGCGCTGGGCGCGTCGAACTTCCAGTAGTCTTCGTCGTTCATGAGATCGACGGGCAGCGTCTCGCTGTGCCAGCTCTTGTACTCGGCGGCCAGCTCGGGATAGGCTTTTTCGTACTCGGCAAACAGCGCTTCCCATTCCGCACGCTTCTTCGCGCCGGCTTCCGCCACTGCCGCGGTGGTCTCGTACACTTCGGCAGGCACGCCGAAGGGCTCCTCGCAGGGCCAGCCCAGCGCCTTCTTTGTGGCCGCCAGGTTGTCGGCGCCCAGAGGTTCGCCGTGCACGGAAGCCGTGCCGGCTTTGGGAGAACCGTAGCCGATGACGGTGTGGCACACGATCAGGGTGGGCTTGTCGGCATCCTTCGCCAGCTCGATGGCATCATTCACTTTGCGCCAGCAGTTGCCGTTGGGCACGTCGATGACGTTCCAGCCATAGGCGCGGAAACGGGCGGGCACATCCTCGCGGAAAGCAATGTCGGTGTTGCCCTCGATGGAGATCTCATTGTCGTCGTAGAGCGCGATCAGCTTGTTCAGGCGAAGGGTGCCGGCCAGCGAAGCGGCCTCGTGGGAAATGCCTTCCATCAGGCATCCATCGCCCATGATGGCGTAGGTGTTGTGATCGACGATATTGAACCCTTCGCGGTTGAAGCGCGCGGCCAGGTAGGCTTCAGCCAGCGCCATGCCGACCGCATTGGTGATGCCCTGGCCCAGGGGACCGGTGGTGGTTTCAACGCCGGCGGTGTGGCCGTATTCGGGATGGCCGGGCGTGAGGGAGCCGAACTGGCGGAACTGCTTCAGGTCCTCAATGGTCAGGCCGAAGCCGAACAGGTGCAGCAACGAGTACAGCAGCATCGAGCCGTGGCCGGAAGAAAGCACGAAGCGGTCGCGGTCGTCCCACCTGGGCGCCTTGGGGTCGAATTTCATCTGCTTGCCCCAGACCGCGTAGGCCATGGCGGCAGAGCCCATCGGCATGCCCGGATGGCCGGAGTTGGCCTGCTGAACCGCCTCGGCGGACAGCACGCGGATGGCGTTGACAACGAGTTTATCCTGTTTGCTCATGGGAAAAACATCCTTTCTCATTGTAATCGTGACATATCATAAAGGACCGAATCGTCAGTCCTCGATGAACTTCTTGAGCGGCGAGAGATCGAGCGCTTCCGTATCCTCGAGCAGCTCGTAGAGCTTTTTCAGCATGAACCGCACGCCGCCGGCCACATCCGATTCAGCGTTGAGCGGCATCACCGGATCGTGCACAGACATGCGCAGCAGGAACCAGGCGTTATCGACGCCGCCGTCCAGGTCGAAGGAAATGCGCACGCCTTCGCGGTTGTCGGCTGCCAGATGCCAGGAGGCGTCTTCCAGCGTCTTGCTGAGGATGGTCTCGATCACGGTCTGCCCGGCAGCATGGAAATCCTCCTCGAGGATATTCATGCGCACCTCGACGCTTTCCAGTGGTTCGGCCAGGTCGTCGATGAGAGATCCCAGCGTCAAGCCCTGGCGCTTGCGCTCCATGGCCTCACAAATGAGCCGCGTGACCAGATACATGCCATCGTCCAGGAAGTAGTTCTCCTTCAGCGCGGCGTGGCCGCTGGTTTCAATGGCGATGGGGCACTCAATGCCTTCCTCGTTCAGACGGATGGCTTCGTTGATCACGTTGCGGTAGCCGCGCTTGAAGCGGTAGTGCGTGCCGCCCCATTCGGCGATGAATTTCGCAAGGCCGGAGGAGGTGACCGAGTCGGTCACGATGGTCTGGCCGGATTTCTCGTTCAGCAGGATGGCGGAAATGAGCGCGATCAGGCGGTTGCGGTTGATCTCATGGCCCTGCTCGTCCACGATGGCGGCGCGGTCGCAGTCCGTATCGAAAATGACGCCCAGGTCCGCTCCGGATTCACGCACGGCGCGGCAGACGGCGGCCATGGCATCCTTGTCTTCGGGGTTAGGAACGTGGTTCGGAAAGTGGCCGTCCGGCTCAAGGAACTGACTGCCGTCAACATCAGCGCCCAGATCCTTCAGGAACTGCGCGTAAAAGCCGCCCGCACCATTGCCGGCATCCACCACCACGTGGAGGCCCAGCAGCGGCCTGAGCGCGTCATCTTCCAGCCGCTCGCGCACCATATTCGCCAGGCGTTCGGTGTAGACGGAGAGGAAATCGATCGGCTTGACAAGGCGCTGAGGAAGGGTGACTTCCATGGCGGCGGTGAGGATTTCGGTCACATCGCTGCCCTGCAGCCCGCCTTCGCGGGTGATGAGTTTAAACCCGTTGCGGTACCAGGGATGATGGCTGGCGGTGATCATCACGGCGCCGTCTGCATTTGTCTCAGGCTCAATCGTCGTGAAAAACATGGCCGGCGTGGTGCACAGTCCGCAGTCGAGCACGTCGCAGTCGGCGGCGGTGAGTCCCTTGATGATGCCGTTTTTGAGCGCCTGGCCGGTCAGGCGGGAATCATGGCCCACGGCGATGGTCAGCTTGTCGGTCGTGGTGTTTGTTTTGCGCGCCAGCCATGCGGCAAAGGCATAGGCCACGCATTCAGCCGTTTCGATTGTCAGCAGCGGCTGGATGCCGTCGTGTTCCATGGCGTCGCCGCGGATATCCGATCCGCTTTTGAGTTTCAACCATTCGCTTCGCATAATAACCCCCAAATGAATATCATGGCATTTTAGTTTCGTCAACGGGTTCGATTTCAGAAATATAGCGGTACAGCGGCGTGAACAGCTCAAAGCCGTGGGAGATTTCCTCCACCAGGGCAGGCGTAGAGATCTGCGCGCGCGTGAGGTCCTTTTCGATCCAGAATCCGCGCAGCGGATACCAGGGACGCGCCTCCGGCGGTACGGAAGGCGGGATTTTCATGCGCTTGAAGGCCCGACCGCACAGCATAAACTCACCAAGCGCCGGACGGGCCACCCGGAGAAAAGGTTCCGCGTCCGCTGCCAGCTGGCGGCGCAGGCCGTTCATCAGCGGACGGTTTTCGTCGTAGATGCCCATGCCATAGGAAGAACCCTCGGCGGAAATGTCGAAGTAAGCGCCCAGCGTGCCGCCCTGCGAGGAGGCGGGAGGGCGGAAGGAAATCCACATGTAGTCGCGGTAGGGCGACTTGTCGTTGGAAAAGCGGATATCGCGGTTGATGCGCGACACGACGCGGTGAGGGCGCCTTTCCAGCCGTGGATCCAGCAGCTCGACAGCCGGGGCGAGGTCGGCAGCCAGCTCCTTGAGGGGGGTGCGCACGGCTTCCTCGTACCAGTCATGGTTTTCATGGAAAAACTGCATGTTGTTGTTGAAGCGGATGGCCATGAAGAATTCGTCAGTCCGCTCCGTGAATCCCCTGAACATTACGATGCCTCAACTTCCGTGGTCGTTTCCCCGCGCTTTACGGGTGAGAGGATGATCTCGCCGAATATGCCGCGCTGGCGCACGCGCAACCGGTTCAGGCGCAGCAGCTCCAGCATGCCCATGAACAGGCCCACAACCTCCGCGCGGCATGGTTCATCATCGAAAAGCGATTCAAAGGATATCGCTCCTTTCCGCAGGCGGGATTGGATACGCGTCATGCAAGCCTGAACAGTGTAGATGTCGCGGCGGATCTCACGCTGACGCGGCGCCTCGGAATCCTCTTTCACGCGTTCCATCACGCGCAGAAAAGCCCGCGTGAGTCCTTCGAGCGTCAGGCCGGTAAGCTCATATTCCGGCGGCGGCAGGGGATACTCCTCAGGCAGTTTGTTCAGCATGAGCCGGGCTGTCTGCTCGAGGCGCTTGAGGTCCTCGCAGGTTTCCTTGAAGGCCTTGTATTCGGTCAACTGGCGAATCAGCGCCTGCTCGGGCGTTTCGGCCTCCGGGTCTTCCGGCTTAGGTGGGATGGGCAGCAGCGCGCGGGATTTGATCTCGATGAGCGTGGCCGCCATCTGAAGGAATTCGCTTGCGGCGTCCATATCCAGCTCATCAACGCCGGCCATGTACTCCAGATATTGCTCCGTGATTTCGGAGACGAATATATCGCAGATATCTATTTTCGCGCGCGAGATGAGCGCGAGCAGCAGATCCAGAGGACCGTCAAACTGTTTGAGTGAAACGATGTATGGCATGTCAGTCCTCCGCTATATCAAGCCGACGAGCCTGAAAAGGCTTATGATTCCGTTCAGCACGCCGTTCACAACCCAGGTCTCAACCCTGGAAAGCGCTTCGCCCAGCACGCCGGTCAGCAGCAGCGCGTACATCGCCAGCCTGCCGATTTGAGCGGCCTGGGGCGTCGCGAACAGGGAACGGCGCAGAATCAGGTCGTTCAGGACGTGATAACCATCCAGCGGAGGGATGGGAATCAGGTTGAACACGGCCAGACCCAGGTTGATATAAAAGAACCGGATGATGATTTGGTAAATGATCTCCCACGCCGACGAGGACTGATCCATGCCGCGAAAGACGGCCACGCGCAGCAGCGCGTAGGCCAGGATGCCGACCAGGAACATGACGAGGTTTGCCGTAATGCCCGCGATGGAGACGAGAAAATCGTCGCGGCGGGGGTGCTTGAAATAGCGGGGATTGACCGGCACGGGTTTCGCCCATCCCAGGCCGATGAGGACCATGCTCAGCGTACCGAGCGGATCCAGGTGTTTGCGGGGATCGAGAGAAAGGCGGCCCATCATTTTCGCGGTGGGGTCGCCCAGCTTATAGGCCACCCAGCCGTGCGCGCACTCGTGCAGAATGAGAGCCGGCAATATGGCGGGCAGCGTCAGAAGCACATCACGGAGATAATCGAGCGGATTNNTACTGATAGTATAGCGCAAATGCGCGGCGTTTTCAAGCAGGGAGGCGTAATTTCCGTCCGCAGAACACAAATAAAGAAATTCATTGAGAATATGATGAAGAAAAGTTGCCGAAAAGGCAACAATTCGGAAAGGCATTCCGTCAAAAAATACGAAAACTGTGAAACCGGAAATCGGAGGGGATTTGAAATGTTCAGAAAGATATGCGCGCTGGCGCTGTGCCTGCTCATGGTCGCGCTGCCCCTGGTCCGTGCGGACGCCATGCCTTCCGATCAGTATTTTGTTCGCGGCAAGGATGCGCTGGAGTTTCTCGCCCAGGGCAAGACGGACGATGCGCTGAAAAAGCTGGCCTTCGCCTATGAAGCATCCGGGGATTCGGATGAACGCTTCCTGCAGTTCGTGGCGGATTACCTGCCCGACCTGAACCGTAAGGACGTTCAGCGCGAAGTGGCCGTATGCTATTGGGAGAGCGCTACCAATCAGTGGTTGCTGGCCATTCCGATCAGCGAGCCCATCGATGACGAAGTCAAAGCCCTTGTGCTGCTCAGCCATGATTTCGATACTTTTACCGGCTATGCGGTGTTGACGTGGGGCGAGGTAAACGAAGGCACGGCCGCCTCTGCTTACGTGTGGTGGAACGTCGAATACAATGCGGGAACACAGGCCCTGTACGCCGACTGAATCAAATTTGAAAACAAAAAGAAAGCTGCGGAGGCAGCTTTCTTTATTTATGGAGCATAGGAGATTCGAACTCCTGACCCCAACACTGCCAGTGTTGTGCGCTACCAAC
>LVAP01000026.1 GCA_001603025.1 Clostridiales bacterium Firm_10 | reverse complement strand
CCTCGTCATCGTCTTCATCGTCATGATGATGCTCGACATAGATCGCGCTGATGTCAATGAGGGACTCGGGGGATTCGATGGTGTTGAGGATGGTCTCGGCGGAGAGCTCATCCCACGGGGTGGTAATGATGCGGGCGGCGGCGTTCTGCTCGCGCAGCAGGGCGACGCAATCGGCGGTCTTCTCATCGCTCACCAGCTGGGTGCGGCTGAGGATGATGGTCTCGGCGCTGCGCACCTGGTCGCAGAAGAACTCGCCGAAGTTGCGCAGGTACATCTTGCACTTTCCGGCGTCCACAACGGTGACGCAGCCGGCCAGCGTCAGGTCGTGCTTCTCCTCAGCCTGGGCCACCACGTGGCGGATGTCGGAGAGCTTGCCCACGCCGCTGGGCTCGATGATAAGGCGGTCCGGATGGTAAGTGTCGATCAGCTCGTCGATGGCGCGCGTAAAGTCGCCCACCAGTGTGCAGCAGATGCACCCGGAGTTCATTTCGGTCACCTGGATGCCGGAATCCTTCATGAACCCGCCGTCGATTCCCACTTCACCGTACTCGTTCTCGAGCAGGATGACCTTCTCGTTTTTGAGCGGGCTGTCGAGCAGTTTCTTGATGAGCGTCGTCTTGCCGGCGCCCAGAAAACCGGAAATGATATTGACCTTGACCACGGTAAAAATCTCCTTTTCTGGGTTCTCCCTTAGTTTGACCTTATCTTACCACCCGCATGTTAAGAACGTTTTATGGGGAGGTAGCAATCGTATGTCCGGTCCATGTGATCGCCTTGCCCGCGCGGATTACAGCTTCGCGATCAGATCGTTCAGATACGCCTGTGTTTCCAGAATATCCCTGGCCTGCTGCTCGCCCTCGATCTCCCGTTCGATGGTCAGGCTGCCATCGAAGCCGTGCTTTTTCAGTTCCTTCAGGAACACGGGGAAGTTGACCTTGCCCGTTCCCACCTTCACCTCATGGCCCAGCTCACGGCCATTGGTGGGATAGAAGCCGTCCTTGGCGTGCACGCCGCGCACGTAATCGCCCAGCACATCCAGCGCGTCAACGGGATTGGCCTTGCCGTAGAGGATCAGGTTGGCCGGATCGAGGTTGACGTACAGGTTGCCCGTGCCGATCTCCTCAAACAGGCGCAGCAGCACGACGGGCGTCTCCTGACCGGTCTCGAAGAGCAGGTTCTGACCGTTCCGCTTCAGCGCCCGCGCCACTGCCATGACCGCGGCCCGCACGCCGGGATAGTTGGGATCGCTCATATTCTCCGGAATGAACCCCATGTGCGTCACCACGTCGGTGATGCCCAGCCTGTGGGCAAACGCCGCGCCGTCGATGAGGTTCTGCACGCGTTCGGCGCGATAAGCCGGCGGCACAATGCCCAGCGTTTCCGGGCCTTCGGTGAAATTCCAGAACTTCGGGCCGGACCATCCGCACCAGAAAGCGGTCAGCTCAATATCGAATTCGCGGCACAGCGGCGGAATGCGCTCCGCCATTTCATCCGTCCAGAGGGTGGGATCCCAGCTGACCAGCTGGCCGTGATGGAAGCCGTTCTTCGCCGCGGTCTCGAACACCTGCCTGAGACCCGCGTCGCAGTGCCTGATAATAATGCCTACGTTCATGCAGCTTGTCCTCCTGTTCATGCGTTTCAGTCTGTTGGCCGGGCCTCGCCTGCCGCCAGCGCCATGAACCGGCGCATGTTTGCCAGGCCCAGCTCCTGTGCGGCGGCGGCTTCCTCCATGCCGTCGTATTCAATGGAATAATAGCCATCGTATCCGGCCGCGTGCAGCAGTGAAAATACCCGCGTGAAATTGACCTGCCCGTGGCCGATCACCGTGCCGCGCAGATACCCGCCGCCGGCGGTGAGATACCAGCCCCGGCCGGGATTCGGCCAGCGGCTGTCCTTGACCAGGTAGTCCTTCACGTGCACATGCCGGATGGCGGGCAGAAATCGCGCGACGAAGGCTTCCGGCGTCTCATCCACGAAGAAAATGTTGCCCAGATCGGCCACCACGCCCGCCTCGCGGTTCAGCGCTTCCAGAAAATCGTCGAAGCGTTCCGCGCCGTTGACAACGAAGCCCTGATCCTCATAGACACACTGCACGCCGCGCTCCCCGGCATAGTCGTACACCTCGCGCGCGGCCTCCGCCGCGCGCCGGATCAGCGTCCGGAACGGGGCCGTGCGCGCGTCAAGGCTCAGCCGCGGCGCCAGCGTATGATGGAAATACGGCGACCCCATGGCCGCAGCGACATCGGCATAGCGCTTGAGGCGCTCTGTTTCCCCGCGGACATCCGCGCCGGCCAGGTTGGCCGGCATCGAGAAGCAGCACAGCCCGACACCCTTCTCGCCTGCATAATCGGCCAGCCGGCGCGCCGCCTCGACGGAGGGCTCCGCAAACTCGGCATGCGGATAGGGTTCAATGGCCCCGACGCCCAGGCGCAGGGCGTAATCAACCGCCTGGCGAAAGGTCATTTCCGGGAAAGGGAGGGTAAAAATGCTCGTTTTCATGCCGGCTCATTCCTCCGCGGTCCGTCATGGAAGGAGCCCGACGGAATACCGCCGGGCTCCTTTTTCATTGATTGCTTAGCGTTCAGCCGCAGCCGGATTACAGGCCCAGCTCTTCGATCTTCGCGTTGATCAGATCGAGGTACTCCTGCACGCCCAGCGCGTTGAAGCCGTTCACGTACTCGTCCCAATCGGCATCGACATCCTTCTCGCCGGAGATGAAGTGGGCAGACCACTCATCCAGGTAGGTGTCGAAGTCGGTGGTCATAGCGGACACTTCGGAAGCCACGTCAGTGTCGAACATGAAGGGAGCCCAGATGGCGCCGCCGTTGTTGTCGGGGGTGTAGTTGATGAGGCCAGCAGCGGATTCCAGGGAAACCGGCCAGGTCTCGCCGCCCTTGAACAGCTCGTTGGTCGCGCAGGAGGGGTTCGTGCCGCCGGCCCAGGTGCACCAGTTGGACTGCACGGACTCGAAGTTGCGGCCCTCGGGGTCGTTCAGGATCATATCGGTCAGAGCGTAGGTGTCGGTCGCCTCGTCATAGGTGTAGGTGACGTCCTTCTCGCCCATGAAGTAGGCCACGATGCCGTCCAGGGAGTAGAAGTAGTCGGCCCACTTCGCCATGATCTCGCGCTTCTCCTCGGGGCACTTGTAGGTGATGTTGAAGTTGGTGGAGGTGGAAGCGGGCATGGAGTAGTTGTTCCAGCTCTTCTCGCCGTTGAAGCCTTCCAGCGGCTCGGTCATGGGCACGGTCAGCGCCTCATACTTGGAGCCGGACACGGGGCTGTTGTTCACGAAGGTGTAGGTCAGCGCGCGGCCGTTCTGGGCCTTGACGATCTCGTCCGCGAAGGAGGCGGTGAAGATGTCGGGGTCGATCAGGCCTTCAGCATACAGCTTGTGATAGTAGCGCATGAGTTCCTTGTAGCCATCGGCGGTATGCCAGAAGCGGGCGGTGCCGTCCTCGTTCTGGTCAGCCCAGTAGTTGGAGGAGCCGCGGTTCATGACGCCGAAAGAGCCGGTCAGGACGTATTCCATGTTGCTCCAGTCAGAGCCGGCCAGCGGGATGGTGTCATCCTCGCCGTTCTCGTTGTAGTCCCAATCCTTGATGGCGGTCAGGTAGTTGTAGAACTCGTCCAGCGTGGCCGGCGGATTCTCAAAGCCAGCATAGGCCAGCACTTCGCTGTTGAAGAACAGGCGGGTGCCCATGCGGATGGCGTAACCGGTCAGGATGTAGGGGCAGCCGTAGATGTTGCCGTCAGCCTGGGTGATGGCGTTCCTGGCCGTGGGATACGCGTCCAGCCAGTAGTTGAAGTTGGGCATGATGTCGGCATACTGCTTCAGGTCGATCAGCATGCCCTCGCCGCCGTACTGGGCAGCCTGGGTGCCGCTGACGCCCATCTTGAAGAGGACCTCCGGCAGATCACCGGAGCCGAACATCAGGGTCAGTTGGGTGGCGCGGTCAGACTGAGGAACAGGGGTGAACTCAACGTGAACGTTGGTCAGCTTTTCCAGCTCCTGCCAGAACCAGACGGTGGACCAGTCAGACGGCATGACGTCGGTGTACATGTGCGTCACGGTCACGTTCATCGTCTCATCAACGAGAGGATACAGCGAGTAGTCGGTGGCGGGGCCTTCGACGGCGTAAGCGGTGCAGCTGAGCACCATCATCACAGCCAGCAGAAGAGCCACAAGAGTCTTCTTCATGGGATTACCTCCTAATAAAATATTTATACCCGGCTCCTGAACGGAGCGAAGTACCGAAGCGAAGGATCAGCCCTTCACCGAGCCGATCATGACGCCCTTCACGAAGTAGCGCTGGATGAAGGGATAAATCACCAGCATGGGGATGGAGGCCAGCACGCAGATGGCGTATTTGATGATCTCGGCGCGCATGGCGCGGCGGGCCATGTCGGCCACGTCGCCGCCGTCCACGGCGGACAGGTCTGCATTGACCAGGATCTGCCTCAGGAACAGCTGCAGCGGCCACAGGTTCTTGTCCGACACGTAGATCAGCGCCGAGAAGTAGCTGTTCCAGATGCCTACGCCGTAATACAGCCCGATGACGCAGATGACCGGTATGGACAGCGGCAGGATGATGCGGAGCAGCGTCCCCAGCGGCGTGCTGCCGTCGATCTCCGCCGCCTCCTGCAGCTCAAACGGGATCGAAGTCTGGAAGAACGTCCGCATGATGATCATGTTGTAGGTGGACACGCCGCCCACCAGGATGACCGCCGCCCAGTTATGGAGGTTCAGCGTCTTGGTGACCGTCAGGTAGGTGGGGATCAGGCCGCCGCCGAAGAACATCGGGATGGTGCAGAAGACCATGATCCCGTTGCGCCCCCACAGATCACGCCGGGACAGCGGATACGCGCAGAGGATCGTCAGGAACAGATACACAGCCGTGCCGATGAACAGCAGGATGAAGGCGTTCTTGTAGCCGAGCATCAGGTCGCCATTCTTGAAACACTCTATGTAGTTTTCCAGCGTCACGCTCCTCGGCAGGAAAATGACTTCGCCGCCCACGACGGCCTTGGCTTCGGAGAAGGACGCAATGACCACGAAATACAGCGGATAAATGATGATCAGCGCCAGAATCGCCAGCAGGATGACGACAACAGTTTCAAAGATGATGTCGCCGCGGGACTGACGGGAATGACGCGATGGCTTGACGGTGCTTTTGACTGCCTGTGACATTTGTTTGTCCTCCTTTCTTACCAAAGCTGAACGTCGGAGACTTTTTTGGAAATCTTATTGACGAAAACCAGCATGGCGCAGTTGACGATGGAGTTGAACAGGCCGATGGCCGTGGACAGCTCAAACTGGTTGGAGGAAAGCAGGGAGATGCGGTACACGTAGGTGGAAATGACGTCTGACACGGCCATGTTCAGGCCATTCTGCATCAGATAGACCTTCTCGAAGCCTACGGAAAGGATGTGGCCAGAGTTCAGAATCAGCATGATGATGACCGTTGGCAGGATGCAGGGCAGGTTGATGTGCCACATGCACTGATAGCGGTTCGCGCCGTCGATGTAGGCGCTCTCATGCAGCTGCGGGTCGACGCCGGCCAGCGCGGCGATGTATATGATGGAGTCCCATCCCATGTTCTGCCATATGCCGGAACCGACATACAGCGGCCGGAAAAGGGATGGCACCTGCATCCAGTTCTCCGCCTTGCCGCCCATGGCCACAATGGCCTTGTTCACGATGCCGAAGTCGCGGTTGGTGAAGCAGGTCAGCATGCCGACCAGAACGACCGTGCTCAGGAAGTGCGGGATGTAGGTCACGTTCTGCACGAACTTCTGGAAAAATTTGTTGCGCACCTCGTTGAGCAGCAGCGCCAGCAGGATCGGCAGCGGGAAGCCGAACAGCAGCGAGGAGAAGCTCAGAATGAAGGTATTGCCGATGGTCCTGGAGAAATAGGGCGACTGGTAATACTTCATGAACCACTTGTACCACGGGTCGACCCATGGGCTGCCGAGAATGCCCTTCATGGCGCTGTACTTTTTGAAGGCCAGCACCACGCCGTACATGGGCAAATAGCAAAACAGAACATACCACAGCAGCGGCAGAATCAACATCACGTAGAACTGCCAGTTTTTGTTGATCCGACGCTGCCTGATCCAGTGGAGCAGGCCGGTTCGCTTCATCGTGCCAGCGGCTTGAAGAGGACGGTCACTCATAGAACTCATTCCTTTCAGAAAGGATCTGGACAAAATATCAGGGGCTGATGCGGGCGTGCCAAGCTTCGGATTGCGCTTTCCGGAAAGGCCGCGCAGGTCAACAGCCTCTTTGCCACAGTATATAACGCAATTAATACGTTTGTCAATAACAATTCCCTTTTTTCTTAACCAAAAGCAGATAATATGCAGAAAACACCGACGTTTCATATGCAAAAAGTAGAAGAGAAAGATTTGCGCCGCCGGAATTCCGGCGGCGCGCTTCGG
>LVAP01000177.1 GCA_001603025.1 Clostridiales bacterium Firm_10 | reverse complement strand
CCGACAGACACGCCTGCGCCGACAGACACGCCCGCGCCGACGGATGAACCCGCGCCGACGGATGAACCCGCGCCGACAGACACGCCTGCGCCGACAGACACGCCCGCGCCGACGGATGAACCCGCGCCGACAGACACACCAGTACCGCTGACTGTGGCGATTTGCCCGGACCAGCTGTCCGGCATGGCTGGCCGCGCGATGGGTTTTGCGCTGACCCTCAGCGGCGAGCCCGCATCCGTGCGCATCGCTGCGTATCAGGACGATGCGCTGATCTATGAATCCTGTGAATATGAGGCCCATGTGAGCGTCGTGCCTGCGGACACGGGCGCCGTGACGACGGTGCGGCTGGCCGTGACCCTGACCGACGAAGCCGGTCGGGCCTGTGAGGCTGAGGCCTGCGTGCCCTGCGCGGTCCGCGACGCGGAGACGCCCGAGGAGTGGGAACGCACCATGGAGGACGTGACGCTGAGCGGCGTATGGGCCGACGACCTGCTGGCGATCGCGGAAACGCAGGTGGGCTATCACGAAAGCGACCGGGACTTTGTGATCCGGGAGGACGGCACGAAGCGGGGCTGGTCGCGCTACGGCATGTGGAAAAAAACGCCCTATGATGGCTGGTGCGCGGATTTCGTCGCGTTTTGCCTGCATTATGCGGAGGTGCCGGAGGAACGCTTCCCCACGAGCAGCAACCCGCACTACTGGGCCGACGCGCTGGAGGAATACGGCCTTTACTGCGCGCGCGGCCGCGGGGAACCGCAGCCGGGAGATCTGGTGTTTTTTGACTGGGACCTGGACGGCACGCTGGATCACGTCGGCATCTTCCTGGAATATGACCGGAACCGGTACGGCCGGCTGGTGCGCACCATCGAAGGCAATATGGACGGGACGAACGCCAACAAGGTGGGAAACGGCACTTACGCGGCCGACGACGAGCGGCTTGCCGGCTATGGCCTGCTGAGCGAGGCCTATGCGCGGTGGCTGAAGCGGCAGGAGGAGCTTGCCCAGCCCGTCGAGCGGGTGTTTGAAGGCGATGATTACACCGTTCGCGTGAGCTGCGCGCCGGAAGCCCGGCTGGACGGAACCACACTGGCTGTGCGCGAGATCCTGCCGGGAACGGAGGAATACGCGCGATATCTTGCGCAGGCAGGCGTCAAGCTGGACGAGGCAGGGGAGAGCGTATCCTTCGCCCGTTTCTTCGACATCACCTTTTTGGCCGGGGACGGCACGGAGGTTGAGCCCCAGGCCGAAGTAAGCGTGAGCATTACCTTCCGCGAGGCGCTGGATGTGGCGGCGCCGGACGCCGTGAGGGCACTGCATTTCGCGCAGGAGGAAGAACTGCCGCAGCTGCTGGCGGTGGAGACGGACGAGGCGGTCGAACGGGTGGCGTTCGAGGCAGACGGGTTTTCCGTGTTCGGCGTGCTGGGCGCGTCGACGCCCGAGCCGACAGCTGAACCGACGCCTGAGCCGACAGCCGAACCGACGGCCGAGCCGACGGCCGAACCGACGGCCGAACCGACAGCCGAGCCGACGGCCGAACCGACGGCCGAAACGACAGCC
>LVAP01000176.1 GCA_001603025.1 Clostridiales bacterium Firm_10 | reverse complement strand
TCCTGACCCCAACACTGCCAGTGTTGTGCGCTACCAACTGCGCTAATGCCCCGCAACAGAAAGAATTATAGCACCGGCACCGGGAGAAGTAAAGCGAAAAAAATGTAAACGATGGTGGAAACGGCGAAATTAACAAATGATTGTTGGCACGAAAAGGGATGGTACTGCGTCTATATATCAGACGACAGACCGGCCGGGCCGGAATAAGAATAAGCGGAAGATATGGTGCGCAAATGAAGAAGACGGCTGTGTGGCTTTTGCTGGCGATGCTGCTGATGACGGCAGTCGGCGTTGGAGCGGAGGAAATGACGGAAAGCGATCCTGCGGAGACGGTTCGCGCAGCGGAAAACATAGAGGAAGCAGTGGAACTGAGGCTGGAGAGCCGCGGCAAACAGGTCGAGGATCTGCAGAGAAGGCTCTCCCTGCTGGGTTTCTATACGGGCGGAATAGACGGTATCTACGGCGGCAACACCAGCCAGGCCGTTAAAGAGTTTGAGGAATACGTGCGCCTCCTTGAGCAGCGCACGCTGGACACCCTGATGGGAGCACAGGCGGCCACGCCTTCTCCCAAACCAAGCGCGGCGCCTGTGCCGGAAGAGAATGATGTCCCCGTTGTCGTTGAAACGCCGGAGCCTACGCCCACGGCAGTTCCAACGCCCGCGCCTACGCCTCGCACCAGTGTGGACGGCACGGCTGATCTGTCCCTTCAGGCGGTCATCTACGGGGATGCGGACGACCTGTATCTCTGCGACGTCACCAGGGGTTTGAACGGTTTGGCGGCGCGGCGGGTCCAGCGGCGGCTCGTGGCGCTGAATTATCTGAATGACGCGGCAGACGGCATTTTTGGCGTCAATTCGCAGACGGCGCTGGCGGCGTTTCAGGTGTCGAATGGTCTGGATGAGACGGGCGTCGCCGACCGCGAGACGCAGAAAAAGCTGTTTTCAGAGGATGCGATCCCCGGAAAGAAGCCGGTATACAATCAACTTGTCATCGGCTCGTCCGGTGATATCGTGAAGCAGGTGCAGCAGCAGCTCATCATGCTGGGATTCATGAACGGTTCCGCCAGCGGGTCATATGACAAGGCCACGCAGAGCGGCGTCATGGCGCTGGAGACTTATCTTTACGTACTCGACCATCCTGAGCTGAAACTGAAGCAGACCAGCGCGCCACAGGCCGGAGCAGACATGGTCGACGGCGCGGAAAACGCGGAAGAACTTGCGGCAGCCGATCCCGAAAGCAATCCCTACGGCGTGCTGCCGGAAACGGTGTCCGCAGCGGAGAGCGTGGGTTTTGAACCAACCGGCGTCATGAGCGATGCGCTGCAGCGCCGTCTGCTGGAAGACGGTATCCTTGTTTACAGCGACGTGCTGCGCAGGGGAGACTCGGGGGATGACGTGGTCCGCCTGCAGCGTCGCCTGTACGGGCTGGGCTACCTGACGGCCAGCGGTGTCGACGGCCAGTTCGGCGGCGGCACGGAGACGGCCGTAAAGCGTTTCCAGAGCCGCAACCGCATGGAACAGACGGGCATTGCCGATCAAGTTACGCAGTACACGCTGTTTTCCATGGAAGCGGTGAAATCCATCAAGCCCTATCAGATAAAGGTGAGTCTGAGCGACCAGCGCGTCTATGTGTATGCGCCCGACGCCCAGGATAACTATACCATTCTGAAAAAGACCTTCGTCTGTTCTACCGGCACGAACGATCACCCGACGCCCAAGGGTACGTTCAGGAACACGGGCCGCGGCGCTCGCTGGCACTATTTTAAGAAATTCAAATGTTGGGCTCAGTATGCCTGGTATATCGAGGAGGACATCATGTTCCATTCCGTCCTGTATGACGAACGGGATGAATCGACCCTGCGGCGCGCTTCAGTGAGCGCGCTGGGACACAAGGCGTCTCACGGTTGCGTGAGGCTTTCCGTCGAGGACGCCAAGTGGATCTGGGACAACTGTGCTTCAGGAACGACGGTTGTGGTCTATTGACCGGCCTCGCGCGAAACAGCGCGCAAAAACCATCCGCACCCATGCGAGGCGGATGGTTTTTCTGTGCGCCGAAGGCGGATTTCAGGCTTTTTTCTTCAGACTGCGGTTGACGATGTTCTTCGGCGTTCGCCCCTCAAGCACATCAATGATGCACTCGGCGCAGGCTTCGGCCATGGCACGGCGCGCCTCGTGCGTGTTGGTGCCCACGTGCGGGGTGAGCACGGTTGTGCGCAGCGCGAGCAGGCGGGCGGGCACATGCGGTTCGTCCGGGAACACGTCCAGCCCCGCGCCGGCCAGCCGTCCGGTTTCCAGCGCCGCGATCAGCGCGTCGTAGTCGATCGTGCCGCCGCGCGAGGTGTTCACGATGATTGCGCCCGGCTTCATGAGCGCAATTTCCCGAGCGCCGATGAGGCCGCGCGTTTCAGGCGTGAGTGGGCAGTTGAGGGAGACAACGTCGGATCCGCTCAGCAACTCGTCGAGCGTGCAGAGGCGCGCGCCGCGTTCGAGGGCTTCAGGCAGGCGTGTGCGGTTGTGATAGAGTATGGTCATGCCGAACGCCCGGGCCATATCGGCCAACCGGCGTCCGATGCGGCCCATGCCCACGATGCCCAGTGTTGCGCCGGCGAGGTTGTGCGCCATGTGCTTGCCCATGCCGAAGACGTTCTCCGGCTTGTCTGTGCGCAGCAATGCGTCAAGCTCCGGAATACGGCGGCGGACGTTGAGCATCAGCGCAAAGGCGAGCTCAGCAGTGGATTCCGCGGTCACGTCAGGTATGTTGGTGACGATAACGCCGCATTCGTCGGCTGCGTCCACGTCCACGCGGTCATAGCCTGCGCCGAAATTGCTGATGATGCGCAGGCGCGGGGCAGCTTCGATGAGATCGCGCGGCATCGGCCCGCAGGCCAGCACGGCATCGCAATCGGGCAGCATGGCTTTCAATTCCTCATGGGAAAAAGGCGCCCGCCGCGCCGGATAAATCACGTCGAAGCGCTCAGACAGCGCTTTCAGGCCTTCCGCGGGGATCGGGTGGGTGACGATGACCTTTTCTCTCATACATACAAAACCTCCTGCTGTTAAAGTTCTCCCTGTATGATGCCTATCGCTGTGTCGAGCGCGGACAAGTCCGGCGCGCTGCCCTGGGCGAAGTCACTCCTGCCGCCGCCCTTGCCGCCGCAACGGGCGGCCGCCTCGCGGAGCAGCTTGCCCATGTCCAGAACAACGGCGGCTCCGCGCGAGAAGACGAGATTCCAGCCGCCTTCCTTTTCGGCGGCCAGCAGCGCGACGGCGTTTTCATCCCCGGTCAGCTCCGAAGCCAGGCGGCGCAGGCCGTCGGGAGCGAGCGCGGGCAGCCTTGCCGCGATGACCCGCACGCCGTTGATGAGGCGGGCGTGCTCACGCAGCGTCTGAACCTGGCCAAGCGCCTCGGCCTGATATGCCTCGGAGAGCCGGTGTTCCAACTCGGCAATTGCGTCCTTAAGCCGGCTGACACTCTCCGGGAGCTGTGCGCACCGGGCGGAGAGCAGTGCGGCAGCCTGCGTGCAGGCGTCGTACTTCTCCCGATAATCCATGACCGCGCGCATGCCGCACACGAAGGCCAGCCTTACCTTGCCCTTGCTGGGCCGCGCGTCGATGATCTTCACCAGCGCGATCTGGCCGGCGGAGGAAGGATGTGTTCCGCCGCAAGCCACCATTTCTTTATCGCCGATGGCGACGATGCGCACGTGCTCTTTTACAGTGGGCGGCTTTCGGAGGGGCAGGGCACTGAGCTCCGCATCGTCCGGGAACCAGCAGCGGATGGGCACGTCCCGCTGGATATCGGCGTTGACTTCGTCCTCCACGGCACGGATCTGTTCGGCAGTGAGGTGGGTTTCACCGTTCGGCATGGTCACGTCGATGGTGGAAAAGTCTGCGCCCAGGTGAAGACCGATGGTAACGCCGCCGTACAGCCGCCACACGGCTCCGGCAATCATGTGCTCGCCCGCGTGCTGCTGCATGTGGTCGAAGCGCCGCGGCCAGTCGATTTCCCCGTGAGCGGGCATTCCGGGCTCAAGCGTTCCTTCGATCGTATGCCATACTTCGCCGTCATCATCGACCGAGACGTCGCAGACACGCAGGCCGTTAAGCGTGCCTGTATCAAACGGCTGTCCTCCCGAGGTGGGGTAGAACGACGATTCAGCCAGCGTCACGGCGCAGCCGCCCGCCAGCGGCCTCACGGCTGTGACGGTCGAATCGAATGCGGTCAGATAGGGCTGGTCATAGTAGAGGCGTTTGGTCATGCTGTCAGATCCTTTCCGGAATGACCTGCGTTTTGTTGTGATTATATCACGAAAAAGCCACATGGCGCAATCCCACCCGGATAAAATGCTTGACGCGCCATTTTGCCTGCTATAAAATGAGAACAGGAATGCAGCGCGAAGGGAGGCGGGCTCATGAACGCGAGAGATTATCTGAACCTGGTGCATCTGGCCGAGCGGCTGAAGGTGAACACGCGGCATTCATGGTTGTCAAACAGCCGGAGGGAGAGCGTGGCCGAACACTCGTGGCGGCTGGCGATCATGGCATTTTTCCTGAAGGACGAGTTTCCGGAGGCCGATATGGAACGCGTCATTCTGATGGCGTTGTTTCACGATATCGGAGAGGCTTTTACGGGGGACATTCCGGCGTTCAACAAGACCGACGGCGACAGCAGGCGGGAAGACCTGGCCATCCGCGAATGGTCGGCCACTCTGCCGGAGGAATACCGCCTGGAGCTGAACGCGCTCTTTGATGAAATGGACGCCATGGACACGCTCGAGGCCAGGCTGTGCAAGGCGCTGGACAAGCTGGAGGTGCTCATCCAGCACAATGAAGCCGACCTGTTTACCTGGCTGCCACTGGAGCGGGAACTGAATCTTACCTATGGCGATGAGTACGTCGCATTCAGCGAATATCTGAAAAACCTCCGTCAGGAAATCCGTGACGACACGGTGCGGAAACTGCGCGCGGATAAAAAAGACGGATGACCGGATTGGACCGGCGCACGGCTGCCTCGCGGGGATGCATGGCCGTGGGCCGGTTTTTTATGCTTTGGCGGGCCTCAGGGATGGCGGGAGCGCATTTTTAGCCGCCTTTCTGCTTTTCGTCCCCTTAAAAAATGTGTTCTTTAATAATGGGAAGCAACAAAGGACGTGAATTTAGTTAATGTTTTGTTTTGCTTGAAACTATTATCCCGATTTGCGTGTCTAACAGTCAGATTATGCCATTATCTTTTGCGAGGTATAGGATGAGGTATAGGATAATGAATGACAGATTTGTGAAACTGCTGCTTTGCGGTGCGCTGGTGATTTGCCTGATCATTCTGCCAATGACGGCTTATATGGATGGGACAAATCCAGATCCGCCGGCAGGTGCCACGGACGAGCCGCCGGCTGATCCCACGGACGAGCCGCCGGCTGATCCCACGGACGAACCGCCGGCTGATCCCACGGACGAGCCGCCGGCTGATCCCACGGACGAGCCGCCGGCTGATCCCACGGACGAGCCGCCGG
>LVAP01000175.1 GCA_001603025.1 Clostridiales bacterium Firm_10 | reverse complement strand
AGCCTGCGCCGGCTGCACAGCCGGCGGAACCGGCACCTGAAGCGAAGCCCGCGTCGGCCGCGCAGCCGGCGGAACCGACGCCTGAAGCGAAGCCTGCGCCGGCTGCCGGGTCGGCTCTTCCGACCCTTTCAGCGCAGAGGCAGAACCTTCCCATGGTTCGTACGCAGGAAAAGCCGCAGCCTGCGGCGCATGCCAGGCCGGCTGCGGACAGGGACGAACGCAGCGCCGCAGGCGGCCGCATACAGAACGCTGTGCGGTATCAGCGGCCTGCCGGCACGCAGGAGAACAGCCAGCCGGAGCGCGCCTACCAGCGCTACAACCAGAACGCGGCCCAGACGCAGGAAGGAGACCGATCCGTTCAGCGCTACCGTCACGAGGGCGGCGAGGGCACCTACCGCCGGCGTGAGCGGACAGGCTACTACAACAACGCCGAGCCGGGCGCAACAAACAGCGCCGTTCAGGAGCTGCTGTCGGCCGGCGACTGCAGCGACGGCCACGGCGTGCTGGATATCCAGCCCGACGGCTACGGCTTCCTGCGTGCGGAGAACTACCTGCCGGGCGACAAGGATACCTACGTCTCCATCGCGCAGATCCGTCGCTTCAATCTGAAAAACGGCGATTTTGTGGAGGGCAAAACGCGCCCCCAGCGCGAGGGCGACCGCTACAGCGCGCTGTTCTTCATCACGGCGGTGAACGGCGAAGCCCCAGAGAAGGCGATTCATCGCAAGCCCTTCGAGGACCTCACGCCCATCTATCCCAATGAGCGCCTGAGGCTGGAAAATCCGGAAAACGAGCAGGATCTGGCCATCCGCGCGGTGGATCTGGTCGCGCCTATCGGCAAGGGCCAGCGCGGCCTGATCGTTTCCCAGCCCAAGGCCGGCAAAACCGTGCTGCTCAAGAAGATCGCCAACGCCATTACGAAGAACTATCCGGAAATCCAGCTGATCGTGCTGCTGATCGACGAGCGGCCGGAAGAAGTGACCGACATGAAACGCTCCATCGAGGGCGAAGTGATCTATTCCACGTTCGATGAGGAACCGGAGCACCACACCAAGGTGGCCGAAATGACGCTGGACCGCGCGCAGCGGCTGGTGGAGCAGGGCAAGGACGTGGTGGTGCTGCTGGATTCCATCACGCGCCTGGCCCGCGCCTACAACCTGGTCATCCCGCCCACGGGCCGTTCGCTGTCCGGCGGCCTGGACCCGGGGGCTCTGCACCGCCCGAAACGCTTTTTCGGCGCGGCGCGCAACATCGAAAACGGAGGCAGCCTGACGATTATCGCCACGGCGCTGGTGGAGACCGGAAGCCGCATGGACGATATCATTTATGAGGAATTCAAGGGCACGGGCAACATGGAGCTGCACCTGGACCGCAAGCTGTCCGAGCGGCGCATCTTCCCCGCCATAGACATGGTGAAATCTGGCACGCGGCGCGACGATCTGCTGCTGACGCCGGAGGAACAGGAGGGCGTGCTCACAATGCGCCGGCTCCTGCAGGGAAACGCGCAGGATAACGCGGAAGAGTTGATCGGCATGCTTGAGAAGAGCGCCAGCAACGCGGTTTTCATCGAGAAGCTGAAGCTGGTCATGAAGAGCTGGGAAAAGGATGGCTATCGCTGATGGCCGATCACGGCATTCGCCGGGACCCACATTCGGGTTTCGGCGTTCTTTTTTGCTTTTTTACCCCGGGCTGGCGCTTTTTTCTCCATTATTACCTTTCTTTTTACATTCATGGATTACAATAATGCCGAACTTTGTCGAATTAAACACGTCTAATTACTGAACGCTTCGGGAGAAAGAAGGAATTCCGTTGAAAAATGTAAAGGGGAATGATCGCCGCACGCATCGGCTGACGGTGTGCGCATTGGCTGTGCTGTGTGTGCTGAGCGTCCTGTTTGGGCCGGTAGGCTCGCTGAAGGCGCAGGCCGACACCCATGTCTATCCGAAAGAAGACGACATGCAGAAGCTGGTGAACGCCGTGCAGCCGGAGGTGGAGGACGGCTTCCTGCCGGTGCTCTACAGCGCGAACGCGGGCGGGAAAAAAGTCGCCTTTACCATTGACGACTGCAACCAGGCGGATAACCTGCGCGCCATTATCAAGCTGTTCAAAAAGTATGGCGGCGCGGCGACCATTTTTCCCATCGGGGAAAACATGAGCTACCTGGCTCCGATCATCAAGAGCGCCTGGGAAGATGGCTTTGAAATTGAAAACCACACATGGAATCACAGCGGACTGTACCATGAGGACGACGCGGGCCTCAGCTTCCAGGTGTGGTCACAGAACCGCGCGGTGAGTGAGGCGCTGGGCGTCAGTTACCAGATGCACTTTTTGCGTCCGCGAGGCGGCGACAACCGATATGACCAGCGCACCCACGCCTATCTGCGCCAGCTGGGATACTACGGCATCGCCTACTGGAGCAAGGTGGGCGTGCTGCAGTCGACCTCCTACATCACGAAGAACATCCGCTCGGGCGACATCCTGCTGTTCCACACCACGCCGGACGACCTCAGGCAGCTGCAGGAGCTGGTGCCGAAACTGCACAAGGCAGGCTATTCCTTCGTGACACTCAACGAGCTGTTCGGACTGCCGGACAACGAGACCTGGAAGCTCTCGTCGAGCGAGACCGAGCCCGAAGCGCTGGCACCCTGGCACCGCTTCAACCAGACATTCCACCAGGAAGACTACCTGCGCGACGTGTACCTGATCCAGGAGCG
>LVAP01000174.1 GCA_001603025.1 Clostridiales bacterium Firm_10 | reverse complement strand
GACTATTCCGAATTGAGGGGGAGGGCCGCGGGGAGCAGCGGCGAAGGCGGGCGAAGGAGCCCAATGAGGAAAGGAGTATGACGCCGAAGGCGGCAGACGACTATTCCGAATTGAGGGGGAGGGCCGCGGGGAGCAGCGGCCAAGGCGAGCGAAGGAGCCCAATGAGGAAAGGAGTATGACGCCGAAGGCGGCAGACGACTATTCCGAATTGAGGGGGAGGGCCGCGGGGAGCAGCGGCCAAGGCGGGCCGGGGGCGTAAGCGAAAAAAGTGAAAAAGAGGAGAGACCATCATGAAGGTTTGCATGATTCAGCCGCGCTATTCCATGGATTATGCCGAAGCGGAAGCCTGCTTCAGCGAGATGATCGGCCTGATTGACCGCTGCGACGACAGCCTCGACCTGATCGTGCTGCCGGAATACTGCGATGTGCCGGTGGCTACGCCGGACGGCAACGCCTTTCACGAATGCGTCGGGAAGTACAATGCGGCCATCGCGCGGAAGGCGGCTGAAACCGCGAAGCGCTGCCATGCGCTGGTATTCGCCAATTACGCGCAGCGGACCGAACGCGGCTGGGCCAACGCCACCCATGCCTTCGACCGGGAGGGCAATGAGATCGGCGTATACCTCAAGGCGCACCCCGCGCCGTCCGAAGTGAAGACGATTGAGCAGGGCGGAAACGGCCTGGACTGCGCGTACAGCTATGACTACGCGCCGCCGTACGTGCTCGAGACGGAGGGCCTGCGGTTCGGCTTCATGACCTGCTACGATTTCTACATGTATGAAGCCTTCCCCGCGCTGGCGAGGCAGAATGTGGACATCATCATCGGCTGCTCGCACCAGCGCACCGACACGCACGACGCGCTGGAGCTCTTCGGGCGATTCCTGTGCTACAACACGAACGCCTACCTGGTGCGGTCGGCGGTGTCCATGGGGGCGGATTCGCCCGTGTGCGGCTGCAGCATGGCGGTCGCGCCGGACGGCGGCATGCTGCTGAACATGAAAAACGACGTGGGACTGGGCGTCGTGGAGATCGACCCGGCGAAGAAGCATTTCAAACCTGCGGGCTTCAGGGGCGCGATGAAGGCGCACTGGCAGTATATCGACGAGGGCCGCCGGCCCTGGCTGTATCGCCCGGCGGGCAGCATGATGCTTGCGGACGACGATCACCTGCCGTATCCGCGCCTGTGCGCCCACCGCGGCTTCAATTCCATCGCCCCGGAGAACAGCATGCCGGCCTACGGCGCGGCGGTGGCGCTGGGCGCGGAGGAGATCGAGTTCGACATCTGGAGCACCAGGGACGGCGTGCTGGTGTCCTCCCACGACAACACGCTGGATCGCGTGTCCGACGGCACGGGCCGCATCGGCGATTATACCTTCGAGGAGCTGCAGGCGTTTGACTTCGGCGTGAAGACCGGCGAGCCGTACAAAGGCCTCAGGATCATCCGCTTCGAGGACATCCTGAAGAAGTTCGCCTGCACCACCATCATGAACATCCATGTGAAGATATGGGACAGCGAAGCCGCCGATCCCATGTTTGAAGAGATCGCAGGCCTCATCCGGCAGTACGGCGCGGAAAAGCACTGCTACATGATGTCCTCCAGCGACAAGCGGCTGGCTGGTTTCCACAAGGTGGCCCCGGAGATCAATCGCTGTGTGGGCTGGGACGGCAACAAGACCGACATGCTCTCCATGACCAACCGGGCGCTGGCGCTGGGCGCGCAGAAGGTGCAGCTGTTCAAGCCGTATTTCGACCAGTCCTCGGTGGATTATGCCAAGGCCAACGGCATTCTCACCAACGTGTTCTTTGCCGACGATCCGGAGGAGGCCGTTCGCTACATCGACATGGGCATCGACTGCATCCTCACCAACGACTACCTGCGCGTGTCCAACGCCGTGCGGGAACACATCAAAAACCGGTGATAAAGAAAAAGCGG
>LVAP01000025.1 GCA_001603025.1 Clostridiales bacterium Firm_10 | reverse complement strand
GGCTTCTGGAGCTTCGTGTTCGCGCTGACGATTACCGGCTGGCTGGGCATCGCCTATTTCTTCAGAACACAGGTGCTCATCATCCGCGACCGCGAGTATTCGTTGGCCTCGCGCTGCCTGGGCACGCCCATTCCCCGCATGATTTCAAAGAACATCCTGCCCTTCCTGACCAGCGTCATCGTGACGCTGCTGGCCACGGAGCTGCCGAGCTACATTTCCATGGAAGTGTTCCTCTCCTACATCGGCGTGGGCCTTTCCGCGCAGGTAGCTTCGCTGGGCCGTATGATCCAGGAAGCGCAGTCCGCTTTCCTGATCTATCCCTGGGAATTCTGGCCGCCGGTGGCCATCGCCGCGGCGATCACGATCATCCTGTACGTTCTGGGCCAGAACCTGGCGGACGCCTCTGACCCGAGAACGCATATGTGAGGAGGGCGCACCATGGCTGACAATGAAAAGAAGGTCCTCCTTTCCCTGAAAAACGTGAGCGTGAAGTTCAACGTGCGCGGCCGCATCCTGACGGCCATCCGCAACGTGTCGCTGGATATTTACGAGAACGAGTCCCTCGCCATCGTGGGCGAGAGCGGCTCGGGCAAAACCGTGCTGACGAAGACCTTCGCCGGCATGCTGGACACCAACGGCTTCATCTCGAGCGGCAGCATCGTGTTCTCCGACGACGAGGTCTCCCAGACCGACGTTCGCCTTACCGCCTACAACCGCAGGCTGCTCAACTACCTCAGGAACACGCTGAACAAGAATTCCCAGCTGGAGCGCGGCGCGGCCGAATACCGCCGGATCCTCGCCAAGCAGGCCGACATAAAGCATGTCAAGGCCCTCACCGAGGCTGAGGAAGAGGATTACCAGCGCCGTCTCAAAAGTGCCCGCGACAACGCCGTGGACCTGCGCAACTACATCCTGACCCTGGATCACCACAGCGCCGCGGACGCGGCTGAGATCAAATCCTCGCAGGAGAAGCTGCACACCTTTGAGACGGAAGTGGAATCCATCGAGAACGAACGCAAGGCCCTGATTGCCTCCCGTGAAAACGCCTACAGGTCGGATACCGCCCGTCAGGCCGCGGACAGCCGGGAGCTCGAGCAGCTCAAGGCCGAGCGGGCCCGCCGGATCGCCGCGCCGGACAAGCCCGGGAACCCCCTCGGGCTCACCGACGAGGTGCTCGCCCGCAACGACGTGCTGGCCCGCGAGATCCTGCTGTCCATCGGGCGTTATCCTATCAGGTCGCAGATCGGCTTCATCCGCAAGCTGAACCGCGCCTTCCGCGACGCCATGGCCATCGGCGAGGATCTGAACGACCTCGGCGTAAAGAACCGCATCTTCCAGACGGCGGTGTTCTACGTGGAATACCGTTCCACCGACGAGGCGGCGGGCATCATCCACGGCTGGGCGGTGATCGACTGCGCGCACGTGAAGTACACCAACGACTGGCAGCAGATCCGCGGCCGCCGCATCGCGACGGTCTTCCAGGATCCCATGACCAGCCTGAATCCGGTCATCACCATCGGCAAGCAGATCATGACGGTCATCCTGAAGCACCAGAAGTGCAGCCAGGCTGAAGCGCGGCAGCGCACGCTGGAGATCATGGGCAAGGTGGGCATCCCGGAGCCTGAGAAGCGCTTCGATGACTATCCGTTCCAGTATTCCGGCGGCATGCGCCAGCGCATCGTCATCGCCATCGCCCTCAGCTGCCAGCCGAAGATCCTCATCTGCGACGAGCCCACCACCGCGCTGGACGTGACCATCCAGGCGCAGATCATCCGCCTGATCAAGGACCTGCAGCGTGAGCTGGGCTTTACCACCGTGTACATCACGCACGACCTGGGCGTCGTGGCCAACGTGGCCGAGCGCGTGGCCGTGCTGTACGCCGGACAGATCGTGGAGCTGGGCACGGTTGAGGACATCTTCTACGACCCGAAGCACCCCTACACCTGGGCGCTGCTGTCCTCGCTGCCGCAGCTGACGGACAAGAACAGCGAGCTGTTCTCCATCCCCGGCACGCCGCCGTCCCTTTACAACAAGATCGTGGGCGACGCTTTTGCGCCGCGCAACAAGTACGCCATGGCCATCGACCTCAAGGAGGAGCCGCCGATGTTCAAGGTGAGCGACACGCACTATGCCAAGACATGGCTGCTCGACCCGCGCGCGCCGAAGACAGAGGCGCCGAAAAACATCCAGAACCTGCACGAGAAGATGGCGGCCATTTACGCGGCGACGGATTTTGAGGAATGAGGAGAGAAGAACATGGACAAAAGCAACAGGGAAGTTCTGCTTTCCGTTCAAAATCTGGACGTGGTTTTCAAGCAGGGCAGAAACAAGTTCAAGGCTGTCGACAATGTGAGCTTCGACATTTATAAGGGAGAGACACTGTCGCTGGTGGGCGAGTCCGGCTCAGGCAAAACGACCATCGGCCGCGCCATCGTGCGCATCAATCCCTGCTCCAACGGCGCCATCTACTTCAAGGGCGAGAAGATCTCCGGCAAGCTGTCCCACAAGAAGGACCAGGAGGTCATCCGCAAGATCCAGATGGTGTTCCAGGATCCCGCGGCCTCGCTGAACGAGCGCGCCACCATCGAGTATATCATCTCCGAGGGCCTGTACAACTTCCACATGTTCAAGGACGAGAAGGAGAGGATGGAGAAGGTCGAAAAGGCCATCAACGATGTCGGCCTGCTGCCGGAGCACCTGACCCGCTATCCCCACGAGTTCTCGGGCGGCCAGCGGCAGCGCGTCGGCCTGGCCCGCTCCATCGTCATGGAGCCGGAGCTGATCGTGGCGGACGAGCCCATCTCCGCGCTGGATGTGTCCATCCGCGCGCAGGTGCTGAACCTGCTCAAGAAGTTCCAGCGGGAGCGCGGCCTGACCTATCTGTTCATCGCCCACGACCTGTCCATCGTGCGCTTCATCAGCGACCGCATTGTGGTCATCTATAAGGGCCGCGTCATGGAGATCGCGGAGACGGAGGAACTGTTCAGGTATCCGCTGCACCCCTATACGCATTCGCTGATGTCCGCGATCCCGATCCCCGATCCGATTCTCGAGAAGAAGAAGAAGCTGTTCGTTTACACGCCGAAGGAGTACGGCGAGGGCGAAAAGCCGGCGCTGACGGACATCGGCAACGGCCATATGGTATACGGCAGCGCGGAGGAGATCGAGCGCTACAAGGCGATCCGGTTCAAGTAAAACGCGGGAGGCCGCCTTTTGAGGCGGCCTCTTTTGTGCGCGGAAGGGGGATGGAGCGGTGGCTCCCGGGAAAAAACACATCGTGCGGCTGGTTTTGTTTCTGCTGGCGCTGGCCTTCGCCGTGGGATCGTTCACATTCGGCGTGATGTCCTTCGTTCACCGCGAGAGCGGGTGGTACGAGGTCAACCCGACGGTGGAGGCCGCCGCGGTGACGTATTCCAGCGGCATTCACCTGCTGTATCATGCGGAGGGCGGAAGCTCCGCCATCCGTCAGGAACTCAACGCCGTCCAGAAAGCGTATTCAGAGATCCTGCTGCGCTGCCATAAAATGCTGGACGCGAAGAACGAATACGACGACGTGGTGAGCATCGCCGCGATTGCCGCGGCAGAGGGTGAGCCGGTGGTCATCGGCGAGGCGCTGTACGGCGTGCTGTGCGACGCGCTGGCGAAAACGGATGAAAACCTGGGTTACAGCATGTTCGACGGCGCGCTTTGGCGCGAGTGGGAGACGCTGCTGTACCTCGACGAGCCGGCTGGATTCGACCCGGCGAACAATGCCGACGAGGCGGAGCGCATGGCCGCGCTGGCCGGGGCAGCCGGACGCCGCGCGCTGTTTGAACTGACGCTGTCGCCGGAGGACGGTTACACGGCGGCCTTCTCCACAGCGCAGGCTTATCGGGAAATCGAGGCGGAATGGGAGATCGACGCGCCCGCGCTGGACCTGAACGTGCTGCGCGAGGCCTATCTCCTGCAGCTGACGGCCCGCGAGATGACGCGGCAGGGCCTCACAAACGGCTATCTCTATGCCGACAGCGGCCTCACGGCGCTGATGGATTGCGAAAACGTCTTTCATTTCGATCTGTTCGGCTGGGCAGACGGTACGCCGACGGGCATCGGCAGCCTGGCCGCAAACGGGCCGACGGTGTTCTGCCAGTTCACGGCCTTCTCTCCGGCAGAGGAGAAATACGGCCGCTATGCGGTGGAAACGGCGAAAGGCACGCTGCTGCGCCATCCGCTGTTTGACGCGCGAACAGGCGGTTTCCACGACGTGCTGATGAGCGCCGTGCTGGCTTCCGACACGCGGGACGCGGTCGATCTGGCCTACGAGGTCATCGTGCTGAACGCGCTGGACAGCCGCGGGGCGGTCGAGGCCCGGCTCGCCGCGGCCGACGCCGACACAGCCGCCGTGTGGACCTGGCAGGACGACACGCCGAAGGCCGTGCACATGAACGCCGCTGCCGCGGCATGCGTGACGGCGCAGGAGGGAACCGCGGTCGTGATCCACTGAAACGCTGTGGGGTAGTCTGGGCGAATGTGCATAATTAAGGATGAAATCCTGCAGATTTACCGGAAAAACAGGTTTCAAAAACATAATTACGCAGTTTATATGCGATTAACAGTTAAAATACTTGACATTCCGCGCGGCGGGTGATATACTGTTGCAAGCAGGGCAGGAGGGGAGTCGTGTGACAAGACTCCCCTCACCTCTTTTTGATTTTGGATTCGACGTGTTGAAGCGGCGCGCAGGGAACACAGGACGGAAAGAAAGGGAGGAGGAAGCGGGATGGCAAAATACATCTTTGTAACGGGCGGCGTGGTCTCCGGACTGGGCAAGGGCATTACGGCGGCGTCCCTGGGGCGGCTGCTCAAAGCGCGCGGGCTGAAGGTGGCCGCGCAGAAGCTGGATCCCTACATCAACGTGGATCCCGGCACCATGAGCCCTTACCAGCACGGCGAGGTGTATGTCACGGAGGACGGCGCAGAGACCGACCTGGACCTGGGCCATTACGAGCGCTTCATCGACGAGGATCTGAACAGGTACTCCAACCTGACGACGGGCAAGGTGTATGCCGGCGTGATCCAGCGGGAGCGCCAGGGCGGCTACCTGGGCCATACGGTGCAGACTATCCCGCACATCACCGACGAGATCAAGCGGTTCATCTACCGCGTGGGCGAGCAGACGGACGCCGACGTGGTCATCACGGAGATCGGCGGCACCATCGGCGACATTGAGGGCCAGCCCTTCATCGAGGCCATCCGCCAGGTGGGGCTGGAGGTCGGCCGGGAGAACGCGCTCTATGTCCACGTGACGCTGGTGCCATACCTGCGGGCCTCAGGAGAGCACAAATCGAAACCCACCCAGCACTCCGTGAAGGAGCTGCAGGGCATGGGCATCACGCCAAACATCATCGTGCTGCGGGTGGATGAGCCCATTACCGACAAGGGCATCTTCTCCAAGATCGCCCACTTCTGCAACGTGAAGCCGGACTGCGTGATCGAGAACCGCACGCTGCCGAATCTGTACGAAGCGCCGCTGATGCTGGAGGAGGCAAACCTGTCCGGCATCGTCTGCCGGGAGCTGGGCCTTTCCGCGCCGGAGCCGGACCTGACGGAATGGCGGGCGCTGGTGGAGCGGATCCACCATCAGTCGAAGGCGGTGACAATCGGCCTGGTGGGGAAATATGTGCAGCTGCATGACGCCTACCTTTCCGTGGCCGAGGCGCTGCGGCACGCGGGCTATGCGCTGAACGCGAAAGTCGCGATTGAGTGGATCGATTCCGAGACGCTGACGGAGAGAAATTATGCCGAAGTCCTTTCCCGGGTGCAGGGCATCATCGTGCCGGGCGGCTTTGGCGGCCGGGGCATCGAGGGCATGATCCTGGCGGCGCGATACGCCCGCGAACACCACGCGCCCTATTTCGGCATCTGCCTGGGCATGCAGATTGCGGTGATCGAATATGCCCGTCATGTTGCGGGATTGGCAGGCGCGAATTCCCACGAGTTCGACGAGAACAGCCCCCATCAGGTGATTCACTACATGCCCGACCAGAGTGACGAGATCGACAAGGGCGGCACGCTGCGGCTGGGGAAGTATCCATGCGTGCTGAAAGAGAACACCGCCATCGCGCGGTGTTACGGCGCGCTGGAAATCAGCGAGCGCCATCGCCACCGCTACGAGTTCAACAACGCCTACCGTGAGCCGCTGCAAAGGGCCGGGCTGTGCCTCTCCGGGCTCTCGCCGGACGGGAGGCTGGTGGAAACCATGGAGATTCCCGGCGAGGATTTCTTCGTTGGCGTGCAGTTCCATCCGGAATTCAAGAGCCGGCCCAACAAGCCGCATCCGCTGTTTGAGGGGTTCGTGCGCGCATCCCTGGAAAACCAGCGGGAAAACGGGTGAACCTCACGGCGTCCTTGACAGCGCCATATGCGTTGGTTGAATTTTTTTCTGGTGAAACAAAGCGGACCTGGTTTGCAGGTCCGCCTGTTTTGTGTCCGGCGCTACGGGCGGCAGCGCACGGCGTCGTCGTAAAAGGCGTTCATCTCCGCCTCGGTGGGGAACACCGCCACGTACATCTGGTTGCCCATGGCGTCGGAGAGCGCGTCCGGAATGCGTTCCATCATGCGCATCTGCGCGGCGTACTTGGCGGCGAACTCTTCGTGGCTGAGGGCGAAGGGCTTGCCGTCGCGCCGGCCCGCGAAGGGGCAGAAGAAGTGCTCGCCCTGCGGCTTGGTGGAACGGTCAAAGGCGATCATATCCGCCCAGATCTTGTAGACATCGGTGGAATTGGCATAGTTCATCATGTCCGGCGAGAAGCCGCCGCAGGGGCGCATGTTGACCTCCAGCGCCACCACGTCGCCCTTTTTGCCCATGGGCTGGTCCTTTGTCAGCCGGAAGAACTCGAAGTGCACGAAGCGGCTCTTCACGCCGAAGCTCTTCACCGCGGCGCGTCCGGCGGCGCGCACGTCCTCGGCGAGATCCTTCACGATGTAGTAGAGGGAGTTGTCGGCGTTGTTCACGATGTCCATGATGGAGTTGGGCGTCACGTTGCCCGTCTCGAAGAGGGGCTCGCCCTGGCTGGAGATGATGGCATCGTAGCTGTTGACCTCGGCGGTAACGAACTCCTCCATGATGAAGCGCATGCCGGGATCGCGCTCGCGCAGGAAGGCGGAAAGCTCATTCTCGTCGTCCAGCCGGTAGGTATGGCTGGCGCCCACGCCGTTGTCCGGCTTCACGATGACCGGGAAGCCAACCTCCCCGATGAAGGCCATGCAGCCGTCGAAATCGTCCACGATGTGCCAGCGGGCGGTGGGGATGCCCGCGCGGCGGTAGTATTCCTTCATGCCGCTCTTGAACTTGATGCGGCCCAGGTCTTCCACCTGCCAGCCGCTGGTGATGTGGAAGTCCGTGCGCAGCATGGCGTCGCGCTCCAGCCAGTATTCGTTGTTGCTCTCCAGCCAGTCGATGCGGCCGTATCGGCTGATGAGGAAGGCTACGGCGCGGTACACCTCGTCATAGTTTTCCAGGGAGGAGACTTTATAGTATTCATTCAGGCTGTCTCTCAGCTCGGGCATGAGCTCATCGTAGGGCTGGTCGCCCACGCCCAGCACGTTGAGGCCGTTGTTTTTGAGCTCTTTGCAGAATTTCCAGTAATTCGTGGGGAAGTTGGGGGAAATGAAGACGAAGTTTTTCATGCTCTTTCACCTTTCCGCATCTTTCGGGTCAATCGTCCAGCAGGTGCGGGATGTGGTAGGCGGTCTGCTTGTACCACCAGTCCCAGTCGTGCCGGCTGTCGTAGCCCCACACGTCGACCCACACGTGAATGTTCTTTTCCGCGCAGAGGTCGCGCACGCGGAAGGTGGTTTCCGGCAGCTCCCAGGGGCCCTGTCCCACCACGATGATGCCGCGCCCGCTGTTGTAGAGCCCGATGTAGGGATGGTCGGCGGGCATACCGGCCAGGTAGTCCACGGGGCTGTTCAGGTAGACCCGCTCGTCCATGTAGCCGCCGAAGCCGTAGGAGGCGGAATAGATGCCGCTCAGCGCCAGCAGGCCGTCGAACAGGTCCGGGCGGCGGAAGAACAGATTCGCCGCGTGCGTCGCCCCAAGCGAGGCGCCGAAGGCGATCACGCCGGGCTGGCCCGTCCAGCGGTTGCGTTCGTTGGCCATGCCGCGGATGAAGGGCACGGCCTCGTCGAAGATGAACGACATCCACTGCTCGTGGCGGTATGAGCGCCAGCCGGGATCGCCCCCGGCGTCGCTCCAGGTTTCCTGGTCCAGGGTATCGATGGAGAACACCATCGCACGGCCCGCGTCGATCCAGGGCCGCCACACATCGGTCATGTGGAAATTCTCAAAATCGTAGAACCGCCCGTTCTGGCAGGGGATGAACAGCACGGGCCGTCCGGCGTGGCCGTACACCTTCATTTCCATATCCCGGCCGAGGATCGGGCTGTATTCTTTGAAATACCGGGTCTCCATATGGCGTTTCACTCCCTGTAATAGGTCAGGATGCGCATGAAGAAGGGAATCTGCTCCTCCCAGCAGGCTTCGCAGTGGTCGCCGTTGGGCACGATGCGGCTGGTGAGCAGCACGCCCTTTTCCAGCAGGGCGTCGGCCGTCTGCCTGAAGCAGCGGAGCATGCCCTTGTGGTTGCCCATTTCACGCGCGCCGTAGTCCATATACACCACGGTGTCAGGCGGATACGCCGCCTGCTCAATGAGCTCGGCCATGCGCCTGCGCACCAGCCATACGGAAGGCGAAAGCGCCGCCGCGCGGCTGAATACATCGCTGAAGGCGGTGACGGCATACAGGCTCATGAGCCCGCCCATCGAACTGCCGGCGATCCAGGTGGTCTCGCGCTCCGGCAGGGTGGGGTAGCGCTCGTCGATGACCGGCTTCAGCGTGCCGGTGAGCCATTCCATGAAGCGCCGGCCCCGGCCGACCACGTGGCCGAATTCCGGGTCGTCGAAGGTGAAGGGGGAATACTCGCTCAGCCGGCCGTTCGGGCGCCTGTGGTTGCAGTCCACGGCCACCACGATCAGGCCGGTGCCCGTCGCGTCGAGGTATTCGCCCATGCCCCAGCTCTTGCCGTAGGTGGCGTCCTCGTCGAAGAACACGTTGTGTCCGTCGAACATATACAGCACCGGGAAGCGCGCGTCGGGGTTTTCGGCGGCCTCCCCGGGCAGGTATACATAGACTGTGCGCAGGGCTTTCCCCGTGATCGGGCGAACCGGTATTTTCCACTTTTCGATCATAAAACACTCATCCCGCCCCATGCGTTCTCCTGTATTGGAACAGTTTAGCACAACCGGATGGGGCAAACAAGATAAAAACATGGGCGATCGTGTATTTTTTTGCCAAAGACTGGCGCCCGTATGCCCAGCGACGCCGTTCAGCGCGGCGGCTGCGGCATCGGCCGCTTCGGCAGGCCGCGGTTGTGCGCCAGGAAGAACAGGCGCAGGAACAGCCTGCGCGGCAGCAGGCGGTAGAGCAGCTTTTCCGCGGCGAAGAGCGTCCCGTTCCTCCGCGGAGCGGCGGGCAGGCCGCGCCAGGGCGAACGGGCCTTCCAGGCTTCGTAGAGGGGCTTTGCGGGGTGGAGGTTGTCGCCGGCCTGCCAGGGATAATCGCCCAGAAAGCGGAAGAAATGCACCACGGCGGGGCGGGCCAGCGCCTGTTCGAGCTCAGCCTCGTCGTAATAGGAGCCTCCCTTCCAGCGATACACGGCGAGGTAGTCGCGGGGTCGGTAGGCCATCAGCGTGCCCTGGCAGTTCCAGCGCGGGTGCAGCCGGGCGATGCGTCCCTTCAGGCAGTCGTTGAGCAGGTCCTGGTCGTTGCGGGCGTAGAGCGCGGCCCGGCGGCCGAGGAAGTCCATCATGCGCGCCTCGATGTTTTCCTGCCGCCAGCAGGCCAGGTTGAACACCAGCACACCCGCGTTGAAATAGGGATCCTCCTCCGAAAAACCCAGCTCGTAGCGCGCGCGCAGGCACATGGAGTCGCAGGCGGCGGCCAGGGCAAAGCCCTCCAGCGGCATCCCGCACAGGGAGCGCAGGCTGTCCAGCACCAGCGTGTCGGAATCCAGCCAGATGAGCCGGTCGGCCTCTTCGGGGATCTGGTCGAACACGAAAAAGCGCAGCCACGTGGCCAGCGAATTGTTCCACACGCCCAGGCGGTATTCCTCCGCGCGGCGCATGGCGCTGCGGCAGTCCAGGAAGTGGAAGGCGCGGCCGTAGGAGCGCGCCAGCTGCTCGAGTTTTTCGGCGTTCGCCGGCGCTATGTCCGCCCCGGCGAAATACACGGTGATCTCGTCCAGGTCGCGGTTGCTCTCGAACAGGGAGGTCATCGACACGCCGGCATAGGGCGCGTAGTTGTCGTCGCAGCCGTAGAGCACGCGCAGGTGGGTCATGGGTCCGCCCCCTTTCACATGGTTTGCGCTTCTGATTGTATCACATTTCTCCGTGCCGGGCAACAGCCCCGCGCCATGCCGGCTTGACGGAGCCGCGGCGCGCCGTGTATAATTGAACTGATAAAAACGGCTGTGAGGCGGGAGAGACATGGATATCGGCGTGGTGCTGGTCACCTTCAACCGGCTGGATGAGCTGAAGAAAACGCTTCGCCTGTATGATCGGCAGACGAAGCCGCCCCGCTATGTGCTGGTGGTGGACAACCACAGCACGGACGGTACAGACGCCTTCCTCGCGGCGTGGCAGGACGAGCCGGGCCCCGCGCGGCGCATGGCGCTGTCGCTTCCGGAGAACACGGGCGGCAGCGGCGGCTTCCATGCCGGCATAAAGGCCGCGCTCACGCTGGACGCGGACTGGATCTGGCTGGCCGACGACGACGCCTGGCCGGCGGAGAACGCCTTCGAGACGCTTGCGCGCTTTGCGCAGGAGCACCCGGAACTCATGGCCGGCACAGCCGCGCTGTGCACGAAGAACCACGACGAGGCCCGCATCGCGCTGGGGCACCGCTGCCGCGTCAGGCGGACGCCGCTGGGCGCGCAGCTCGTGCCTGCGCCGCAGCGCTGCTATGAAGAGCCGTATTTCGACGTGGACACCTATTCCTTCGTGGGCGCGCTGCTGCGGCGCAGCGCGGTGGAAAAGGCAGGCCTGCCGGAAAAAGATTTCTTCATCTACGCGGACGACTTCGAGCACGCGCTGCGCATGCGGCGGCAGGGCAGGATCCTCTGCGTGCCCGCGGCGGATGTGTTTCACCGGGACAACAGCGGCTTTTCCCGCGAGGCCTCCTGGCGGGACTATTACGAAACGCGCAACATCCTCATCACCTATCGCCGGCATCTCGGCACGTGGCCGGCCTTCGTGCGGGGCGCGTGCCGGATGCTCACCGCCTGTCGCTCGCTGAGCGCCGGGAAAGTGCGCGTATTCGCCGCGGCGGTGCGCGACGCCTGGCGCGGACGGCTGGGCCTGCACCCCGTCTACCGCCCCGGCTGGCGGCCGGAGGGGCGACACTGACGGCGGCGCCTGATTTTGCCGCCGTAGGGAATTGCATTGCGCCGCCAAGTGTAGTACAATAGGGGCACGGCCGCAGCGAAGGCGCCGGGCCGTGGTTTCCGGAAATGACGCTTTGTTGAAACGGGAGGTAAGCGGATCATGAGCATGGGAGAATTGGGCCGCAAAGTACGCTTCGGCGTCATCGGCCTGGGCGGCCGGGGACAGGGCCAGTTGAAAACGCTGCTGCAGATGGGCGATGTGGATGTTCCTGTTGTGTGCGATATCTATCCCGACCGGGCGGAAAAAGGCGCGGACCTGGTTGAGGAAGCCCGCGGCGTCCGGCCGGACGTCGTTCTGGATGACCATGAGGTGACCGGCCGGAAGGATATAGAGGGTGTGTTCATCTTTTCAAACTGGGAGACGCACATCCGCATCGCGCTGGACGCCGTGGAGAACGGCATCCGCCCCGCCATGGAGGTGGGCGGCGCGAACACCATCGAGGAATGCTGGGAACTGGTGCGCATGAGCGAAAAAAAGGGCGTGCCGGTGATGCTGCTGGAAAACTGCTGCTACGGCAAGGAGGAAATGACCCTGCTGCGCATGATCCGGGAAGGCGTTTTCGGCGAGCTGGTGCACGTTCAGGGCGGCTACGAGCACGACCTGCGCGATGAAATCGGCATGGGCGACGTGAACCGCCATTACCGCCAGCGCCATTTCCTGAACCGGAACGCCGAGCTCTATCCCACGCATGAGCTGGGGCCGATCGCCCGTTACCTGAACCTGAACCGCGGCAACCGCATGGTCAGCCTGGTCAGCGTGGCCTCCAAGGCCGCCGGGCTGCACGCCTGGCTGCAGGAGCATCGGGCGGACACACCGCTGGCCAACGCGCCGGTGCACGAAGGCGATATCGTGAATACCATCATCACCTGCGCGAACGGCGAGACGATCCTGCTCACCCACGACTGCACGCTGCCCCGTCCGTATTCGCGCGGCGGCCGCATCCAGGGCACCAAAGGCATCTGGATGGAGGACAATCGCTCCATCTACATCGACGGCCGCAGCCCCGCGGATCCCACCTACTGGACGCACCGCTGGGAGAGCGATGAGAAATACATGGCGGAATATGAGCACCCGCTGTGGAAGGAATATGAGGAATTCGGCCTGCGCGGCGGCCACGGCGGCATGGACTACCTGGTGCTGCGCGCCTATGTGGAGAGTGTTCAGAATCGCACCGATCCGCCCATCGATGTGTACGACACCGCGGCGTGGATGTCCATCACCGCGCTGAGCGAGCATTCCATCGCCATGGGCGGCCTGAGCGTGCCGGTGCCGGATTTCACGGGCGGCCGCTGGATCACGAACCGGAAGCCGGCAGATGGCATCTATTCCCTCGACTGACAAAACCGCACGGCAGCGGCATCAGGGCGCCGGCAAACGCAGTTTGCCGGCGCCTTAAATAAATGGACCCGGTCCGTCCAGACCGGGTCGATATGGAGGCGAGGGGGGTCGAACCCCTGTCCGAAAA
>LVAP01000024.1 GCA_001603025.1 Clostridiales bacterium Firm_10 | reverse complement strand
GTCAAGCGCTACGCCAGCCGTGGGGAGATGGGGGAGCAGGCAGCCGCGGAGGTGCGCGGGGCCATCGTGTCGCTGCTGGCGGAGAAGGAGAGCATCCGCATGATTTTCGCGGCGGCGCCTTCACAGAACGAGTTTCTGGCCGCGCTGGCGCATGATCCGGCCATCGACTTCACGCGCATCGAGGCGCTGCACATGGACGAGTACGTGGGCCTGCGGGCGGACGCGCCGCAGGGGTTCGGCAACTTTCTGCGGGACCGGCTGTTCGGCCTGGCCCCGTTCAGGGCGGTTCACTATATCGACGGCGGCGCGGCGGACATCGGGGCCGAATGCGCCCGCTACGGCGCGCTGGTGAAGGAGGGCGTGGACATCGTGTGCATGGGCATCGGGGAGAACGGCCACATCGCCTTCAACGATCCGCACGTAGCGGATTTTAACGACCCGCTGCCCATCAAGAAGGTGGGGCTGGACGAGGTGTGCCGCATGCAGCAGGTGCACGACGGCTGCTTTGCCTCGCTGGAGGAGGTGCCCACCCACGCGCTGACGCTCACCATTCCCACGCTGATGAAGGCGAAATACCACTTCTGCATGGTGCCGGCCGCCACCAAGGCGGAGGCGGTGTATCGCACGGTGTACGGTCCCGTCGGCGCGGCCTGCCCGGCCACGGCGCTGCGGCTGTGCGAACACGCCGTGCTGTACGTGGACCAGGACAGCGGCGCGCGCCTGTAAGGGGGCCGTGAGCATGAATCTCGCGTTTGCGGGTCTCAGGCACGGGCACATTTTCGGGCTGTACAAAAAGGCGAAGGAGACGGAGGGCGTCTCGGTTGTGGGGGCGTGGGAAGCGGAGGCGGCGGCGCGCGAGGCCGCGCGGGGGACCGTTAAGGAGCCGTTTTATGACAGCTTCGACGCGCTGCTGGGCGACCCGCGGGTGGAGGCCGTGGCCGTGGGCGACTGCTACGGTCTTCGCGGCGGCCTGATCCAGCGCGCGCTGGAGGCAGGGAAACCGGTCATTGCGGACAAGCCGCTGTGCACCTCGCTGGAGGAGCTGGATCGGATCGAATCGCTGGCGCTGGCGAAGCGGCTGCGCGTGGACTGCATGCTGGACCTGCGCTACGATCCCGCCGTGCGCATGGCGCGGCAAATGATCCGTGGCGGACAGCTGGGGCGCATCCACGCGGCCAACTTCACGGGCCAGCACCCGCTGGAGTGGGGGAAGCGCCCCATGTGGTATTTTGAGGAAGGGCTCCACGGCGGCACCATCAACGACATAGCCATCCACGGCGTGGACGCGCTGCGCTTCGTCACGGGGCTGGAATTTGTGCGGCCGGTAGCCGCGCGGAGCTGGAACGCCTTTGCCAGGGAAGCGCCCCGCTTCCGCGACTGCGCGCAGTTTATGGCCGAGTTCGGGGGCGGCGCGGGCGTGACGGCGGATGTGTCCTACTCAGCGCAGAGCGGCACGGCTTGGCGGATGCCGAGCTACTGGCGTTTCAACATCTGGGGGGAGGACGGCGCCGTCGAGTTCCGGTACGGAAGCGGACGGGTGCTGCTGGCTGCCAGGGGCGGGGAGCTGCGGGAGATCGACTGCCCGCCGGTCAGCGGGAACTGGCTGACCGACTTCATGAAGCCCTTCGACGCGGCCGCGCTCCTGGATACGCTCGCCTCCCAGCGGGCCGTGCTTCAAATCCAACAACTGGCTGACGAGATAGTTTTCTGACAAAACTGCCCATTCGCAATGAACGGAAAGGATGTGTTCGCATGAAAAAACTGAAGGTGGCCATTCTGGGCCAGGGCCGCAGCGGATACTCGATTCACGGCAGGCATTTCCTGACTGATGCCGATCGGTTCGAGGTCGCGGCGGTGGTCGACAGGCTGCCCGAACGCCGGGAGAAGGCCGCGCGCGTGTTTGGCTGCCCGGTGTTTGAGGATTACACCGAGCTGTTCGGCCGGGATTTCGACCTCGTCGTGAACGCGCTGCCCTCGCCGTTCCACCATCCGGTGACGGTCGACCTGCTGAACCACGGCTTCAATGTACTGTGCGAGAAGCCCGCGGCGAAGACGCCCGAAATGCTGGACGAAATGGAGGCGGCCGCGGCGAAGAACGGCAAAATGCTGGCCATCTTCCAGCAGAGCCGCCTGGCGCCGTACTTCCTGAAGGTGAAGGAAGTCATCGCTTCCGGGAAGCTGGGGCGGCTGGTGCAGGTTTCCATCGCCTTCAACGGCTACGCCCGCCGGTGGGACTGGCAGTGCATCCAGGACAACGTGGCCGGCAGCCTCTACAACACCGGCCCGCATCCGCTCGACCAGGCGCTGGACCTGCTGGGCGGCGAGGAGATGCCGAACGTGTTCTGCAAAATGGACCGCGCCAACACCTTCGGCGATGCCGAGGACTACGTGAAGCTCATCCTGACCATGCCGGACAGGCCGCTGATCGACCTGGAGATCTCCAGCTGCGACGCTTATTCCTGGGGCACCTACAAACTGGAGGGCACGCAGGGCTCGCTTTGCGGCTCGCAGACGCACCTGGATTGGAAGTGGTTCGTGCCGGAAGAAGCGCCCGAACAGCACCTGATCCGCACGCCGCTGACCTCGCCGGAGGGCGAGCCGGCCTACTGCTCCGAGAAACTCACCTGGCACACCGACAGCTGGGACGCCAAGCAGGATGAGAACTCCTTCGTCTCCGCCGTGCGCGCCTACTACACCACGGTCTACGAGCACCTGACCGAGGGCAAGCCGCTGACCGTGACCCTGCGGCAGGTGCGCCGCCAGATCGCCGTGATCGAAGAGGCGCACCGCCAGAACCCCCTGCCGAAATTCTGTTGAGGAGGCCGCTATGTTCAGAGTTGGCATCATCGGCTCGGAAAACTCCCACGCCATGGCGTTTTCCGAAATATTCAACCTGTCCGGCGCGTATGAGGACATCCGGGTCGTCGCCGTCTGGGGCGAGGATCCCGAAGCCAGCCGGAAGGTTTCCGAAAAATGCGGCCCGGCCATCGTGGAGCCCGCGGCCATGCTGGACATGGTGGACGCCGTGATGGTCACCAGCCGCAACGGCGCGCTTCATCCCGGCTACGCCCGCCCCTTCATTGAGGCCGGCAAGCCCGCCTTCGTGGACAAGCCCATCGCCAACGACGGGGGAGAGGCTGAGGCGCTCATCGGGCTGGCTGTGGAGAAGGGCGTTCCCATCATGGGCGGTTCGTCGCTCAAGCTGGTGGCGGGCACGCTGGCTGCCAAAGCCTTCGCGGATGAACAGAAGGCGAAGGGCGAGCTGGCCGGCGGCTATGTGTTCGCGCCGGTGAGCATGGAAAACCCCTACGGCGGCTTCTATTTCTACGCCTCGCACCTGGTGGAGACGGCGCTGACCATCTTCGGCTACGATCCCGTGGCTGTGACGGCGGTGCGGTCTGGAGCGGGCCTCTCCTGCATCCTCGAATACGGCGGGTTCGGCGTGTCGCTGAACTACACCGACGGCGTATACAACTACGGCGCGACGGTGTTGGGCAAGAGTGGCGTGGACATGCGCGCCATCACGCTGGACGACGCCTATGCCCGGGAGGTGGAGCACTTCGCGCGGATGCTGCGCACGGGGGAGATGCCGCAGTGCGCGCACGACATCGTGAAGCCCGTGCATGTGCTCAACGCGATCGAAAAGTCTTACACGACGGGAACGCGCTGCGAAATCGCCTGACACAGGGCGCAAACCAAAGACCGGCTTCCCCTGTGGGAAGCCGGTCAAATCGTCTGCATCGCGGCATTGACAAAAGGCTTCTCCACGTTGGGAGAAGCCTTTTTGTGAATCTGTTTCATTTTTCGATGCGGAACACCGGTGCGATGGGATTGCTGCCCGCGAGGATTTCGGGAATCTCGACGCGCAGGCCCTCTTCCGTGCGCTGAAAGCGCAGCGGCGTTTCCAGGTCCAGCAGGGTGAGCTTCTTCACCTCGCCGGGCCAGGGGATGATCAGGGAGCGTGGCAGCGGCTCGCCTTCCGGCTGGCGCACCAGAGCGTAGTGAACGTCGCCCTTCTTTGTGAAGGCGACGATGCCCTTTTCGTTGGGATCCGCCAGGCGCGTGCCGTAGATGGCCTCGCCGTTGGCGCGCAGCCAGTCGCCCATGCCGTCCAGCATGCGCACGCCCTCGGCGGGCAGCCGGCCGTTCGGCTGGGGCGCGAGGTTCAGCGCCAGGTTGCCGCCGCGGCACACCACGTCGATCAGCAGGTGCACCAGCTCGCGCGGCGTTTTGAAATGCGGATCGAAGCTGTAGCTGAAGCCGCCGCCCACGATGATGCAGCTCTCCCACGGCACGTGGATGGGGCCGGTGGGCACGCTGCACTCGGGCGTGATGTAGTTTTCAAATTCGCCGCCGATGGTGCGATCCGCCACGATCAGCCCGGGCTGGATCTTGCGCGCGCGGGCCACGACCTCGCCCAGGCGGATGTCCTGGCCGTTCTGCGGGCCGACCTGGCCGCCGTCCAGCCAGAGGATGTCGAGGGGGCCGTAATCCTCAACCAGCTCCATAATCTGGTTGTGGGTGAACTCCACGAATTTGTTCCACAGCTCGGGATGCTCGGCGGGCACGTAAGTGGGGTTGCGCCAGGCGCCCACGGGCCTGTCCATGCCCTCGGCCCAGTACCAGGGGCAGTGCCAGTCCGGCTTTGAGAAATAAGCCGCGATGCCCAGGCCGCGCGCGCGGAAAGCGTCGAACACGTCCTTGGCGATGTTGGCGTGCTTGTGCGTGTGGAACGGGCAGTCCGGCGCGGTGACCTTGTAATCGGTGTATTTGGTATCGAACATGCAGAAGCCGTCGTGGTGCTTGGTGGTGAAGATGAGGTATTTGAAGCCGTTGCGCGCGGCGATGTCGGCCCACACCTCGGGGCGGATGCAGATGGGGTTGAAGCTCTTGTTGAGGTTCACATACTGCTGCCTGAACACCTGGGGATCGTCTTCCCAGTCGACAAAGCCCCGGGACCAGGGCGCGTCCTCGTCGGACAAAGCCCAGGATTCCACGATGCCGAGGTTTGAATAGATGCCAAAGTGCATCATGAACGCCAGCTTCTGGTCCTGGAACCACTCCAGCCGCTGCTGGATAATCGGGTCGGACGGGCGGACGTATTCGTCCTCCCTGCTGCATCCGTGCATGCCCTGGATGATGTTGTCTGCCATGCGCATCCTCCCTCTCAATAAATGAGCCCCTCTTCAGAGAAGAGAGGCAGACGCGGCGCAGTGTTACTGGCCGCCTTCCTCGCCGGCGCCGCTGGACTGGAAGAGCGTTTCACCCTCCCGGATCAGCCCGAGCTTGCTGCGCGCCTCGCGTTCGATGTATTCGTCGGTATAGGTGTAGCTGATTTTTTCCTCCAGCTCGGCGGAGGCCTCCTGCAGCGCGGCGTATTCTTCAGCCAGCGCGGCGATGGTTTCATTCTGGCGGCTGATGTAACCCTGCAGGGCGGCGTAAAGGCCGAGCGCCACGATGAGCAGCCCCGAGATGAGGAGCACCCAGAAACGCGGCCGAACCGTTTCAAAATAACGACTCATGTATTTCACGCCCTTCGCTGTATGCAAAATGATATTATAACTGTATTCTGCAAGGATGTCTCCAAATCCTGCCGTCATTTCAACAATTTTTTTGCGAATGCGCTCCCCGCGAATCGCGCCCGGGCGCTGCGCAGCCTCTGCGCGGCCCGCCGCGCCACGAACGCGAGCAGCCGGGAGAGCGTCGCGCCATAGAGCAGGAAGCCGGCCAGCGCGCCCATCAGCGCATACAGCCGGAGTTCGCCGTCCAGCGCGCGCACCAGCGAAGCGATGAGCAGGGCCGCGGCGCCCGCGCCGAAGGAGAGATCCAGCGCCAGCGAGAGCGCCGCCCCTGGCCGGAACAGGCGACGCAGCAGGCGCAGCGCGTCGTGGCAGACGCCGATTTTCACCCCGCAGGAGAGCATGAACAGGAAGGCCAGGCTCTGCCCGGCCGTGCGGAACAGCATCGCGGATCACCGCGCCAGGCGGCTCAGCCATGAACCGCGCGGGCGGGCGGCGTCGTATTCCAGAGCCGAGATCTCGCCCTCCACCAGCAGCTGCCCTTCTTCCAGATTCAGATGGGATACGTGCAGCCCGCTGCCCAGCAGCGTGAGCGGGCCTTCGGAGGTATCCAGCGTCACCATCTGATCGTTAAAGCTGTCGACGGACTGTACGCCGCGGATGGCCGCCTTCTTCCGGGCGGTCAGCTCGAGGCTGTGGGGCGGCAGGGGCGGGGTATTAACCGGTTCGCGCATGATTCGGCCTCCCTTCATGGGGAAAGTATATGCGCGGTCAGAACATGAAAATGCCCCGCTTTACAGCGGGGCGCAGTTGTTATATAATAATAGGAGTGCCTTGTCCGGAGCGCTTACCGGACCATCCACTTCAGCACGTTCTGGATCTGCTCGTCCCAGTACTTCCACTGGTGGTCGCCGGCGGACTCGGTATAGGTGAGCTTGTAGCCCAGCTTGTTCAGGTGATCGCGCATGGCGACATTGGAAGGATACAGGCCGTCCTCCGTGCCGCACCACATGAACACCTCGGGCAGGGCCTTGCCGGAGGCTTTCAGCTCCGTCGCCGCGGCAAACAGGTCGTTGAAAGAGCCCTTGATGCCGTCCACAGGGCCGAACACCGTCTCCCAGTAGGCCAGGCGGGCTTTGGTGAGAGGCGAGGCAAATCCGGCCACGTCCACCGCGCCGGAAAGCGTGGCCACGCGGGAGAAGGTGGAGCTGGCGCGCAGGCCCAGCTTGAGGGCGCCGTAACCGCCCATGGAGAGGCCCGCTGCCCAGGTGTCCTCCCGCTTGCCGGACATATTCGGGAAGAAGTCGCGGCAGATCGCGGGCAGCTCCTCGGAGATGTAGGTCCAGTAGTTCATGCCGGAGGCGGTGTCGGTGTACCAGGAGCGGTGCGTGCAGGGCATGACCACGGCGATGCCCAGGTCGGAGACGTAGCGCTCGATGGAGGTGCGCCTCTGCCAGATGGTGTGATCGTCGCTGAGGCCGTGCAGCAGGTAGAGCGTGGGATATTTGCCCTTGCGGGTTTTGCCTTCCATGCCGATCTGTCCGGCGGTGCGCTGGGGCAGGATCACGTCCATCTGGACGCACATGCCCAGTACGTTCGAGAAGAAATCGGTGTGCAGCAGTGCCATGGTGTCAGTCCTCCTCTGTATGATATTTTTCTGTTGGAAAGGAAAGCAGATATGCCTGTCCAGTCTGTCGTCCGCTGTGAAACCTATGACCAGACGGCCGTGAACGAGGCCGTCGCGCGGCATTTTGAAGCGCTGGATGTGCGCGGGCTGCTTCATCCCGGCGTCCGCGTGCTGATCAAGCCCAACCTGGTGGCCGGACGCCGGCCCGAAACCGCCGCCACCACCCATCCCGCGCTGGTGCGCGCCGCGGCGCTGTGGCTGCGCGAAAGGGGGGTGGAGCACATTGCGCTGGCAGACAGCCCGGGCGGGCTGTACGCGCTTTCCGCGCTGGAGCCGATCTATTCCGTCACCGGCATGAAGGCCCTGGGAGACGTCGTGTCCCTCAACCGCGACACGGGCTTTCAGAAGCGCGCCTGCCCGGCGGGGTTTGAAAACACCTCGTTCAACCTCATCAATCCGGTTTGTGAGGCCGACCTCATCATAAACATCGCCAAGCTCAAGACGCACGCCATGACGCGCCTCTCAGCCGGCGTGAAGAACCTGTTCGGTTGCGTGCCCGGCCTGCAGAAGCCCGAGCTGCACTACCGCCATCCCGACATTGAGGGCTTTTCGGAGATGCTGGCCGAGCTGGCCCGGCTGGTTTCGCCGCAGGTGACGCTGCTGGACGCCATCGACTGCATGGAGGGCGACGGTCCCACCGGCGGCACGGTGCGCCACCTCGGTCTGACGCTGGCCTCCCGCGACGTGTTCGCGCAGGACTGGTTCGCCGCCGGACTGGTCGGCATCGAGCCGGACAGCGTCGGCATGCTGGTTAAGGCAAAGGCGCGCGGCTGGTTTGACCCGGAGGCCATTGAGCTGGTGGGCGACGAGCCGGTTCGCGCCGAACCGCCCTTCAGGCTGCCGCAGACGGCCAGCGTGGACTTTACGGGAAGCCTGCCCGCCTTCCTGCGCGCTCCGGCGCGCAAGGTGATGGGCAGGCTGCTGAAGCCGCTGCCGAAGGTGGACCCGAAGAAGTGCGTTGGCTGCGGCCGGTGCGCCGAGAGCTGTCCGCCGCACATCATCGTGATAGAGAACCGGAAGGCGAAATTCACCGCGAAGGGCTGCATTTCCTGCTTCTGCTGCCAGGAGATGTGCCCCGCCCACGCCATTTCGGTCAAGCGGATTTTCGGCGGGCGGATGCGGGGCTAGAACGAGGCCAGCAGGCCGACGAGCGCCCCGACGGCAATGAACAGCACGGGGTGGAAGCCCTTCGTCTTCTTCCATTGGGTGCCGGCGAGCAGCGCGGCGAACAGCGCCAGCGCTTTCCAGTTCACCAGCGCGGCCAGGCTGCCGGTTTCGCCGGTCAGCACCGCCATGCGGAACACCGAGAACCCTGCCGCGGCGATGAGGCCGGTAACGGCGGGGCGCAGCCCGCCGAAGATGCTCTTTACGGCGGCGCTGTTCTTGTATTGCTGCAGCACGCGGTAGATGAGCATGATGATGGCGACCGAGGGCGCCACCAGCGACAGCGTGGCGATCGCGCCGCCCGGGATCCCCGCGACGGTGTAGCCCACGTAAGTGGCCATGTTGACGCCCAGCGGGCCGGGCGTGGATTCGGAAATGGCCACCATGTTGGCCAGCATCTCGGTGGTGAACCAGGCGGGATGGCTTTCGGCCATGCGGGCGAGGAAGGGCAGCGTGGCCAGGCCGCCGCCCACGGCGAACAGGCCGGCCTTGAAGAATTCGTAGATCAGCCAGAGGATGTCTGTCATTTGCGGTCACGCACCTTTCCCATGACGAAGCCGAACAGCCCCGCGCCGAGCGTGACCAGGATGGGGGAGGCGCCCGCCAGCGCCACGAGGATGAAGGCCGCGGCGCACAGCGCGATGCCCACCGCGTCCTTCACGCTTTTTTTCGCCAGCTTGATGACGGACGAGGCGATCAGGGCGGCCACGGCCACGCGGATGCCGGCAAAGGCGTGCGCGACGTGCGGATTGCTCATGAACGGGCTCAGCGCCATGGCAATGATCGTGATGATGACCAGAGAGGGCGATACCATGCCCAGCGTGGCGACGATGCCGCCCACCACGCCGCGGCGGCGATAGCCCACGAAGGTGGCTGTATTGATGGCGATGACGCCGGGCGTGCACTGGCCGATGGCGTAGCAGTCCAGCAGCTCCTCGTCCGTGGTCCAGCGATGGTGGTTCACGACCTCGCGCTGGAGCATGGGCAGCATGGCGTAGCCGCCGCCGAACGTGAACAGCCCGATGCGGAAAAATGCGCTGTATAATTCAAACAGTTCTTTCATGACGAACCTCCCTGTGAAGTGCCGCTTGCCTGCGTTCATTATATCAGAAGGGCGCTGCCGCCGCCCGCATGGTTTGGTTAAAGAACGAAGCCAGGCCGATGGGCTGTGACAAACCGCCGGAAATCTGTTATAATGAATTATAGACGAACAATCGCGTTGACGGAAGGAGCCGATCACATGAAAAAAACGCTCGCGCTGATGCTGGCGCTCGTTCTGCTGTCTGCCTGCGCGCCCGCGCTGGCGGCAGACCAGTACGGCGCGTGGACCATCCGCCTGACGGACATCGTGGTGACGGCGGAGGGCGAAACCTTTGAGGCCGTCCCCTCGCTCACCCTGCAGGCGGGCTTCACGGAGGATTACGCCAAAGGCTGGCTGGCCGTCGAACTGGCGGAGGACGGCGGGGTCCTCGCGTCCTTCGTGGCCGAGGAGGACGAAGGGGGCACGCCCCGCTGCGCTTTCGAGGCCGGCGGAAGCCGCGGCCTGGCGAAAGCCGGGTTTCCGCTTTATGAGCTTGCCGCGGACTGGCTGGGCATGGCGCGGGACGAGCGGCCCGACTCGCTTCCCGCTGCGCTGGAGATGCTGGATGCCTTTCTGAGCATGCCCAAGGGCGTGGAGTATCTCTTTTCCCACCTCGGTTCCGTCAAAAAGCAGGGCGACGGGCGCTACGCCGTCTCGGTCGACCTGCCGGGCGGACGCCTGCGGGGCACGCTGTCGTGGCGCTGGGAGCGGCGCGCGCGCAAGCCGTTCGACCTGAACGACTGGGACGACGCCGACCGCTTCGAGCTGCGCGCGCAGGCGTCGCGGGGCGCGCTGATCGTCGACGATCCGGATGGTTTTTCCGAAGCTCTGGAGGAGGCGTTCATGCAGGACGAAGCCCTGGCGGAGCTGGCGATCGCCCTGATGCTGCTGGCCGGCGAATGAAATCGGATGAAAAAACGGCGATCACGGAAAGCCGGGGTGGGAAAGCCTTTCCCAACAGGGAAGGCAGGCTCATCCTTCGCTGCCAATTCCTGACCGTAAAGGACCAAAACAGGGGCGTCCCAGACGGGAAGCCCCTGTTTTTTGATGCCCGGAATACGCCGCTCCGTCACGACGCGTACAGCTTTCCGATGATCCAGCAGGCCGTGCGGGCGGGCAGCAGCTTGATGAGCGCGCAGCAGGCCTTGTAGCTCAGGCCCAGCGCGTAATAGGGCCGCACATGCCGCCTGAGCGCGATGCGTGCGACGGCTCGCCCCGCGAAGGCAGCGCTCATGCCGTTCTGCTCGTCCTGCTCCATTTTGCCCACAGAGCGCGTGATGCGCCCGCCGTAAACCTCGTCGCCGGCGCTGGATTTGCTGCGCGCGGCGGTGAAGCCGGTTTTGATATCGCCGGGCATGACCGCGCACACGCTCACGCCGAGGGGCTGAAGCTCGTTGCGCAGCGCCATTACGAGCGCGTTGAGGCCCGCCTTGCTGACCGAATACCATGCCTGGAATGGAATGGGCGCGACGGCGGCCACCGAGCTGATGCACACGATGCGCCCGCCCTTCTGCATGCGCATGATCGGCAGCACGGCGCGGATCACGCGGTCCGTGCCGAACAGGTTGACGTCGATCTGCCGTTTGGCGTCGGCCGGTTCGGTGTATTCCACCGCGCCGGAGATGCCGCAGCCCGCGCAGCTGACCAGGATGTCGATGCGGCTTGCGCGCCGGATGACCTCGCTCACAGCCACCCGCACAGACGCCTCGTCGGACACGTCGCACACGATGTGCTCCACGCCCTCCACGGCATGCCGGCTGAGCGCGAACACCCGCAGGCCCGCCTTTTCCAGCGCGCGCACCGTCTCCAGCCCGATGCCGCTGGTGCCACCCGTGACGATTGCGACTTTCTGCATGTGTTTCCATCTCCTTCCGAAGGGATGCTTTCATTATAGGGGAGAATGCCGCCCGCGTCAATGGCCGGCGCCTGTTCCTTCTTGCAAATTGCCTGTTTCGTGTTATAATGAAACGGGAATATCAACGAATCTGAATCGTCGGGGAGGACGTCATATGAACATCGCGATCATCGGTTCTTCCGGCCACTATGCCTTTGCCCTGCGCGCGCTGCCGCTCAGGCCGGATTTGCAGCTGGTTTCCGTCGCGCCGGGTTCTCCCAGGGAGGACATGGCGCCCGTGCTCGCCGGAGCGGAGAAGGCCGGGGCGCATCCCGCGCTCTATCAGGACTGGCGCGCCATGCTGGACGCGGAGCGCGTCGACGTGGCCGTGGTGAATCCCTGGTTCTGCGACGCGGCCGACGTCTCCATCGCATGCCTGGAGCGCGGGCTGCACGTGTTCAGCGAGAAGCCGCTGGCCACCACGCCCGAAAAGCTGGAAGCGCTGGAGGCGGCCTGGCGGGCCTCCGGCAGGGCGCTGCACGGCATGTTCAATCTGCGCTGCTGCGCCTGGTTCAACACGGTGAAAAAGGCCATAGACGACGGGCTGATCGGCGAGGTGCGCCAGCTGCATGGCCAGAAGAGCTACAAGCTGGGCCACCGCTCCGAGCTGTACTTCCGCCGGGACACCTACGGCGGCATCATTCCCTGGGTGGCCATACACGCGCTGGACTGGCTGCTGCAGCTGGGCGGCGAATGCGAGTGGATCGCCGGCGTTCAGGACAGCCATTGCAACCGAGGCCACGGCGAGCTGGAAGTGACCTCCGCGTTGGTGATGCGGATGGCGAACGGCGTGATCGGCACCGTGGACGCGGATTTCCTGCGCCCGGACGGCGCGCCCCGCCACGATGACGACCGCCTGCGCGTCACCGGCACGCGGGGCATGCTGGAGGCGCTGGACGGGCGGGTGTTTCTGGAAAACGAGGCGCCGCGCCGGGAGCTGCCGCTGGAGCCGGAGGAGAACTGCCTGCTCGTGATGCTGGACGCCATCGGCACGCCGAGGGCGGAGAAGCTGGCGCTGGACGCCCTCGCCGTCACGCGGGCGGCGCTGCTGGCCCGGGAAGCCGGAGACCGGCGCACGGTGATGTTCAATCGCCGATGAGCTTTTTCCAGGTGGAGACCACCAGGGCGGGATCGTAGGGCTCCTTGTTTTCGTTGAGCCCCAGCTCGAACAGGAACGGCCCCCGGTAGCCGGCAGCCAGCAGGCGGTCATGCACCGGCTTCCAGGGCACGATGCCCATGCCGGGCAGCCAATGGCGCTCGTCCACGCCGTCGTAGTCGGAGAGGTGTGTGGTGATGACCCGTTTCTCCGCGGCGTTCAGGAAGGCGGCGTGGTCCTCGATCAGCAGGTGATTCACGTCGAAGCAGATGCCGGCGCACGCGTCGCTCAGCCGGGCGACTTCCCAGCCCGCCCGGCCGATGCAGGTGCGGGGCAGGTTTTCGACAGCCAGCTTTATGCCGCCCGCGTAAGCCTGCAGCGCGCGAAGGCTCTTCGCGCACGCCTCCATGCGGGCGGGGCGGGAGGATTCCTCGTTCGGCTCGCTGCTGCCGTGCACCACCAGCGCCTGCGCGCCCAGGCCGCGCGCCAGGTCGACGGACAGCTTCAGCTCCTCGATCACGCGCAGGCGTTCGGTCTCTTCCGTCGCGGAGATGTCCAGCTTCCTGCCGAAGGGCAGGTGCACGCTCCACAGCGTCATGCCGCTCTTCCGCAGCAGTGCGTACGCCTCGCAGGCAAAGGCGCGCAGGTCGTCGATGGGCGCGCCGGGCAGGGAGATCTCAACCGCCTCAATGCCGGCCGCCGCGTAATCCGGCAGCAGGCTCCAGTTTTTCAGGCCGACGGAAATGCCAAGGGGATTCGTCATGATATGCGCATCCTTTCCGTTAATTTGGATCCGCCACAATTATAGCACGATGCCGCGCGTTTTGCCAGCGGCAAAGATGAGGGGGAACACGCATTGATCATTTACGCCCGGAAACTGCTCACGCCCGCCGGCTGGCGGGAAAACCAGCGCGTCGCCGTCGGGGAAGGCGTCATCGAGGCCGTCGGGCCCGCCGTCCCCGGCGAGAAGGCAGACCTGCGGGCCGAAATCCTGGCGCCGGGCCTGTTCGACATCCACTGCCACGGCGGCGAAGGCTTCCACTCTCTGCACCCGGATTGGGCGCGGCTGGAGAAATACCTGCTGAAGCTGGCCGGACTCGGCGTAACGGACCTGCTCGTCGGCCTGTCCGCGTGCGGCAGCGCCGCGCTCTACCGGACCGCGCTGGACTTCGTGCGCGAGGCCATGGCGCGCCAGGCGCGGGGCGAGCTGCCCGGCGCGGCGATTCAGGGCGTGCACCTGGAAGGGCCGTTCCTCAACCCGCGCCGCTGCGGGGCGATGGACGCCTCGGCCATGCCGGAGCCCTCTCCGGCGGCCTATGAAGCGCTGTTCGCGGGCTATGACGACATCGTGAAGCTGGTGACTCTCGCGCCGGAGCGGGAAGGCGCGCGCGAGCTGGCGGCGCACCTGCTGAACAAGGGCTTCTGCGTGCAGGCCGGCCACACCGACGCCACCTGCGAGCAGGCGGAGGAGGCGTTCGGCTGGGGCGTCACCTCCCTGTGCCACACCTTCAACGCCGCGCGGCCCATCCATCACCGGGATCCCGGCGTGGTGAACGCGGCGCTGCTGAACGACGGCGTGTACTGCGAGGCCATCTGCGATTTCAGGCACCTGCATCCCAACACCGTGAAGATGATCTATCGGCTGAAGGGGCCCGGGCGCATGGCGATGATCTCCGATTCCGGAACGGTGACGGGCCTGCCGGACGGCGAGCACGTGATCGACGGGCGGAAATACCTCATCATCGACGGCACGAATCGCGTGAACGGCGGCGCGACGCTTTCCTGCGGCGCCTGCTATCTGGACGGCGGCGTCAGGAACCTCGCCGGTATCGGCATTCCTGCCGCGGACGCGCTGCGCATGGCCAGCCGCACGCCGGCGGAACGCCTGGGCCGTTCGGACATCGGCGCGGCCCGGCCCGGCGCGCAGGCGCACCTGGCGGCCTTCG
>LVAP01000173.1 GCA_001603025.1 Clostridiales bacterium Firm_10 | reverse complement strand
GCCCATGTCACGCGATTGATCCTGGCGCGGGGCAGGACGGCTGCCTGCCGGACGCTGCCGGAAAACGACGCCATGCTGCGGGTCATAGAGGCTGTGGGATACCGGAAATAGAGGGAAAGCGCGCCGGGATGGTTTGAATCCATCCCGGCGCGCTTCATCGTATTGCCGATCAGAACAGCCCGGTAATCGTGCCGTTTTCGTCCACGTCGATATTCTCCGCGGCGGGCGCCTTGGGCAGGCCCGGCATGGTCATGATGTCGCCGGTCAGCGCCACCACGAAGCCCGCGCCCGCGCTCACCTTGAGCGCGCGCACCGTCACCTTGAAGCCGTCCGGCGCGCCCAGCATCCTGGCGTCGTCCGAGAAGCTGTATTGCGTCTTCGCCATGCACACAGGCATGCCGTCGCAGCCCATCTCGCTGAGCTTTTTCAGCTGCTTCTTCGCCTCGGGCGTGAACACCGCCTCGCTGCCGCGATAGATCTTCTTCACGATGGCGCTGATCTTCTGTTTCAGCGGGGCGTCTGCCGGATAGCAGAACTCGAAGCCGTGCTCCGTGTCGCACAGGCGCACCACCTCGCGCGCCAGCGCCTCGCCGCCCGCGCCGCCCCTGGCCCACACCTCGCTCAGAACCGCGTTCACGCCCAATTCGCGGCATTTGGCCTCCACGAGCGCCAACTCTGCCTCGGTGTCCGTGGGGAAGCGGTTGATCGCCACCACGCAGGGCAGCTTGTACACCGTGGTGATGTTCTCGACGTGCCGCAGCAGATTGGGAAGACCCGCTTCCAGCGCTGCCAGGTTTTCCTCCTTGAGCTCGGTCTTCTTCGCACCGCCGTGCAGCTTGAGCGCCCGCGCCGTGGCCACCACGACCACGGCGTCCGGCCTGAGGCCCGCCATGCGGCACTTGATATCCAGGAATTTCTCCGCGCCCAGGTCCGCGCCGAAGCCAGCCTCCGTCACGGCGTAATCGCCCAGCTTGAGCGCCATGCGGGTGGCCAGCACGCTGTTGCAGCCGTGTGCGATGTTGGCGAAGGGTCCGCCGTGCACCAGCGCGGGGGTGTGTTCCAGCGTCTGCACCAGGTTGGGCTTGAGGGCGTCCTTGAGGAGGGCGCACATGGCGCCGGCCGCCTTCAGCTGGCCCGAGGTCACGGGCTCATCGTCGTAGGTGTAGCCCACCACGATGCGGCCGAGGCGCGCCTTCAGGTCCTCGATGCCGCTGGCCAGGCACAGCACCGCCATGATCTCCGAAGCCACGGTGATGTCGTAGCCATCCTCGCGGGGCGTGCCGTTCACGCGCCCGCCCAGGCCATCCACCACGAAGCGCAGCTGGCGGTCGTTCATATCCACGCAGCGCCGCCAGGTGATGCGGCGCGGGTCGATGCGCAGCTCATTGCCCTGGTATATGTGGTTGTCGATCATCGCCGCCAGCAGGTTGTTGGCCGCGCCGATGGCGTGGAAGTCTCCGGTGAAGTGGAGGTTGATGTCCTCCATGGGCACCACCTGGGCGTAGCCGCCGCCTGCCGCGCCGCCCTTCACGCCGAACACCGGCCCCAGCGAGGGCTCGCGCAGCGCCACCACGCTCTTTTTGCCGATGCGCCGCAGGCCGTCCGCCAGGCCCACTGTGGTGGTGGTCTTGCCCTCGCCCGCGGGCGTGGGCGTAATGGCTGTCACCAGGATGAGCTTGCCGTCCGGGGCCGCGCTGTCCCTCAGCAGGTTCAGGTCGATCTTGGCCTTGCTGCGGCCGTAGGGCTCCAGGTATTTTTCATCAATGCCTGCAGCCTTCGCGATTTCAGCTATGGGCTTGAGCTCAGTCTGCTGGGCGATCTGGATATCGGTCAACATGCGCTCGTCACGCTCCTTCGCTTGTCAATCATTTGAAGTAATCGACGGCCCCGCGGAACATGGCGAAGCTGTCCTTCCCCGGCACGTTCCTGTAAAGGCCTTCTCCCGCGCGCTCACTGTGCGCCATGCGGCCGAACACGCGGCCGTCCGGCGATGTAATGCCCTCGATGGCTTCCACGGAACCGTTCGGGTTGATGTCCACGTCCATGGATGAGATGCCGATCGCGTCGCAGTACTGCGTGGCGATCTGGCCGTTCTCAGCCAGCGCCTTCACCAGCTCCGGCGAGGCGATGAAGCGGCCTTCGCCGTGGGAGATGGGCGTCGTGGTCACCTCGCCCACCGGCAGGTGCATCATCCAAGGCGAGAGGTTCGAGCACACGCGGGTGCGCACCAGGCGCGACTGGTGCCGCCCGATGGTATTGAAGGTGAGCGTGGGACATTCCGCGCTGGCCTCCACGATGCAGCCGTAGGGCACCAGGCCCAGCTTGATGAGGGCCTGGAAGCCGTTACAGACGCCGCCGATGAGGCCGTCCCGTTTGTCCAGCAGGGCCATCAGCTTTTCGCTCAGCATGGGATTGCGGAGGAACGCCGTGATGAACTTGCCGGAGCCGTCCGGCTCGTCGCCGCCGGAGAAGCCGCCTGGAATGAACAGGATCTGCGATTCATCGAGAAGCTGCGCGAAACGCTCCACCGACTGCTGCACGCCGCTGGCCGTGGTGTTGTTCACAACCATGACCGTGGGCTCCGCGCCGGATTTCCTGAACGCGGATTCCGTGTCATATTCGCAGTTGGTGCCGGGGAACACCGGGATCAGCACCCGCGGCCGGGCGATGGAAGCGCCCTTTTTACGGGTGGTCGTGCCCTTCGTCCAGGTGATGGGCAGAATGAGCTGCCGGCTGGCCCGCACACGGCTGGGGAACACGCCTTCGAGTTTATTTTCCCATATGCTTTCCAGTTCGTCAAGCGCAACCGCGTCGCCGCCCATGGCGATGCAGCCGTCATCCGTGGTGAAGCCCAGCGTTTCGCCTTCGGCGCAGCCTTCGGCCATTTCGAGGATAAAGCCGCCGTAATTCAGGGCGAATGCGCCATCGGGCGCGGCGCCTTCGGCAAACCTGAAGCCGATCCCGTTGCCCAGCGCCATCTTCATCACGCCCTCGGCAATGCCGCCGAAGCCCGGGGTCCAGCAGGAGATCGCCTTGCCTTCGCGCAGCAGCGCCGTCACGCGCGCGCACAGCGCCTTCACGCTGCCGGCATCCGGCAGGCCGCCGGCATTCAGCTTGGGGGCCAGGAACGCCACGCGGGAACCGGCCTTTTTGAATTCGGGCGAGGCAATGTCCGTCGCCTTCGCGGTGGATACGGCGAAGCTGACCAGCGTGGGCGGTACGTGCATCTGCTCGAAGGATCCGCTCATGGAATCCTTGCCGCCGATCGCGGCCAGGCCCAAGCCCAGCTGCGCGTCCAGCGCGCCCAGCAGCGCGGCCAGGGGTTTGCCCCAGCTTTCCTCGCACGTCATGCGCTCGAAGTATTCCTGGAAGGTGAAATGCGCGTTCTCAATGCCCGCTCCGCACGCCGCCAGCTTGCAGGCGGATTCGATCACCGCCAGATAAGCGCCGCGATACGGGCTCTTTTCCATCGCAAACGGATTGCAGCCCCAGCTCATCGCGGAACAGCTGTCGGTGTCGTGCCCGGGCACGGGGAATTTGGCGACCATCGCCTGGATGGGCGTGCGCTGCTTCTCGCCGCCGAAGGGCATGAGCACGGTGGCCGCGCCGATGGTGGAGTCGAATCGCTCGGCAAGGCCGCGCTTGGAGCACACGTTCAGGTCGCCCGCCAGCGCGCGCATGCCTTCGCCGAAGGAGGCCGGCACGGGCCGTTCGAAGCGCTCCCCCGCCGTCACGCGCGCCTTCGCATGCTTCGTCGCTCCGTTGGAGGACAGGAATTCGCGCGATACGTCGACGATCGCCCGGCCGCGCCAGCGCATCACCAGCCGCTTTTCGGCCGTGACGACGGCCACCACGGTGGCCTCGAGGTTCTCGCCCTCGGCCAGGGCGATGAACGCGGGCGCGTCCTGCGGGGCAAGCACCACGGCCATGCGCTCCTGCGATTCGGAGATGGCCAGTTCGGTGCCGTCCAGGCCTTCGTATTTGCGGGGCACGGCGTCCAGGTTGATGGCCAGCCCGTCGGCCAGTTCGCCGATGGCCACGGACACGCCGCCCGCGCCGAAGTCATTGCAGCGTTTGATGAGCCGCGTTGCCCGCGGATCGCGCATGAGCCTCTGCAGCTTGCGCTCCTCGGGCGCGTTGCCCTTCTGCACCTCCGCGCCGCAGGTTTCCAGGGAGCTCACGTTGTGCGATTTGCTGGAGCCGGTCGCGCCGCCGCAGCCGTCCCGGCCCGTGCGCCCGCCCAGCAGCACCACCACGTCGCCCGGCACAGGTTCCTCGCGCCGCACGTTTTCGGCCGGCGCCGCGCCGAGAACCGCGCCGATCTCCATGCGCTTGGCCGCATACCCGTCGTGATAGAGTTCGTCCACGATGCCGGTGGCCAGGCCGATCTGGTTGCCGTAGGAGGAATAGCCGGCCGCCGCGGTGGTGGTCAGCTTCCGCTGGGGCAGCTTGCCGGGGATGGTGTCCTCCACCGGGCGGGTGGGATCGGCCGCGCCGGTCACGCGCATGGCCTGATACACATAGCCGCGTCCGGAGAGCGGATCGCGGATGGCGCCGCCGATGCAGGTGGCCGCGCCGCCGAACGGCTCGATTTCCGTCGGGTG
>LVAP01000172.1 GCA_001603025.1 Clostridiales bacterium Firm_10 | reverse complement strand
GTTCGTGAACGGCGTGAGCCAGGGCCGCCTGAAGGCGGGGGAGCGCACCGTGCCGGAGCTGCCCTTCAGCTTCCTGTTCGATGCCGTCTACCAGCCGGGCACCGTGGAGGCGGTTGGCTACGCGGACGGCCGTGAGGTATCCCGCAGCAGGCTGCAGACCGCGGGCCGGGCGGTTCGCGTGAGGCTGATTCCGGAAAAGGAAGAAATCGCGGCGGATGGATACTCGCTGGCCTACGTCCGCGTGGCGCTGGAGGATGAAAACGGCCTGGTCGATCCCCACGCCGCCGTGGCGCTGAAGGCCGCCGCAAGCGGCGCGGGCAGCCTGATGGGCTTCGGCTCGGGCAATCCCATCACCGCGGAAAACTATGCCTCCGGCGCGTTTACGAGTTATCGCGGTGAGGCGCTGGCGGTGCTGCGCGCCGGCTGCGAGCCGGGCGAGATCCGCCTGACCGTATCCGCCGGCGGGCTCGGCGCGGCCGAGACCGTGATCAGGGCGACGCGGCGCTGAGCACGCGCGTGTGAAAAAAGGAACGGGTCCGGAAGAAGCAGTGCGGTCTTCCGGGCCCGTTAACAATTACAGCATTTTATGAAAACATGTTGTCCCTTTTGTGAAAAATGCGCTTGATTTGATTATTGTCATATGATATACTGAACGTGTATCACAATATGAGGAGGGAAAAGCTGGTTCTTTTCCCAATTAATCATTTTGGAGGCGATGTCATGGCGCAAGATGTCAGGCCGGCTCTGTCGGCCAAGAGCAAGGCGCGGCGGGCGACCCTGAAGCTGGCACGTCAGAACTGGGAACTCTACCTGTTCCTGCTGATTCCCGTGGCGTTCATCATCATTTTCCACTATGTTCCCATGATCGGCGTGCAGATCGCCTTCCGCAAGTACCGCATCGCGGACGGCATCTGGGGAAGCAAATGGGTTGGGTTCGCCCAATTCCAGAAGTTCTTCAGGTCTCCCCAGTTCAAAACCATCGTGCCCAACACGATCATCCTTTCGCTGTACGGCCTGTTCGCGAACTTCCCGATCCCGATCGTGCTGGCGCTGGCGCTGAACGTGCTGCGCAACAAGCGCTTCAAGATGACCGTCCAGATGATCTCCTACATGCCGCACTTCATCTCCACGGTCGTTCTGGTCGGTATGCTGATCGCCATCCTGAACCCCCGCATCGGCATGTACGGCATCATGTATCAGGCGATGCACGAGGGCAAGGCCCCCAAAGACCTGATGGGTCAGGCCACCGCGTTCCGGCACCTGTACGTGTGGAGCGGCGTATGGCAGAACATGGGCTGGTCGTCCATCATCTACCTGGCGGCGCTCTCGGCGGTTGACACGGAGCTTCACGAGGCCGCGCAGATTGACGGCGCATCCCGATTCAAGCGCGTGCTGCACATAGACTTCCCCACCATCCTGCCCACGGCCATCATCCTGCTGATCATGAACGCGGGCCGCATCATGAGCATCGGTTTTGAAAAGGCCTACCTGATGCAGAACAACCTGAACAAGTCCACGTCCGAGATCATCTCGACTTATGTGTACTACATCGGCATGACATCCGCTCCCGGCGATTTCTCTTACGCCACAGCCATCGACCTGTTCAACGCCGTGATCAACCTGATCATGCTGATCGTCGTCAATGGCATTTCCAAAAAAGTGACCGACACGTCGCTGTGGTAAGGAGGTGTGAAGAATGGCTGAATTTGTCAACAAGCGCAACAAGAAAATCGAGCTTTCCACAGACGATAAGGTCTTTTACGTTGTCGTCAACGTGGTGCTGACGCTGATCACCATCGTGGTGCTGTATCCGCTGGTATACGTGCTGTCAGCTTCCTTCTCCTCCGGCAAGGCGATTCTTTCCGGCAAGGTGTGGCTGTATCCCGTGGATCTGAGCCTGGAGGGCTATCGTGAAGTCTTCAAGAACCACAACATCTGGATCGGCTACGGCAACACCATCTTCTACACCCTGGTGGCCACCACGCTGAACGTGTTCTTCACCATGGTGGCGGCCTATCCCCTCTCCCGGCGCGTCCTGCCCGGCAAGAACTTCGTCATGATGCTGTTCACCGTCACCATGTTCTTCAACGGCGGCATGATCCCCAACTACATGCTGATGAAGAACCTGCATCTGACCAACACCCGCATGGTCATGATCCTTCCCGGCCTGATCTCGGTGTACAACCTGATCATTGCCCGCACCTTTATCCAGAGCAGCATTCCCTACGAATTGTACGAGGCCTGTCAGGTGGACGGCGCAACCCACACGCGCTTCTTCTTCCAGATGGTGCTGCCGCTCTCCAAGGCCGTGCTGGCCGTGCTGGCGCTGTATTACGCTGTCGGCCACTGGAACGCCTACTTCAACGCGCTGCTGTATCTCTCGGATCGCTCGAAGTATCCGCTGCAGCTTTTCCTGCGCGAGATCCTGGTTGCGAACACCATGAATGAATCCACAGGCATCGACCCCGAACTGCTGGCGGCCAAGCAGGGCATGAGCGACCTGCTCAAATACTGCCTGATCGTGGTGGCCACGGTGCCGATCCTTTGCGTGTATCCCTTCATCCAGAAGTACTTCGCGACCGGCGTCATGATCGGCTCCATCAAGGGCTGATGTTTTCTCCCGTTATGACCACGGCGCGTGCCGTGATTGTAAGATAAGCACGACGATCCCCAATTTGAAAGGAGCAGAAGGCAATGAAGAACACCCTGAGCATCGTTCTGGCGCTGTGCCTGGCCCTGATGCTGGCGGTTCCCGCCCTGGCGGACGGCTACACCCTTCAGGATCCCAACGTCACCGAACCCGGCGAGATCCCGGTTGTGAAGGAAAAAATCACCCTGTCCGTCGGCATCACCCAGGACAGCAACACCCTGTCCTATGAGTACGGCGAGAACTACATGACCACCTACCTGGAAGACCTGACCGGCATCCACATTGAATGGGTGCTGTATCCGGCCACCGGCTCGGACGCCAACTCCAAGCTGCAGCTGCAGGTCTCCACCGGTGAGGAGCTGCCCGACATCCTGGAAGGCTTCAACCTGGACAACGACTCCGTCCGCGAAGCCTACGGCCAGGCCGGCGCCCTGATCCCCCTGAACGACTACATCGGCAACCTGGACTACTATCATGCCCAGGCTCTGGCCAAGGTTCCCGAGGTCATGGAAGGCCAGGATATGTGGAAGCTCGGCCGTTCTCTGGACGGCAACTACTACGGCATGCTGCGCCTGTATCGCACCCTGCCCAACTTCTACTCCGCCCGCGCCTGGATCAACCGTGATTTCGTGACGGCTCTCGGCATGGAGATGCCCGAGGAAGCGCCCACCCAGGAGTGGTTCGTTGAGTTCCTGCGCGGCGTTCGCGACAACGACGTGAACGGCAACGGCGACCCCAACGACGAGGTCCCGCTGATCGGCGGCACCGGCTGGCAGCAGAACATCCTGTACTGGATCCTCAAGCAGTACACCTACATGGACTATTCCGACAACTTCCTCCAGATCAAAGACGGCGTCCTGAGCAACTCCTACACCCAGGAAGGCTTCAAAGAGGGCCTGAAGTTCGCCCGCTCTCTGTATGAAGAGGGCCTGATCCCGGACTATGCCTTCACCCAGGACAACGCCTCCTACAACGCCATGATCTCCGCCGACACTCCCATCGTGGGCATCGGCGTGTCGGGCAGCTGCTCCGGCTTCGGCCAGAACATGCCCATCATGGATCCCATTCCCGTGGTGCAGGGCCCCGACGGCTTTGCCGTGTGCGGCTACTTCTCCCAGAACCCCAACTTCGAGCAGTGCATCACCAAGGATTGCGAGTATCCCGAGGCTGCGTTCCGCATGTTCGACGCGGAGAACTATGAGAAGGACTACATCCTGGTCCAGCGCTGGGGCGAGCCCGGTGTTGACTGGGAGCTGGCCGAGCCGGGCAGCCGCGGCATGTACGACGAAATGGGCCTGCCGGGCTACTTCACCATCCTGCAGAGCGTCTGGGGCGTGCCCCAGAAGTCTCACTGGGCCGGCAAGTTCTTCGGCGGCGTTGACTACGACAACCTGAACTCCCGCTTCACCTGGGACGGCAACGAGGCCAACAACGAATACAAGAACGCGCTGGCCGTTGCCAAGCAGGTCAACTACAAGCCCGATGACTACATCGTGAAGATCATCTACTCCGTCGAGGAGCAGGAAGACTGGTCCACCACCCGTGCCGCTATCGCGACCTACGTGAAGCAGAGCATGGCTGAGTACGCCACCGGCCTGCGCGACATCGACGCCGAGTGGGACGAGTTCCAGGCCAACATCAAGGCGCTTGGCTCCGAAGAACTGCTGGCGATGGACCAGGCTGCCTACGACAGGACCATGGCCGACTAATTCAGCCCATACACTTTGTCGTGCTTTATCAACCACCGGCTTTTCAGCCGGTGGTTTTCTCGCAGCATGGGTGGCGAGAAAGCGCGGCGGAAAACACAAACGGAGGGCGATGCGGCGGATGGTACATACGCTTTTTCCAAAAACCGGCCGCACGATTTGAGCCGATCAGGCGAGGAGGTATATTATGAGCGTCGAATTTGAATCCCGCAAATCCGTCATCACGCCGGAGGGCGTGTTCATCATCGGAACCTATGACGAAAACGGCGTGCCGAACGCCATGAACGCGGCCTGGGGCATGCAGAGCGAGATGGGTGAGATCACCCTGATGCTGGGCAAGCACAAGACCACGGAGAATTTTGAGAAGACCGGCGCGTTCACCGTGGCCTTCGGCACGGTGGATACAGTGGTCATTTCGGACTATTTCGGCGTGGAGAGCGGCAAAAACGTGAACAAGATCGAGCGCGCGGGCTGCCACACGCATCCCAGCGCCCACGTCAACGCCCCGATCATCGAGGAGTATCCGCTGACGCTGGAATGCCGCGTGAAATCATGGAACGCGGAAACCGGCTTCCTCATCGGCGAGATCGTCGCCTCGCAGGCCGACGAAGCCATCCTCACCGACGGGAAGGTGGACCTTGCCAAGCTGCGCCCCGTCATCTTCGACGCGGCCATCTGCGCATACCGCACGGTGGGCGAGGTGGTTGGCATGGCTTTTAAGGACGGCCTTGCGCTGAAATGAGAATCGGACGGATTTTGACACGCTTTTGCAGAAAAAAGCGCGCTTTTGACTGAAAACAGGGTGCAAAATGTAAAACTCTATGGTATAATTGCAAAATCTAAAACTCTATGGTATAATTATTTAAGGGAGGCATATTATCCCTTATTTGTCAGCTTCCATTCGACAACGACCGCCGGACGACGAGGAGGATGAACATGAGACGCAGAAGATGGGCAGCACTGTTGATGACGTTGATGTTAGTTTTGAGCATGATGCCTTCGGCGCTTGCCACCACCGACACCGCGGGCTCCGCCGTGCCGGAGCACACGCACCAGTGGACGTCGCTGGACAGCGACATGGTCGAGTGGCAGAACGGCGGCCCCACCTGCACCGAGGGCGACCACTACTGGGTGTGGTGCACCATCTGCGAGCAGTACGGCGTGTGGACGTCCAAGGAAGGCGACGCGCCGCCGCTGGGCCACGACTGGGGCGATCTGATGGTCGACGTGCCCAACACCTGCACCGAGCCCGGCACGGGCCATCGCGTGTGCAGGCGCTGCCAGGCGACCAGCGCGCCTGAGTCCTTTCC
>LVAP01000171.1 GCA_001603025.1 Clostridiales bacterium Firm_10 | reverse complement strand
CGTGCCGGTCGGCTGGAGGTTGGATTGCGTGGACGCGCCGCCGGCCATCGTGCGGCGGGCGCTGCGAACGCTGACCGGGCTGGACGCCGCGGGCTGCCTCGCGGCGGAGGCGCTCTATCGCGCGCCGGGAGGCCGGGCCGCGTTTCCGGGCGTGACGGTTGAACGAACGGGCGGCAGCCTCTATCTCGTGAGCCGGAGCGTGGAGCGCGGGGAGACGCCGCTGCCGGCGAAGGGCGTGGCCGCGCTGCCCGGCGTGGGGGAAATCGCCTGCGCTCCGGCGGAGCCTGTGCCGCGGGACGATCCCTTTGATCAGGTGCTGGACGCCGACAGCCTCGCCGGCGCGTGCGTACGCACCCGGCGTCCGGGGGATTTTATCCGCCCGCTGGGCCTTCTCGGCACGCAGAAGCTGAGCGACTATTTTATCAATCGCCGCGTCGACCGCCCAATGCGTGACGCCGTGCTGCTGGTTGCAAAGGGCAGCGAGGTGCTGTGGGCGGCGGGAATCGGCGTTTCGGAAACGGCAAGGCTCAGGATGGGCTCGGAGGGCCTTCGTCTGACGGCCAGAGAATACAGAAGGAGATGGGCAGAACATGGCGATTCATGAGGATTTGGACCGGATTCTGATCACCGAGGAACAGATCAGGGCGCGCGTTGACGAACTGGGCCGGGCCATAACGGAGGACTACAAGGATGATCCGGATCCCATTGTGCTGGTGTGTATCCTGAAGGGTTCCGTGGTATTTTTCTCCGATTTGATGCGGCGGATCGATCATGACTGCCGGCTGGATTTCATGATCGTGAAGAGTTATGGCGCGGGAACGGAATCCAGCGGCAACGTGCGCTTCATGAAGGACCTGGACAACTCCATCACCGGCAAGCACGTGATAATTGTGGAGGATATCATCGACAGCGGCCGGACGCTCACCTTTCTGCGCAACAACCTCATCACCCGCGGCGCGAAGACGCTGAAGATATGCACCCTGCTGGATAAGCCCGATCGGCGCAGCCCTAAGGCAGACATCACCGTGGATTACTGCGGCTTCACGATCCCCAACGAATTCGTGGTGGGCTACGGACTGGATTACGACGAAAAATATCGCAACCTGCCGGAAGTCGGCGTATTAAAACCGGAAGTTTACACAAATGTCTGACGCACAGGTTTGAAACCATTCCCGCGGCGTGATATAATAAACAATGCATTGCGGAAAACACAGATAAAGATACGGGGCAGGAAAGCGAGGGAGGCTCGTTTTGAATCAACCTAAATTCAGAAGAATCATGCAGGTGCTGATGTACGTGCTGCTGGTCGTTGTGATCCTGGTGGCCGTGCAGGCCATCGGCTCGCCGACGCGCGACACCGTTAAAGAATTGAACTATTCCGAGCTGCTGAAGCTGGTCGAGGAAGAAAAACTGGCTTATGTGATGACCAGCGGCAACAACATGATCGGCGCGACGACTGACAGCGGCATCACCGCCAAGGAATTCGGAAACCGCTATAACGTGACCGCCCTGTTGCCCAGCGTCACTCAGTTCTATTCGGATGTCAACGCCATATACGGCGAAAAGCTGGGAAAGGATCCGGATCAGGTCAAGGTGACGGACTACGACTTTACCATCACCGTGACGCCGCCTGCTTCCACGCCCTGGTGGCTGGAATGGCTGCCCCTGATCGTGACCATGCTGCTGTTCGCCGGGCTCTGGTATTTCATGATGCGCCAGCAGGCCGGCGGCGGCAAGGGCGTGATGAGCTTTGGAAAATCCCGCGCGCGCATCAACGACCCCATGAAAAACAAAGTGACCTTCGCCGACGTCGCCGGCGCGCAGGAGGAAACGGACGAGTTGCGCGAGGTGGTGGAGTTTCTCAAGGACCCCAAACGGTTCCGGGACCTGGGCGCGCGTATCCCCAAGGGCGTGCTGCTCGTCGGCCCTCCCGGCACCGGCAAGACGCTGCTGGCCCGCGCCGTCGCGGGCGAGGCGGGCGTGCCGTTCTTCACCATCTCCGGTTCCGATTTTGTGGAAATGTT
>LVAP01000170.1 GCA_001603025.1 Clostridiales bacterium Firm_10 | reverse complement strand
GTGTTGGGGCCGTCGGCCTGCATCACGGCGACCAGCGTGGCTCGCGTGCGGGTGAAGCCGCCGGCGCTGCGTCCCCGCGCGGCGAGTATGGCCGCGCCTGTGCCCGCCACGATCAGGCCCGCGATCAACAGAACCACAAACACAGGATTCATTTTCTTCATCCTCATAACTTTACCAGAATTTCAGCTTGCTGAGGCCCTTGCCAATGTCCGCCACGACCTTCTTGGCACCGTCCACGGCGTTATCGACCGCTTTGCCGATGTTCAGCTCGAAGTTCACGTCCACGCCGATACCCACGGCCGCGCCGATATCCACCTTGACGACGCCGTCGTGATAGCCGACATCCGCGTGCGCGCCGACGCCGACCTTGACGTTCGCGCCGACGTTGCCTTCAATGCCGCCCAGGTTGACGCCCACCTTGCCGCCGACAGAAACCACGTTGGCTTCCGCGCTGGCTTTGACGCGCGCCGCCAGCTTGCCGTCCACTATGCCCAGCTCGCCTTTCGCGCTGGCTTCGGCATAAGCCACTTTGCCTTCGACCTCGCCGTGCACGTTCAGGTTGTCGCTGCCCAGGTGTCCCTTCGCCGTGCCGCGCATCAGGCCGAACGAGCCGCCGATCTCCGCACTGACGCCGGGCTCGAACACGCGCTTGCTGGTGCCGTCCGCCTTGACCTCGGTGCGATAGAGACCGCCGTGGATGCCCGCCTTGTATTCGGCGTAGCCGATGTCGCCGGAAACCTCGCCCGCGCCGTACTTGCCTTCGCGCTTCTTCTCGCCGTGCCGCCACGCGACGCCGTCTCCGGCGTCCACACCGGCCTCGAGAATGGTCATCTTGCGGGAGCTTTCCTTGCCCTTGGACTGATCCTCCAGCCTGTTGCCGTTTTTGTCGTAGAATCCGTTCTTTTTAGAGTCCTTCTTGCCCCACATGCTTTCGAGGTCTTCGAGCTTCTTCTTCTTCGCCTCGTCGAACTCGACTTTGCCCTTCGCGCCGATCTGGCCGATCGAAGCGGAGAATTCCGTCTTCCTGTAGCTGCCGCCCGCCCTGTTTTCGGTCAGCGTCTCCTCAAACTTGGTGAAGGAGGTGGACTTGTCATAGGTGAGGAGCGCCCCCGCACCGCTGGTCCACACAAAGGCATCGCCGAAACGGTAGATGGTGGAGCCGTCGCTGTTGTTGTAGACCTTCGCGTCCTTCAGCGTTTCCTGGAACTTCTTTTTCATGGTCTCCGTCCATGTGCTCATGTCGGACGGATAGTGGAGGTAGTTGATCAACCGCTTGCGCAGCGCGTCTTCCTCCTGCTTCATGCGCCGGATATATTCATCGAAGGCTTCCTTGATAATCCTGCCGTCGTCGAGTATGATTTTCTTACTCTTTCTCCCGATCTCGGCGCCGATGCCGCCCGTGATGCCGCCGATCCCCCCGCCGATGCCGGCCGAGCGCGAGCTGCCGCTGGACAGACCGCCGATCAGCCGGTCAACGGCAGCCGCCGCGCTGTCAAAGCGCGCGCCGGTCTCCCGCAGGTCCTTGCCGATCTCGTTCGTCACGCTGCCGCAGGACCTGAGCGCGCTGCTGATGCCGCGCACGGCGCCGCGCGCGTTGCCCAGCTGGAAGGAACCAGCCAGCTTTGTCCTGAGCGTTGAGAGATTCCCGACCTTATTCCACCATTCTGCCGACATATT
>LVAP01000023.1 GCA_001603025.1 Clostridiales bacterium Firm_10 | reverse complement strand
ACGTTCCGGTGCTCATACTCGTCCGAGATGAAGTTGTGCCATACCTCGTAACCCTCCGAGGTGCAGGTGGGCTCGAATGTGTCTTGCTTCTCCCATGCTTCGGCCACATCCGCATGTGCCGCGGGCATCATGCCCAGCAGCAGGACGACGCTCAGGAACAGGGCCAGGAATTGCCTTCGCTTCATGTCAATTCTCCCTTCGAAAACAGGTTGATCGGAACAATGGAACAATCCGTGGAAAAAGCAATCTTATTTTAACAATAGTCTACCACACCCGGGACCGGTTGTCAATCGGATTCGCGGCGGACAAATATTTGCGTATATCATTGTTTTTTTCAAACATCCTGATTCCACGCGGGGAACAAAACGGCAAGGTTCATCGTCATAATAACGATAAAAGACAAGGGGGACATCGAACATGAAAAAGTATGCCTGGTTGACGATTGTGACCGCACTGATCCTTATGCTTGGAAGCGTTATGCCTGTTCAGGCGGAAATCATTCCGCCCCATGGAGAGGGACAGATCGGCCTGCAGGCCGTGGTGCTGTGCGAAGAGCTTACTCTGCGTGAAAAACCCAGCTTCTCCTCCAAGGCCGTGCAAACCCTGCAGTATCGTGATCTTATCATCGTGACAGAAGAAGCGGACGGATGGGCGCGCTGCGTCCTCGGGGATTCTGAGGATGCCCCCTGCGGCTGGGTGAACTCAGACTATATCGTCATCGATCCGGCCTGGTACCGGACGGAAAAGAAAACGCCGGTATACGCCTGGAATGATACGTCGGCCCCCAAAGTCGCCCTGCTGGATAAAAACACCGCCCTGTTTGATCCGGACACCTACCTGCCTGTTCTGAAGGATGAGGGAGAATGGCTCGTCGTCAGCCTGCGCGGCGCCAGCGGATGGATTCATAAATAAGCCGCAGGCCGTGCTTATGCCGGAATGAAACCGAAGATATAAATGAGCGCCTCTCCGGAGGCGCTTTCATTATGCCCTGAGTCAAAACCGCCCGGCTCGTCCGCCCATTCCCGTCGATGCCGGATTGATCGGCAGGGGCGACTCGGCCGGCGCCTGTTTCCTCTATGAAATTGAGCGTCAATGATACCGTCAGCCGACAGCTTCTCTCAGTTTTTCCCATATCCTGACCATTGCCAATGTGTCCAGCCGGCAGTATTTCAGAAGGTCCTGCCTGCATTTCTCCATTTCTTCAGGTTCCAGGTCTTTCATTTTCCCGAAGGCTGCCGCCGCTTCCTCTCCGTTGTGGACGCCTTCCAGGTTGTTATAATCCAGCTCCGGGTCGTCCGGGAACAGGGCGGGAAGCACGTGTTTTATCGAATGGGATCCCTGCATCGCCCGCGCATAATACTGCCTTTTCTGGAACGGCACCATCAGGTCAACAATGTGGTCATGGACGTTCATCAGGTGATTGGACAGGCCGGGATAAAGGCCGGCCAGTTCCCGGATTCGCCCTTTTTCAAAAGACATGTTGTAAACCAGCGTGCAGGCATTCAGCGGGATGTCGCGGCACAGGCGCTCTGCCACACTGCGCCGGGGATCTTCGCCCGGCTGCGCCAAATACTCCCGGTGTTTCAATTCCCCGCGCTCGGATTCCATGCAATGCAAAGAATACTGGAACACAATCTGATCATACGGGGAGCAGTTTTCATACAACGGCACGGCAGGCTGGAAGGATTCAAAATCCAGAAAATAAAGCGGGAAAGAGAGCCTGCCGAGAAATGAACGGACGGCGCTGCGGTCAATCAGCGGAGGGCGGTTATGGAGCTCGCAGGCAATTTGCAGCATCCTGTCGGGCTTGAGGATTCTGCTTCTTTCAATATCCTCAAAAGATATGATTCCTTTTTTATAGTATTCCATCTTTGCCCGCAGCTGAATGCCGCGCACATCAAAGATATTCGGCTTTGGAAGATCCCGCCCGCAATACCCGAAAAAGCCGCAGTCATAGGGGGAGAAACATCCCTCGCTGATCGGTTGTTCCGGCTCGCTCGTCTGCGTCATGTATTCCGTGAGAAAACGGATGCGCTTTTCAACCTCAGGCTGCCTGCGCCGCGTCTGATCAGTCATGTCCTCTAAAGAAAACAACCGCTGAAGATCGAGATCACCATGGCGAACATAACCGCTGTTGACATGAGCCAGCCTGACGCTTTCCACAGTGAACCCTGACCGCGTCAATACATAATACTGATATGCCACGTCATGCTGGCAGAACTCTGAAATCTTCGCGGAGCTTTTCACTCCCACCATTTCAACATGCCTGTGCCCGTGATTGATCAACAGATCCACGCTGCAGAACAGTCCGTCGAAGGAAAACGATGCCTCCGCAATAACGTGCGTTCCGTTTTCAAGCAGCTCCGCCGTCTTCCCAATCATTTCTCCGCAGTCACCGAAAGGCACTTCTGCGTATTCTCCGAACAGTCCCATGGCCAGCCTGCCGACGTCGGTACCGCGGTCCCGTATTGCCGGGCTGGCATAAGAATCCTCGAACTGCTCAGGCATATGCTTCTTCATCCACAGCATTTTCGGGCACTGAACCGCCGAACAGTATTGGGACCTGGAAAGACAGAGCATATCATGCACCCCTTGTGTCAGATATGGCGGAGGAGAAGAGGGGCGTGGTTATGAGAAGCGTCAGGCTCTTTTTCATTTGACGGGAACAACAGCTTTCACGGCAGGTCCGCGGCCGCGGGATACCCGTAAGCGCTTTCCGCGTTTTCCACCGCCCTTACGATGGCTTCGCTGACGACCTCCGCGGACAGCATGCCCACCAGATCCTGGTCCGCCGCAAAGTCGCCAACGGATATCGCGTAAATGCTGTCACCATCGGCGGATGTGTGGACCGGATTGATCGACCTCGCGTACCCGTCGTGGGCCATCCCCGCGATCTTGCACAGCTGCGCTTTCTCAAAATACGCGTTGGTCATTACCACGGCAAGGGTCGTATTGCCGGTAAACTTATTCTCCGCGACTTGCGTGACGGACCTCATGTATGCAGATGTGCTGCGAAGGGCGTTCTTATCCTCTGTCAGCAGTCCGGCGATCTGCCTGCCGGTGCGCCAGTCGTATATATCGCCCAGGGCGTTGAGAACAACAACGGCGCCGACTTTAAGATCACCGACCTGCACGGCATAGCTGCCGATCCCCGTCTTCATGCAGGTGTCCATTCCGGCTATTTTACCAACGGTCGCTCCGCATCCCGCACCGTAGTTCCCGTCGCGGTAATTTGGCGCGTCGAATGCCAGCTCCGCGGCCTTGTAGCCCATGGCCGCGTCGGGCCTCACAGAGGGGTCGCCCACTGAAAGATCGTATATGTCAGCTTGTGCTACCAGCGGAACCAGCGCGTAACCGGTATCATAACCAATGCCTCGTTCTTCGAGGAACTCCATCACGCCGTTGGCCGTTCCCAATCCATAGGCGCTTCCCCCGGCAAGTACGATCGCATGAATGCTCTGCGCCGCCATCAGCGGATTCAGCAGCTGACTCTCTCTGGAAGCCGGCCCGCCGCCGCGCACATCCAGACCGGCCCGCATGCCATCGGGACACACAAAAACCGTGCAGCCCGTGCCTGCCTCCGCGTTCTCCGTTTGGCCGATACGCAGCGGCTCAAAAGCGGTGATCGGTATTTCCTTCATCGACAAATCCCCCTCAGCAGAAGCGGCCCCCAAAATCGCCGCGATGGTTATCAGTATTGCGATCATCTTTTTCACGGATGCATTATCTCCTTTCATGAGCGGGCGAAAACCACTCTCCGACATCGATGAGGAACGCCGGGCAGGGTAGATTCCTGGCATTGACCAGATTGGAGGCTCCCGGGGATACGTGGAGAAAAAAGTGTAACCCGCTCTGGAAGAGTCGGCCCCCCTTGGGCACGGAGACGGTCACGGTGTCCTCGCCGCTTGAATGATTCATGACTTTACTATCCATTCCACGGTCTGCGGCACATGACTGCGTATCCAATTCGCGACAAAGTCAAAGTCATCCCCATCTGCGTAGACCTCGTTCCAGCCGAAGCTGCGGAGCTTGATCACGCTCCGCTTTTTGTTGACAATAACCTTTTTCACGCGATCGAATTCCGTCGTGGAAACGTGCCGGCCAGACGAGAGCATGCCGGCGCTGACGGCGCCCCTGTTGCGCGCGAGCCTGCCCATCATTACGGTGGCCGTGCTGATCCACTCCGCCCTCTGCGCCTGTTTCTTGCTTTGAGCATGGATCACCTGTTTTTCGTCCATTTCAAAATTCACAATGTACTTCCCGCCCATGATGGCCGCGTAGACCAAAAAGCCAACGATAAGCAGGACGGCGAAAATTCCAAGCATGATGAGGGTCAGCTTCCCGGTGAAAAAAAGACTGTCCCTCGAGAAACCATCCATGATCAGACAGATCAGTCCGATTACGAACATCGTCCCGATCACCGCGCCGAAAAGGACCTTCGCCACGAGCAGAAAGATCGTCGGGTTTTCAAAAAGGTTCATTTCGTACCGCCAGCGGTATTTGCGGTTAGACTCTTTGACGGGCTTTGTCTGCATAATTGCTCCTTTTATTGATTCAGAATTTGATGGATTGCCTTTCGGCGGATTGGCACTCTGTCCCGCCGCTTATCAGATATCCAATTTGGTTTTGCCGCCCAGGAATGTCGGCAGATCCTTTCCGGCCTTTTGCCAGTGGCGGTATTCCGCTACGGCGGTAAAGATCACATCGCCGGAAGAGTTGAGCGCGGTTTCCAGAGAGTCCTGGATTACGCTGATGATGAATCCAACGCCCACCACCTGCATTGCAATCTCAGCGGGGACGCCAAAGAGAGAGCAGGCCATGGGAATCAGCAGCAGAGATCCACCGGCCACGCCGGATGTACCGCAGGCGGCGAGCGTACTGAGCGCTGACAGAATGATGGCGGAAGGAATGTCGACCGCGATACCCAGCGTGCGGACTGTTGTCAGCGTCATGATCGTGATCACCACTGCGGCGCCGTCCATGTTGATCGTCGCGCCGAGGGGAATTGATACCGAGTACATATCCCTGTCCAATCCCAATCGCTCGCACAGCCGCATGTTAACCGGGATGTTTGCGGCGGATGAACGTGTGAAGAAGGCTGTGATTCCGCTTTCCCGTATGCAGCGGAAAATCAGGGGATACGGATTACGGCGCAGGATCAGAAAGGCAATCAGGGGATTGATGATCAACGCCACGGTCAGCATGGAGCCAACCAACAGGAGGATCAGCTTTCCGTAATCCAGATAGATGGAGAGCCCGCTTTCCGAAACGCTCTGGAACACCAGGCCCATGATGCCGAAGGGGGCCAGGTTGATAATGCCCTTCACTGTCCTGGAAAGGATCTCGGACAGGTCGTTAAACAAGGATCTGGTCCCTTCAGACGCCAGCTTCTTCATTAAAACACCGAACAGGACGGCCCAGAACAGGATCGAGATATAATTGCCTGAAACAAGCGCGCCGACCGGGTTGGAAAACATGCCGACGAGCAGATTCCGCATTACTTCTCCAACGCCTGAGGGAACGGCTTCCGCCTGAGCTGCCTCACCTGTCAGGGTGATGGTTGTTGGAAAGAGAAAGCTGAACGCTACTGCCACCAGGGCAGCAGCCAGAGTGGAAAAGAGGTATTCAAAAATCACAAAGCTGAAACGGCTGTCCAGCTTTGTCTGGCTGTTTGCCAGTGATGAGATTACCAGCACGAAAACAAGCACTGGTGCGATCGCTTTCAGCGCGCTGACAAACAATGTGCCGGGAATGCCCAGAAAAGACGCTGAGGGGAATAAAAGCCCAAGGGCTGCGCCGATCAGCAATCCAACCAAAATGCGTATGATCAGGCTGGTTTCGGAATACTTCCGGAAGATCCGGGCCATGGTTTTCTTTTGCTCCATGTTCTCACTCTCTTTCACGTTGTTTTTATGGGATAACGAATCACCATCGCAGATAACCGACTTGTCCCCTGGAACCGGCAGCCAGTTCTTGCGAGATAATCATTCTGTCAATCGGGCACCCCTACTAATATACCATTTAACAGCCTCTTTGGAAAGAGGTTTCTGACAAATGCCTCCACTTTGGCATTATGCCACCTTCGCCACCGTCCCGGGCCAGTTGATCGCGTTGGCATGAAATGATATCCTGGCCTTTGTTTTTTCATTTTTTGTTCAGCCCTGCGTCATAGTAAAGTCATATTCTTCTGGTATGGTAATAAAGCCTGAGAAGCCACGGGGTTTCTTTTAGCTCCCGGATTCTCGTTCATATATCATTCACTCACCCGCCTCATGGCGTTCACTGGCAAGGGCGTCACGCACAGGCGGGTGAGACAATTTTGGGCATATATCAGCCGACAAGCCGCGCCCGGTTTTGCCTGCATGAGCGGAGGATCATATCCTGAATCGCGACGGCGCGCTGAACGGTCCTTGCAGTTACCGGCTGCGGCTCACCCTTGATTATTGGCGATGATCGGCACGGTATCTGAGGAAAACCTTCCCGGCTTTCGCCCTGAATCCATGGAATGTCTCCGGATGGATGTGGAGAAAGGCTTATGCCTTCTCCACATCCATCATGATGCCGCTCACAATAGTGTCTGCCTGGGGATCGGCAGGGGAGAAGCCTATATAATCCTTAACGGAGCCCATATAATCCTTTCCGAGCATATCGAAGAAGTTGCCGCTGACGTTCAGCTCCGGCAGACGTCCGACGAGCTGGCCGTTTTCCAGCAGATAGGCCATCTGCACAGGTGTTGCAAAGTGACCTTCGGGGGTGATGTCGCCGCCAGACGCCATGACGACAAACACGGCCTTGCCGGGGATGAATTCCCTGAGGCCCGGTGCGGTCGGTTCGGGGTACAGGCTGTGGAATCCCAGCCCGGGCACGCCGTCATATGAAGCGGAAGCGGTTCCCAGGTTGGGAAGGTCATACTGCTCGGCAGTTTTTTTCGTCGTCAGAAGTCCTTTCAGCACGCCGTTTTCAATAAGCGTTGGTCTGAAATTCGGCGCTGTGCAGCCTTCGGCGTCGAAGAAGCAGACGCTGTGCGCGGTGGCAGGATTCATGTCATCCCGGAGCGTCAGTTTATCTGAGAATACCTTCTGGCCCAGTTTTCCGCTGAGAAGGGAAGCGTTGGCAGCATACAGGTCGCCGACAAAATGCTGAAGAAACGTGCCGAACAGGCCTGATGGTTCAGCGACCACGGGATAACGGCCAGATTCCAAATCGGCAGGCGTATAGAAGGCGTCATATTGCCTTTTGAAGCATGACAGCAGCAAATCCGCGTCAAAATGATCCCCGGACCAGCCCAGGAATGTGTCAAACAGATTTCCGGAACCGCGATTCTGGACAATCAGTTCGATGGAGAGTTTCCTGCCGGAGCTGACCAGGTGGCGTCCGGCAGAATTGCGGTATTCCGACCGGTTGTATGTCATGCTGATCTTGTTTGACAGCGCGAACTTTGGACATGCTTCTCCCAGGCGGTCCAGGAAAAGCTGCATCGTGGGAATGAACTCCGGAATTCGGATGATCTCTTCTTCCTGCAGATCTTCCAGAGCCAGGGGCCCCTCCAGCCTGCAGGGGTAAGGAATCCCGAAGGCCAGAGCTTCCTCCGCCTTTGCGGTGAGCTCTTTTTCATCCGGCTCTCCAAGGCAGCCGGCGACGCCAATGCAGCCGTTGTCATAGACGCGGACGGTTCCGGTCGTTTTTTCAATTTCCCTGAAACTGTCGATCTTTCCGGCGGTAACGTTAAGCGTTACGGAACGCTGAGCTTCTTTGATGAATTCCTTCTCCATTTCTCTCACCTCACTGTACGTTCATGGATGATACCCGGACAAACGGACCGCCGAAACCGACAGGCAGGTTCATTTGCTCCATTTTACCGCAGCCGCCTGTTACGAAGGACAGAAGCTGCACGTCTTTCGTCAGTCCGTCGATCAGCCCCAGCGTCTCAAAAACGGAACCCGTCAATACGCTGATCTGAACGGGACGGCCCAGCTTGCCGTCTGTGATCTCATAAGCCAGGCTCGGCGCGATGGTGAAGGTGCTCAGACCGCTGCCGTGCCGGATCGTCTTGATGAAATAGCCTTTCTTGATCGGGGCGATGAGCTGGTCGAAGTCCAGATCCCCGCCTTCGATATACGTTGTGGTCATGCGGACGATCGGCTCAAAAGTGCAGTCGATGGCCCGGGCGTTTCCGGTCAGCCCTTCGTCCAGCGCGGCGGCTGTCTGCGCGCTGTGCAGGCGGCCGGCCAGCACGCCGTTTTTGATGAGACAGTTCCTGTGAGCCCGTGTGCCCTCGTCATCGTATGGGACAAAGCCGCACCCCGGAACGCCGCCGAAATCGACAATGGACAGGATGGAAGAGGCGACTGTCTTGCCGAGTTCCCATTCGTTTTTCATGGATTCGTCAGAGAGCATGAAGTCCGACTCGGACTTGTGGCCGAAGGATTCGTGCGCAAACACACCCGCGGCTTCGGGGGAGAGAACAACCGGATACTTTCCAGGCTCTGCCGGGACGGAATTGCGAAGGAAGGCCGTCTGTTCGGCAACGGCCGCCCGAATTTCCGCTTCCAGTCCCTGCATCTCATCAAAGCGCGTTCCGCCTTTCTGCCAGTTGCCGATGAATTTCTTTTCGCCTTCCGCCATACTGCAGGAGAAAGCAAGCCCGCAGGTCTGGTAGTCATACCTGATGTCCGCGCCAAGGCTGGACTGGAAATGGAACTGGCTGTTGCGGTCGAGATAGGCGCCTTCCGGCATTGTGATACAGGGATCTTCTGATAACAGGGGCAGATAGGACAAAAGGAGATCCTGCTTTTCCTTCAGGGGAATGCTCCGGACGGAGCAGCCATCGAAGCTCAGAACGGTATCGCGATTCTTTTCAAAGCGCCTGACAACAGGATCTTCCAGAATGCCCGGGTTCTCCGTGGCGGCGGCATACAGGCCGTCCAGTGTTCTCTGAAGGTGATCGACGTCCGTCACGGAGGCATAGTACCAGAGCTTTCCGTCATAAACCCGAAGAAAAGCCTGCCTTTCCACGCGGCTCTTCATCTCTTCAAGGATTCCTGCCTTGTAGGAAATGATCGTACGGCTCCGGTCTTCGGTGCGGATATCGGCATAAAAGCCATTGCGGAACTGAATCATAGGCCAGATTCTCCTTTTCTTGTTCAGAATTTATATGCCGCCATTCCCTTGCGCTCATCGTGATCCCCGGCAGTTGGCCCGAGATGGCCGGACCATGTATTCATTGAGGGGATCAATTTGGCTTTGAGTTTCAGGATGATGAATAAAGGAATCCCATTGCTATCGCATGATTCCAGCCATTCGGGAGCCGGGAAAGCCGGCGGCAACGAATAAATTATAGCATAGCGGGTTTAAAGCTGCAAGGCAGAATCACTCAACAGCCATCCGACCATATAAAGGATGGGATAACTGAGCGGGCGCAGGAAGGAAAAAGCGACGCAGATACATCGCAGTTATCCATGCGTTGGGGACAATAACACTCTGGAAAAAGGCCGCCAAATGTGATAGAATGTAGACGGCGAAACAAACGGAGGAAAGAGAGGTGGGTGGTATTTGTCCACGGACGACGGAGACCCCGCTGGATTGTTCCCGCTTGAATACGCAGATTGGAGGAGACACCGATGCTGATCGCAGCCAACCGCAAGCCTCTGGGCAAGATCTATCTCACTGACGATGACCTTGACAACATCGAATCCCAAAGCCTCTTTGCCGCGAAAGAGCTGCGCTTTTATCTTGGGCGCATGACGACAGCGGTGTTTGAAATCGCGCCGTGCGATGGCGGAGACGGCATTTATGTCGGAAAAGCCGCGTCTCTTGACACTGATGATCTGGGTGAGGACGGCTTCGCCATCGAAACGGATGACCATCGGATCAGACTGTCCGGCGGAAAGCGGGGCGTCATTTACGCTGCCTACGAACTGCTTGAAAGACTTGGATGCCGGTTTTTTACGCCTTCATGCGAAAAGGTGCCCGTCATCACAAGCCTGGAGATCCCGCATATTTCTCTGCGGCAGAAGCCCATTGTGGAATACCGCGAGCACAATTACGCCGATGTGCGCCAGAGTATGCGCTTCGCCGTCAAGTGCCGTCTCAACGGCTGCCATCACCCCATCCCGGAACGCATGGGCGGGTATATGCCTTATGTGAGCGGATGGTTTGTGCACACTTTTGAGAACATGGTTTCCGTCAAAGAATATGGGCAGACACACCCGGAATACTTCGCTCTGAGAGATGGGAAACGGTTGGTGCGCGACGGAGGACGCACGCAGCTTTGCCTGACAAATCCGGATGTGCTGAAGCTTTGCATCGCCTCTGCCCGCCAGGCGCTCATTGAGCATCCCGATGCACGCATCATCTCTATCTCCCAGAATGACTGGCGCGATGGCAATTGCGAATGCCCAAACTGCCGCCGGGTCGATGAGGAGGAAGGCTCATCATCCGGCTCCCTTTTGCGATTCGTCAATGCCGTGGCCGAGGCGCTGGAACCCGAATTCCCGGATGTGATTTTCGATACCCTGGCGTATCATTACAGCCGGCCCGCGCCGCGCCTGACCCGCAACCGCAAAAATGTGTGCGTGCGCCTGTGTTCCATCGAGTGCTGCTTCAGCCATCCCTTTGAAACGTGCGATGACGAGAAGCGGAGCGTCCGCCACCCCGATGGTTCGGTGACTCGGTTCATCGATGACCTGAGGAACTGGGGCAAAATATGTGACCGCATGTATATATGGGACTACACGACGTGCTTTGCCCATTACCCGACGCCGCATCCCAACTGGCGGGTGCTGCAGCCCAACATTCAGGCTATGGTGAAAAACAACGTCCGCGGGATATTTGAGCAGGCCAACGGCGCGTCCCGGGGCGGCGTGGACTTTAACGAGCTGAGGGTGTACCTGATATCAAAGCTCCTGTGGGATCCGTACTGCGACCTGGCAAAACACCGCCGCGAATTCATGGAGTTCTATTATGGCGCGGCGGCTCCGGCGTTGAACGAGTATCTGGATCTTCTGTGCGATGTATGCGAGAGGGAAGACATCCACGTCGGCTTCAACGACAATCCTGTGGGGGCATTCCTCCGGGAAGATTTACTGGATCAGTACGACGCCCTGTTCGACAGGGCCCACGCGGCTGTTTTGGGAGATCCTCTGCGACTGTGGCGCGTGGAAAAAGCCCGGCTCTCCATCCGTTGGGTGCGTATCAAACGCGCGACCATGCTGCGGGGTGAATACGATCCGGTGGAAATTGAGCGATTCACCGCCGACTGGCGCGCTTACGGTCTGAGCCGCATCGACGAGTGGACAAACTTTGAATCCACTCACAGGGCCCTGCTGGACGGCAAATGGCGTGCGGTGGAATATCTCGATCACTGGACCGGAGAAGAACCTGAAGTCCTGTGATTTCCGTTTCCGCGATGGGACAGGCCGCGCGTATATCCCGCGCGCATTCTCGGAACGCCGCTTCATTTGTCCGGGATCAGAAAAAGCTCGCCGCAGGATTCCTGCGGCGAGCTTTTATGCTGATATCGTGATCAGCCTTTGATCGAGCCGACCATGACGCCTTTGACGAAGTATTTCTGAAGGAACGGGTAAACGCAGATGATCGGGATGACGACCACGATCATTGTGGCCATGCGCAGCGACTCAGCCGTGAAATTCTGGGCTGCGGCGTCTGCGGCGCGGGCGGCGGTCGCTGTGTTGTCCGCGCCGGTGATCGACGTCAGGTTGGCTTTGCTGATGAGCTCCTTGAGGATGAACGACGCTGTGCGCAGCTCCTTGTTGCGCGTGTAGAAGGCGGTCGTATACCAGTCGTTCCAGTGGCCGACGCCATTGAACAGCATAATCGTGGCGATGATCGGCATGGAGACAGGCACGATGATCCTGAAGAAGATCACCAGGTCGTTCGCTCCGTCGATGCGGGCCGATTCCTCCAGCGCGTCCGGGATCGAGCGGAAGAAGTTCATCATCAGGATACAATTCCATATCGAGAACAGGGCGGGGATGATATACACCCAAAAGGTGTTGTAGAGCCCCAGGTTCTTGATCAGGATGAAATAGGGGATCATGCCGCCGCCGAAATACATGGCGACGATCATCATGTTGGTATACAGCGTGCGCCCGATCAGATACTTATGGGATACGGCAAAGGCGACCATGCCGGTGAACGTCACGCTCAGCAGTGTCCCCACGATCGTGCGCATGATCGATACGCCAAAGGCGGGAACCAGCTGCTTGTTCGAGAACACCTGCTCGTAATTCTCCAGCGTAAACTTCCGGGGCCAGAAATAGATGCCGCCGATCGAGGCGTTGATTCCTTCGTTGAACGAGAGGATGAAACAGTAATAGAACGGATACACCGTCAGGATGAACACCAGCATCATGACGATGAAAATGATCACGGAAATGATGTTGTCCTCCGAGGTGCGCCTTATCTTGTTTTTGCGCTTCAGAATGCTATCTGACATGTCATGCACCTCCTCAGAACAGGCCGCTGTCGGTCAGCTTGATCGACACGAAGTTGCTGGTTACGACCAGGAACACGGAAATCAGCGACTGCATCAGCGAAACGGCGGCTGCGTAGGAAAAGCGTCCGTTTTCGAGGCCGACCCTAAGGGTGTACGCCTGCAGCACCTCTGATTTGGCGTAGTTTGACGAGTTGCCCAGCAGGTAAGCCTGCTCGAAGTTGCTGCCGCCCAGACCGCCGCCAAGGAGATTTCCCAGGCTCATGATCAGCACGACCATGATCGTAGGCCGGATAGCGGGCAGCGTGATGTGCAGTATCCGCTGCATGCGCGAGGCGCCGTCTACGATGGCAGCCTCGTACATCGTCACGTCAACGCCGGCGATGGCGGCCAGGAAGATGATGGCCCACCAGCCCATTTCCTTCCAGATATCGCTGATGACCGCTACGCCCCAGAAATAATCGGGCGACGAGAGGAAGGGGAGCGACTTGTCGATCAGCCCCAGCTGCTTCAAAGCTGTATTGATAACGCCGTTGGAAGAGTTGAGGAAGGATACCAGGATGCCGTGCACGATGACCCAGGAAATGAAGTGCGGCAGGTAACTCACGGTCTGGATCACGCGCTTGATCTTGAGCATGCGCATCTCATTCAGCGTTAGGGCGAACAGGATCGGCACAGGGAAGGAGAAGGCCAGCTTGAGCAGCGACAGCACGATCGTGTTGCGGAAGATCGGCCAGAACTGACTGTCGAAGAGGAATTCCCTGAACCACTTGAAACCGACCCAGGGGCTCGTGAAGAAGCCCGCCAGGCCCAGCTTGGGCTTGAAGTTGTTGAAGGCCAGCACGATGCCGACCATCGGGATATAGGAAAACAGGATCATAAAAGCCACGCCCATCAGGGCGAACACCTGCAGCATCCACTGCTGCCTCAGGCGGAACCAAATGTTGTTGCCTGGCTTTCTTCTCGCGGTACCGCCCTTCGCCGTAGCGTTCATCTGTGCCATAAAGTTCCTCCTCAGGTCATTGATGATGTCTTGTCAATGCGATCGGGCCTTATCACGTCTCCGCCTGGGCTCCCGCCGCCAGTTCCTCGAGTGTATAATTGAACCGGTATGTGACGCCGTTGCGAAGCCGCCGGATCGATTCGTCCATATCGACCGATTCGGTGATCTGCATGATGTTGCGCTTTTCCAGATCCTCGCGGAAGGCGTCGATCATCGCATCGCGCTCGGGTGACGACGGCATTTTCAGCAGCGACCAGTAGCGGATCGGGAGGGCGGCGATGGCCACGCGTTCGCGAATGGCCGGCGTTTCGGCGGCCGCCTGCGCCTTTTCAAAGATATTCAGCGCGTATTCAATGCTCTCGGGCGTCAGGTATTCGACCTTCGGCGGATCGTAGATGCCGAAGTGCGTATCGGGCGAGTGGGCCAGCAGGTCATTCAGGAGATTATAGTATTCCATGATATAGAGCGCCGCGTTTCCGTAATAACCCGATATGAAATCCTCCACCAGCGCCTGCGTATCCTGTTCGGGATCCCAGAGCAGCTTCGCGAGAACCCAGCTCTTGAGCTCGATAAACTCGGTCTTGCCAAAGAGGGTCGTCGAGCCTTCCTCAAATACGCCGGCCACGTGATTGCGGCGGAAATAGCGCAGGTTGGCGGCCAGCACGCCGAAGTTCGGGAACGGCATCACATAGTGATGGAAGTTCACCACATAATCCCATATGTACAGCCGATCGCACACCTTGGCCCAGCCCTCCAGATCACGCTGGAACGAATCGCCGTGGATGCGATTGGCGAAGGACAGGATGCGATCGCACTTGTCCAGCGGATGAGCGAAACAGCACTCGATGGAGCACAGACGCACGCATACGTTGCGGCGCGGGCGGATATGCTTCGGCGGCGTGCGCGTGTACTGATACGCCAATGTGTCGATGATCAGGTTCGGATTGATCTTTTCGACCTCCTCGGCGATCTGATTGACGAAGCGGATCAGCGAGCCGGCATGGCTCCCTTCCTCGGCGTCGATCCTGGCGCACTCGGGGCACTGGCAGGGGTTATAAACGTCGTTCTGCGACACGGAGAAAATCGTGGCCTCGGGATGCGCTTTTATCCAGCCCTTTACGCGCTCGGTCGCGATGCGCACCACGTCCGGATTAGACAGGCACAGCTGCGTGAGGTTTCTCTGACGCTTTCCATCAACCAAAGAGAAGTATTCCGGGTGTTCATCAAAAAACTCGTCCGGACTCAACAGGGAATTGAAAGTGTGCACGAACGGGAAATAGGAAACGCGCCCGCCCTGATGGGCCCGCAGGCGCATCGCGTTGCCATTGCAGCGGTTGTGCGCGGCCCAGTTCCCATCCAGTGAGTTGCCGACGAAAAACGATTCGCGATATTCGAACGCCGGCTTATCGATGATGTTGAGATCGCTCTCTATCTCGATCGTCGGCTTCAGAGGGATTTTCGATACGGAGGGAGTATACCACCGGCATCCGCCGAAGCGCTCAAGGAAGGCGTAAACGCCATAGAGCGTGCCGCGGGGCCGGCCGCCGAATATCAGCACACTCTCGCCAACGGCGCGGATGGCAAACCCGTCCGTGCCCAGGTCAAGGGCGTCCGGCTCGATGCCAAGAGACCTGACTGTGTCGGGACTTCCGACGATGATGGCCTTATCCGGACGCTTTGTGTCCTGCAGAAAAGCAAAATTCGCCTCAGTTACCTGCATCAGCAGCCGCGAAAGCTCTTCCGCGGCGTAGATTTCCGTTTCGGCACAGCTCGAGTCGATCCACACACTATAACGCGTCCGACATTCCTCACATAGTCTGATCATCATTCAAACCTCCTCAGCTCCCGTCAGTGGTCATGCCCACATATGGGATACATCAGGGGACGCGGGCACGGAACCCACGTCCCCTCTGAATTGATCAGATTCGAAGTGGAAAACAGGAAGAGGGGAGAAGTTCCCCTCTTCTTCTGTCACTTACGGAAGCGGATGCGCGGCGATGAAGTCGGCGTACAGCGGGAGATGCTCGTTGTAGTTCTCGGTCATTGCGGCCTCAAGCTGATCCAGGCCATTGGCATGCATGTAGTCCATCATTTCATCGTACATCGCGGCAGCCTGTTCGCCGTCGTCGCACAGCTGGATGGCCGTGGTGGTCGTCTTCCAGTAGGTGTCCAGCTTGGTCTGGATGGTGTACTCGTCGCTGTCTGCGGAGACGCGGGCGAAGTACCAGTACGGCGCGGATACATAAGTGCTCTTGAGGTAGGCCAGCAGATCATACTGGGGCTTGGACCAGGCGAGCTGCTGCTCGGTGGCGCTGGTCTGCACCATCATCGAAGCGATGACCGTGCCCTCGCCCAGGCCGGAACCCTGCAGGTACCACGGGCCGATGCCGGTGGAGCCGGGCTCGTTGGCCTCAGCCTCGTAGTAGTAAGGCGTGCGGATGACGTGGCCTTCTTCATCCAGCTCATAGTGCTTGCCCTGGATGCCCCACTGGGTCAGTGCGTCGCCCTGATGGCTCTTCACGAATTCCATGTACTTGATCGCGCGCTCGGGGTTGGGGCAATTGCGGCTGATGAAGCAGGACGCCCAGCCGATGCCGGAGTCATAGGTCCTGCGCTTATGCTCGCCCTGCCAGGTGATGTCCTTGATGGAGTTGAATTCCTTGTCCTCCATGCCGTTCTCGAAGAAGATCTTGTTGGTCTCGGTGGCCAGGCCGGTGTTGTAGGTGGCGGCGAACACGGTGCCGGAGCGGTTCAGCGAGAAGAAGTTCTCGGGGTTGACGGCGTAGGCGTCCGGATAGAGGTAGCCCTTGCGGTACAGCTCGTTCATGTACAGCAGCCATTCCTTCTGAAGCGGATCGCTCCAGGCCATGTGGGCGTTGCCCTCATCGTCGATCCAGCGGCTGTCGTGCACGCCCATGTACCAGGCGATGGCAGAGCCCCAGGTGGGATGCGGGTTGAACACGACGTCGATGCCCAGCTCCTCTTTCTTCTCATAGACCTTGCCGAACACATCCATCAGGGTCTCGAGGGAGTCGATGTCATCGGTGGTCATGCCCAGCTTCTGCAGGATGTCCTCGCGGACATACAGGCCGCCGTCACCGTAGCTGGGGAAATCCAGCGGATCTTCCCAGTAATGGAAGTGGGTCTTGAAGGTGTAGATGTGGCCGTCAGCCGCAGTGTTGTTGAGGATCTCAATCTCGCCAACAGATGCGTTCTCATAGAAATTGGGGCAATACTGCTCGATCAGCTCATCCCAGGCGTAGGACACATCGTAATCCTCGAAGCGCTGCACCAGGTTGGAGGTGAAGATGATGTCCGGCAGGTCATCGGCAGCCAGCAGGACGCCCAGCTCTGCCAGGTCGGACGACTTGTAGGCGTCGAAGGATACGCCGGTCAGTTCAGTGATGTACTGGGAAACCTCGTCCTGTCCCCAAGTATCCTTGGAATACCAGTCGAAGTCGAGGTACAGCGAGAACTCAATGGGACTCGTGTCATCGTTGAAGGTTAGGTTGGAGAAATCCAGGTTGTTGTCCACAGCCAGCGCGGGGATGGCCATGCACAGCGCCAGCATAATGGCCAGAGTCGTCAGCAGGAACCTCTTCATTGTTACTCCTCCTTGATATGGTTTGATTCGTGACGGCCCATTCCGGGACAGAATCCGTCGCTGAATCTTGACTTGATTTTAACACGGGGCAGACGTGTTGTCAATATGTTAATGCCGTTTTCTTCATTTATTCTGCATCCTTTATAGTTAGGTAAATACTCTATCCTCGGGATGATTGTCTTATCGTGCTCGAGACAACAGGATGAAATTCAGCCGTCATATATCCCGGCAACGGTATTCTGCGGCTATGGCAAGCCGTTCCCGCGGAGCAATGGTTATTTGAAACCACACTCTCGCAGAGCCGCGCCGGGTTGCGGACGAAACTCTGGACCGAATTGTGTTATTCCGACTTTCCGGAACTGCCCTTTCATAGAATTCAATGGGACCGGCAGCATTTGTGTTTTACAACTGACTGTTAAATAAAGAATAAAAATACAATACAGCTTGACATTATGAATAATAACACGTATAATTATTACATTAATCGCGATTCGGGGAGATATACAACTCGCTGGGAACAGCTCCATGGCCGCAGCAGAAAGCGCGAAAGGGGTACCATGTATAAAGTATTTATCGACGGCTCGTCCGGCACCACCGGTTTGCGGATCGCAGAACGGCTGAGCGCGAATCCAAGCATGGAAATGATTCGGCTGTCCGAAAGGGATCGGAAGGTTCCGGAAGCCAGGAAAGAGGCCATGAACCAGGCGGATGTGGTTTTCTTATGCCTTCCGGATGACGCCGCGCGCGAAGCGGTGGGTTTTCTGGAAAACCCGCATACTGTGCTCATCGATACGTCCACCGCTCACCGGACATCTCCGGACTTCACCTATGGATTTCCTGAAATCGGGGACCTGAGAGAGAAGATCAGGGCCGCAAAGCTCATCGCGAACCCCGGATGCCACGCCAGCGGCTTTATCGCCCTTGTGGCGCCGCTCATCGAGAAGGGGCTGGTCGCGCCGGAAACCACTCTCACCTGCTTTTCCCTCACCGGATATTCCGGGGGCGGGAAAAAAATGATTATGCAGTATGAGGAGAAGGACAGGAGTCCGCTTCTCAAAGCGCCCCGGCAGTACGGCCTGTCCCAAACGCATAAACACCTTCCCGAAATGACGAAGGTCTGTGGGCTCACAATTGCCCCGGTCTTCTGCCCTGTTGTCGCGGACTATTATGCGGGAATGGAAGTCACTGTGCCGCTATTCTCTTCCCAGGTGAAGGGCGGTATTGCGGACATTAAGGCTGCCTACGGCAGCTATTACAGGGAAGGGCTCGTGAGGTTCGTCGGGGAAGAAGGGGAAGCGTATCTCTCGGGCAATGCATATGCCGGGCGGGACGATATGGGAATATCCGTTTACGGGAACGAGGACAGGATCCTGCTTGTCGCCCGGTTTGATAATTTAGGCAAGGGAGCTTCCGGCGCGGCCATCCAGAACATGAACCTGAGCCTTGGCCTGGCGGAGGACGCAGGACTGATTAAAGGATGAAAAAAATGAGTGGTACGCTGAAAATCCTCCCAATGACAGCATCGGATTATGACGGTGTGAGAGCACTCTGGATGACGATCAAGGGCTTCGGCATTCGGGCGCTGGACGATTCCCGGGAAGACGTGGAGCGCTTTATCCGGCGGAATCCCACGACGTCCGTTGTCGCCAGGATGGACGGCCGCATCGTCGGTTCGATCCTCTGCGGTTCTGACGGCCGCCAGGGCGCCCTGTATCATGTCTGCGTCGCGGAGGAATACCGGAGACATGGCATCGGTACGCAGATGGTGGCCTACTGCATCCGGGAGCTCACCCGAATGGGGATCAACAAGGTGGCCCTCATTGCCTTTAAGAGCAACGACGTGGGCAATGCCTTTTGGAAGCAGATCGGCTGGAAGCAGACCGATGCAAACTACTACGAATTGACTTTGAACGAGAAGAACACAGTGGAATTCAACAGGAGTTAGCGATGGAGATTACGAAGATTCCCGGTGGTGTAACGGCTGCCCAAGGCTTTCTGGCCGCTGACTGCGCGGCTGGCATCAAATACGAAAACCGGACGGATATGGCGCTGCTGTTTTCGGAGTTTCCCTGCGAAGTGGCGGGCACCTTTACAACCAATCTTGTGAAGGCCGCGCCGGTGCTGTGGGATCAAAAGATCGTGTATGGCGGGAAAAAGGCGCAGGCTGTTGTGGTGAACGCCGGAATTGCCAATGCCGCGACCGGTGCGGAGGGGCTGGAACTGTGCCGCATGACGGCTGAGTTTACCGGAAAAACCATGAACGTTCCGGCGGACGCGGTGCTTCTCGGCTCCACCGGCGTCATTGGCCCGCAGATTCCGCTCGAAAAGATCACCGCTGGGGTCGCCAGGATGTCGGGCAGTCTTTCCGACAGCCTGGAGGCAGGGACTTCGGCCAGCAAGGCGATCATGACGACCGACACCGTCAACAAGGAATGCGCCGTGTCCTTCCTCCTCCCGTCTGACGGCGGGAAAGGGCCGGTGACCGTGACACTGGGCGGGATGGCGAAGGGCAGCGGCATGATCCATCCCAATATGTGCACCATGCTTTGCTACATCACGACAGACTGCGCAATCGACAGGTCCCTGCTGCAGAAAGCGCTGAGCGCCGTGGTGCCTGATACCTTCAATATGATTACCGTTGACGGAGACACCTCCACCAACGACACGCTCCTGCTGCTTGCAAACGGCCGGGCCGGGAATAAGAAGATCACAGAAGAAGACGATTCGTACGCGCTCTTTCTGCAGGCTTTGTTCTTCCTGTGCCGGGATCTGGCAATCACAATGGCCGGGGACGGCGAGGGAGCCACCAGGCGCATTGAAACCCATGTGTTTCACGCGGATACGAAGGAAAACGCCAGGATACTGGCAAAATCTGTTGTCGCGTCAAGTCTTGTGAAGGCCATGGTTTTCGGCAGGGACGCGAATTGCGGCCGGATCCTCTGTGCCCTCGGCTATGCCGGCGTCCCCTTCGATCCGGATAAAGTGACCGTGGAGCTCGTCGGGGAGAAGGGCCGGGTGAGGTTTTCGGAAAACGGCAGGATACTCGCCTTCGACGAAGACATGGCGCTGAAACTGATGAGTGGGAAGAATGTGCGTTTTGAGTGCGACATGAATGCAGGGGCTGAGGAAGCCACCGCCTGGGGATGCGATCTGACATACGATTATGTTAAAATCAATGGAGATTACAGGAGTTAATATGGATGTATTGACAAACGCTGACCGGGCTGAAGTGCTGGTCCAGGCCCTTCCTTATATTCGCCGCTACACTGGAAAAATTGTCGTGGTGAAGTACGGCGGAAACGCCATGGTGTCGGAAAGCCTTAAAAACCAGGTGATGGAGGACATCGTGCTCCTCCACCTGATCGGCGTCAAGGCGGTGCTGGTTCACGGCGGCGGCCCGGAGATCAGCGAGATGATGGGCAAGATGGGCAAAAAGCCTGAATTTGTCGATGGGCTCCGGATCACTGATAAGGAGACCGTGGACATTGTCCAGATGGTTCTGGCGGGCAAGATCAATAAGACGCTGGTCAATCTGCTGGAAAAAAAGGGCGGCAGCGCGGTGGGCCTGTCAGGCATGGATGGACGGCTGATTGAAGCGAAGGTCAAGGACGAACGCCTGGGCTATGTCGGCGAAGTGACAAAGATCAATCCGCGGCCGATTATCGATCTTCTGGACAATGGCTATATCCCGGTCATTTCTACCATCGGCTGCGATCGGGACGGCAACGCCTATAACATAAACGGCGATACGGCGGCAGCCCATATTGCCGGGGCTTTGAACGCGGAAAGGCTCATCATGATGACGGACATTGCCGGAATACTTCGTGACAAGGATGATCCCGGCACCCTGATCCCGGAGATCACAGTGTCCGAAGCGGACAAGCTGAAGCAGGAAGGGATCATTTCCGGCGGCATGATCCCCAAGGTGGACTGCTGCATCACGGCGCTTAACGCAGGCGTGAAGAACGTCGTCATCATGGATGGCCGGGTGCCCCATTCTGTGCTGATGGAGCTTCTCACCAACGAAGGCGCCGGCACATGGATAAGAGGAGAACAGAAATGAGCATCAAAGAAACTGACAGGCGGTATGTGGCGGGAACTTACGCGCGGTTTCCGGTGGAAATCGTCGCCGGCAAAGGATCGCTGGTGTACGACGAGACGGGAAAGGAATACATTGATCTTACCTCCGGCATCGGCGTGACGTCCTTCGGCGTTTCGGACGACGTATGGGTGAAAGCTGTCACGGATCAGATCGGCAAGGTTCAGCATATGTCGAACCTCTACTATACAGAGCCGTGCGCCTATCTGGCGGAAGCGCTATGCAGCCGGACCGGCATGAAGAAGGTGTTCTTCTCGAATTCCGGGGCAGAGGCCAACGAATGCGCCATCAAGGTCGCGCGGAAATACCAGGCGGAACATAAGGGAGCGGATTGCTTTGAGATCGTTACGCTGAAAAACAGCTTCCACGGAAGAACGCTTACGACGCTTGCCGCCACAGGGCAGGAGCATTATCACGAGCTGTTCCGGCCGCTGACCCCCGGTTTCTCCCACGCGGAAGCGGGGAACATGGAAGAACTCAAAGCAATCTGCCATGAGAAGAACGTCGCGGCGGTGATGATCGAAATCATTCAGGGAGAAGGCGGCGTTGTGCCGTTGGACGCGGGCTATCTGGCAGACCTTCAGGCGTTTGTCAGGGAGAAGGATCTGCTGCTCGTCGTGGATGAGGTTCAGACGGGGAACGGCAGGACCGGAGCGCTGTACGCCTATATGAACTACGGCCTGGAGCCTGATATCGTGTCCACAGCCAAGGGCTTGGCGGGCGGACTTCCCTTGGGGGCAACGCTGCTTTCGGAAAAAGTGCAGCATACCCTGGGATTCGGGGATCACGGTTCCACCTTCGGCGGCAACCCGGTGTCCTGCGCGGCAGCGCTCAGCATTGTGAACAGGATCGATGAGAAGCTGCTCGCGGAAGTCAGGCAGAAAAGCGATTACCTTTTCAGGACGTTCCTCGGGGCGCCCGGCGTCGCGGACGTCACCGGTTTGGGCCTTATGATTGGCATTAAGCCGAAGGAAAAGACAGCCGGTGAAGTGGTGAAGGCCTGCATCGCGAAGGGCGTGCTGTGCCTCACTGCCAAGGATAAGGTGAGACTGCTGCCGGCGTTGAACATACCGACAGATGTGCTGAAAAAGGGGGCTGCGGTCATCCTGGAGGAATTGGCGTAGGCTTTCCCTGTCGCCGTCAGATGATTGAAATGCCGTGCAATAAAAGCCTTTTGGACAAAAGAAGGACGCTGATGTCGTATTGATATCGGCGTCCTTCCGCATGGAAGCAGTCTGTTCATCAAAAAAGAGCGCAGTATATGCGGATATAAAGACGCTGATTTGCCATTTCAATGTCTCCGCAGTGTAAACATCTTCCGCAATCGTCGCTGCAATTGACAACCATATTATGGCATGGTAAAATGAATAACACACAGCGCGAACGGCGCGCGGGGAACAGGATGGAGACGATCGGATATGAGCGATTACCGGGATGCCCATTGGGATGTGGATGCGCGCGTCAGCGACCTGCTGGACAGGATGACGCTGGAGGAAATGATCCTGCAGACGGACCAGTATTTCAGCCATGATTTCACCCGGCGCAACAGGCTGGACGATGTGGAATACATCGACATGGAGAAGCTGGACAGCCTGCTGCGCGGCAACAGCGTGGGCAGTATCCAGATGCGCGGCATGACGCCTGAGCAGGTCAACATGGTTCAGGCCTATGCCGTGGAAAAGACGCGGCTGGGCATTCCCTTCCTCTTCAGCGAGGAAGCGCTCCACGGGCTTTGCCACCGCACGGCCACGGCCTTCCCGCAGCAGATCGGCCTGGCCGCCACCTACAATCCCGCGCTTGGCCGCCGAATGGGGCGGGCGATCGGCACGGAGGCCCGTGCGATGGGCATCCACGAGACTTACAGCCCCGTGATGGACCTGATCCGCGACCCGCGCTATGGCCGGACCGAGGAGACCTATGGCGAGGACACGCACCTCGGCGCAGAGTTTGCGCGCGAAGTGGTGAAAGGCATGCAGGGCGACTGCCTGGCCGCGCCGGACAGTGTCGCTTCAGAACCCAAACACTACGCGGGCTACGGCGCTCCTGTGGGCGGGCTGAACTGCGCGCCCTGCGCCATGGGGCGGCACGAGGTCTTTTCCGATGCGCTGCCGGTGTTTGAAGCCGCCTTTGCGGACGCCGGCGCGGTGGATGTGATGTGCTCCTATAACGCCATCGACGGCGTGCCCGTCGCCGCGGATCATGAGCTGCTCACCGAGGTGCTGCGGGATCAGTGGGGCATGCGGGGCTTTGTTCGCACGGATCTGACTGCCTGCGCCCGGCTTTATGACAACCATTACGTGGCCGATACCCGCCAGGAAGCCATGGCTATGAGCCTTGAGGCGGGCGTTGACCTGCAGCTATACGACTTTCCCCATGAAGAGTGGCAGGCCGGCCTGAAAGAGCTGGTGGAATCCGGCCGCTTGTCTGCGGAGACGATCCGCCGGGCGTGCGGGCGCGTGCTGAAGGTGAAATTCATGCTGGGCCTGTTCGAGCGGCCCTATGTGGACGTGACCCGGCGGGCCGTATACGTCCACTCGGCGGAGCATCGGGCGCTGGCGCGGGAAATTGCCAGGCAGAGCGTCGTGCTGCTGAAAAACGAGAACGGCCTGCTTCCCCTGCGGAAAGATATGAAGACGATTGCCGTGCTGGGCCCGGGCGCGGGCAGCGCGATGCTGGGCGATTACACGCCTTCAGGAAAGGGCGGTATATCCATCCTGGAAGGCATCAGGCGGATCGTCTCGCCGGACACCAAGGTGCTGTACGCTGGAGGCTGCCATTTCCTGGGAGACGCCGCTGTCCCGTTCTCTTCCGATGAGCTGAGGGATGAGGAGGGAATGCCGGGCCTCACCGGTCGATATTACAACGGCCGCGCTTTTGAAGGCGAGCCGGTGATGACGCGGACTGACCGCACGATCAACTTCAACTGGATCATGTCGAAGCCCCACGGCGACCTGGATGCTTACTGCTTCAGCGTGCGCTGGACGGGAAAGCTTGTTCCGCAGCAGAGCCTGCAGGGCTGGATCGGCTTCAGCACGCAGGACAGCATGCGCCTTTATGTGGACGGCGAGCTGATCCTGGACGGCTGGGGTGAAAAGAAGGATGCCAACCGGACGGTGCCGTTCTCCTTCGAGCAGGGTCGCTCCTACGACCTGCGCATAGATTTTACCAACGACCGCCGCGGCGCCCGCGTCGTGTTCGGCTACAACCGTGAGCGCGAGGATTTCACCCGCGCCGTGGAGCTGGCGAAGCAGGCCGAGGTGGCCCTCGTGTTCGTCGGCGACAGCCTTGAGACCAGCGGTGAGAACTTCGAGCGCGTCAACCTGGATCTGCCTGGCCGCCAGCCGGAATTCGTCAGGGCTGTGGCTGCCACGGGCACGCCGGTGGTGCTGGTGCTGCAGACAGGGCGCCCCGCCTCCATCGTATGGGAACAGGAGAACATACCAGCCATCCTGGAGGCCTGGTTCCCCGGCGAAGAGGGAGGACCCGCCGTGGCCGAAATCCTGTTCGGCGACTGCAGCCCCTCCGGCCGGCTGCCCATCAGTTTTCCGAAGCATGTGGGACAGATTCCCTGCCATTACAGCCGTCGACCCGGCGGAGGGAAGCGCTATGTGGAGATGGACTGGCTGCCGCTCTATCCCTTCGGCTACGGCCTGGGTTATACGGAGTTTGCTTACGGCGGCCTGACGCTATCGGCGCAGACCATCGCTCCCGGCGATTCGGTGACGGCCACCTTCAATGTGAGCAACACCGGCAAGCGGCCCGGCACGGCGGTGCCGCAGCTCTACCTGCGGGATATGTTCAGTTCCACGGTCAAGCCCATGAAGACGCTGGCCGCCTTCTGCAAGGTAGACCTTCTTCCCGGAGAGACCAAACGCGTTTCCCTGACCATTTCGCCCAGGGCGATGCGCACGCTCGACCGGCAGTTCCACTGGAGTGTGGAGCCGGGCGACTTCCGCGTGTGGCTGGCCGACCACGCGGAGCACCCGATCGAGAAATGCGATTTCAGGGTGGAACAGACGGCTGACGCGAATGCACGGTGAACGGGAGGAAGCATATGTCAAGCTTGATTCAGGCAATCCGCATGGAATCACCCGACAGCATTCCCGTTTCCGTCGGCATGCTGCCCGCCGCGTGGATGAAATACGGCAGCGAGCTGCAGAGGCTCGTGGATCAGTACCCCCAGTTTTTCAACGGCTTAAAGAAGGACCTCGATCATATTGAGGACAGTCTCCCGGCCAGCTACCGCAAGGGCGTATACATCGACGAGTGGAACTGTGAGTGGCATAACGAACACGCCGGCAACGAAGCCATCGTGGTGAAGCACCCCATCCGCTCAGAGGACGATGTCTTTAGCCTGAAGATTCCGGACTGCCGGGACGGGCGGCTGCCCCACGGCTTCATGTATCTCAGGCTGCTGGACCTGAGCGGCTTTGAAAACGCCATGATCTGGTTTGCCGAGGAGGGGGAGACGATCCGGACCCTCATCGACAAAGTGCTCGAATACAATCTCTACCAGGTCGCGGCCATCCTGCCGCGCATGGGCGAATTGGTTTATTTCGGCGACGACCTGGGGACGCAGACCGGCCTCGCCATCGGCGCGGAACGCTGGCGGAAATACCTCAAGCCCTGCTTCCGCAAGCTGTACGGCCTCATCAAGGCGTATAAACCCTCCCAATTGATTTATATGCATACGGACGGCTGCATCTGGGAAATCATGCCGGATCTCATGGACTGCGGCGTGGACATCATCAACCCGCAGTACCGCGCGAACGGCTTGGACAACCTGGTGCGCGTGTGCCGCCGGGAGCGGATCATTCCCATTAACCTCGACCTGGACCGGCAGTTCTTCCCCTTTGCAACCCGTTCGCAGCTGTTCGACCATGTGGCGCAGTGCGTGGAAAGCCTGTATCTCCCGCAGGGCGGACTCGGCCTGAATGTGGAGCTGAACTACGAGGTTCCGCTGGAGAACATGGCGGCCGTGCTGGATGCCGTTGAAAAGTACCGTCACTATAAGGGGTGATGAAATGAGACCATTTTCGCCGGCTGCCGGCCGTTCGTCCATGCGCGCCATGGTGCGTTCCGGCATGATCGCCGCCATGTACGTGGCGCTGACGCTTATATTCCAGCCTATCAGCTTCGGCGCGATCCAGTTCCGCATCGCCGAGGCGCTGATGCTGCTGCCGGTGCTCACGGTGGATGCCGTGCCCGGCCTGTTCGTGGGCTGCTTCCTGGCCAACCTGCTGGGCGGGGGCGTGTGGTTCGACGTGGTGCTGGGCTCCATAGCCACCCTGCTGGCGGCGATCTTCGCCTATAAGTGGCGCAGGATGCCTTTTCTGGCGGCATTCTCCGCAGTGCTCTTCAACGGACTGATCGTGGGCCCCGTGGTGTATTTCGCCTATGTGCGCGCGCCGGGATCGCCGGTGCTCATGGGCGTCCTGCTGAGCACCGCGCTCACCGTGGCTTTGGGCGAGCTGGCGGTGTGCTATGCGCTGGGCCTGCCGCTCTGCTACGCACTGCGCCGGCTGCGCGGCAAGTTACTGGATTGACACTTTTGGCGTTAGCCTGTGTGAAAAAACCGCTGCGCTCTTTCCGCGTCCCGATTGGCCGGGCCGAGGAAAGAGCGCAGCGGTTTTTTGACGGGAAGCGCCGCTCACGCGGAAGCCGGGTCAGTAGACCACTTTGACCGTCCTGATCCTGAAGGGCGTGAAGACAAGGGGCTGGCTGGGATCCAGCTTCGTCTGCTCTTCCTCGAGCATGCTGCACTCGTACAGCGCTTTCACCTCGTGCGAGAAGCTCAGGTGAGCGCGGCTGCAGCCGCCCACGGCCTCATACAGGCGCAGAATGTAAGCGCGCTGGGTATCTTCGCAGGGCTTTACCGTTTCGATGATGACGTTCGCGTCATCCACGCGGCACAGCGATTCGGACGCCGCGCTGTCCGCTGCTGCGACGGGTCGGTAGTTGAAGGCATAGGCGGGATGCACAACCGTCTCCGCGCCGAAGCCGCCCATGTGCGGCAGGATGGCGTAGCGGCAGGCGTGAATGCCCTTGTCGCCCCGGTCGTCCGGCAGACAGCCGCCCTTGTGGAGACTCAGCCGCATGCTGCCTTCGTTCACGGACAGGCCGTACTTGCTGTCGTTGAGCAGCGCGATGCCGAAATTTGCCTCCGACAGGTCGGAGTACTTGTGGTTGCAGGTTTCAAAACGGGCCTTGTCGACGGGCGTCGCGCGGTGGTTGGAGCGGCGGATGTGGCCGAACTGGATCTCGCTGCGCACGCCGTCGCAGATCAGCGCAGTATCGAACGCGGCCTTGAGGAAGCGGTGATCATCCTGCCAGTCCATGATGGTCTCAAAAGTGACCAGCGGGGAAGCAGCGTCGAACACGATGTCCTGTGTGATCGAGCTCTTCTCCGTCAGCTGCCAGCGGCAGCGGATGCGAAGCTCGACAGGACCGTCCGAGACGACCTGGCGCGAGATCAGCCGGCCCGCTGGGGCGAACTTGTCCTCCAGGTCGGCGTCCACATCCCAGTTATCCCAGGAGGCGGGCACGTCCTCGGCCATGAGGAAAGTGTTGAACGGGAGCCCATGGACCAGCTCGCGGCCCGTGCGCCGATCCACGAAGGACGCCATGCGGCCGCATTCGTCGAAGACTATTTCGGCGAATGGGGTAATGAGGCGGCTGCCGTCGAGAATGAAGGAGGAAGGCTCAGCCTGCGGGTCAGCCTCCGCGACGAGTACGCTGCCAAACGCGGGAATGGTCAGGCCGCTGACGGCTGTCGCCGTTTTGCCGTCCATGGTCTCGAAAATCTGCGCCTTCGCACCGGCGACGCCGGGATGCGCGCCGGGGAGGTAGACCGTGTCGCTGCGATCGAAGGAGAGCGCGCTGTGCAGCGCCGCGCCGCTGCCGGCAGCGAGCGCCTCGCGCGTCAGGGAATCAGCCTGCGCGATGGCGCCGCCCACGCTCCGTCGGGTTTCCTCATGAACGGTATGGATGCTGGTGCCGGGCAGGATGTCGTGGAACTGGTGTACGAGCAGCGTTTCCATCAGCGGAGCGACAGGCGATTCATCGGCCGGAGCACCTTCGCGCACCGCCTTTTGAACCAGCGCGTATTCCAGATTGTGCAGCGCAATCTCACAGAATCGGTTGTTGTGCTTGATCTCGTGCTGGTTGGTGAGCGTGCCGCGGTGCAGTTCGAGGTACAGTTCGCCCGCATACGTGCTGGGATTAACGCTGGAGGCTTCCAGCTCCTTCATGAAAGCGGACACGGTGGTGTAGCCGCTCCGGGCCGTGCCCTCCAGGTCGGACAGACGGCGCGCACTCTCGAGCATCTCAAACTCCGGGCCGCCGCCCCCGTCGCCTTTGCCGAAGGAAAACAGGCGCATGGGGGAGACGCGCTTTTCCTTCATGTCGGCGTCGCTGGTCAGCTCGGCGTAGGCCTCCGGACTGGGGCCGATGTGCGTGCGGTTGAAGTGGGTGAACACGCCGGTACCATCCAGTCCCTGCCACACGAACGAGGTGAGCGGGAAAGGATTGGTGTCGTTCCAGGCGATTTTGGTGGTGAGGAAATACTTCACGCCGCAGCCCTTCATGATCTGGGGAATGGCGTAGGAGTAGCCGAAGGTATCCGGAAGCCAGAAGCAATCGGCGGTATAGCCGAAGTATTTCCGCGTGAAGCGCTGTCCCCAGAGGAATTGGCGCACCATGTACTCGCCGCCGGTGAGGTTGCAGTCGCACTCCACCCATACGCCGCCGTTGGGTTCATAGCGCCCGGCGGCCACGGCTTTCCGGATGCGTTCGAACAGCTCCGGATAGTGACGCCTGAGCATTTCGGAATGATAGGCGGAGGATTGGACGAAGATGTATTCGGGGTATTCGTCCATCAGATTGAGGCTGTTCGCATAGGTCCGGGCGCACTTCTTTTCCGTCTCGGTGAGGGGCCAGAGCCAGGCGGTGTCCATGTGGCTGTGGCCGATGAGGCCGATGTACGGCGCGGACGAACCGTTTTTCTGGCAGAGCTGCTCCTTGAGAATGGGCGCGGCGGCGCGCAGGCCCTCTTTGAATTCAGCTTCCGTGCAGGCGTCGGGGTCGTAGAACAGCCGCAGGTGCGCCTCGTAGAGCGCGTTTTCGATGGACGCGCGGCGGAAGGATCCGACGGGCAGGGTTTTGCGCAGGGAGAGCAGCGTTTTGAGGTCGAACAGGAAATCCATGACCATGTCGTCGCGCACGCAGATGTCCGTGGGAGCGACGGAATAAGTATAGTCCGTCCAGCGCTCGCTTTCCAGCGGCTGTGTGCCGGGCACATCGTGGAAGGCATAGCACTCCAGCGCGAAATCAAACGTCTCACCGGCTTTCGCGGCGGGCGTGATGCGGTTACACCAGTGGTTTCCGTGCGAGCCTTCGACGATTTTCGCGGCGTAATTTGAATGGATTTTTCCGTTTACCCACAGCGTGGCCTCATAAAAGCCGGTGTGAGGATACAGGAAGAGCGCCCGTCCGTCCAGCTCCTTTGGCACGGCAAAGCGCATAAGGAACCAGCCGTACAGGCCTTCGCCGCCCCAGTGTTCGGGTGTCGCGCTGAAAAGGCCAACGTCAGGGATGCTGTGAAGCGGCTCGCGCGTGCCGAAATAGCCGAGCTGCTCAGCCTGCCCAACCGGGATAAACAGGCGCTTCATGAGCGTATTCGTGAAGCGGGTGAGTTTTTTGACGGTTTGCTCCATGCTCCTGTCTGTCAACATGCGTTTCGTCTCCTTTGTTGCCCGCGATGTGGCCGGCAATTCTGATGCGGAGGCAGTCCGTGCCGCCCCTGCCTGCATTATAAGGCATGGCGATGGAAAAAACAATTGCCGCGGTGAAAAATATCACGGATGAAAACGAATCACGCCGCGGGGTTGATTTTTCTCCGGGTTACACGTATAATTAAGAAAAGAAAACGCCGGCAGCGCGCACAGAGGGGAGAAACTGCAGCATGGCGACAATACTGGAATTTACGATGCTGGTATGCTTTGGGCTGTCCTGGCCTGTCAACCTGATGAAGGCTTATCGTTCCCGAACCACGAAGGGAACCAGCCTGCCGTTCATCCTGCTGATCACGGTGGGCTACGCGGCAGGCATCGCCGCGAAATTCGTGGGCGGGCAGGTCAACTATGTGCTGGCGGTATACGTGCTGAACCTGATCATGGTTCTGCTCAATCTGGCCGTGTATTTCCGCAACCGCCGGCTGGACAACCAGCGCGGGGACGCTTGACAGCGAAGTCATTCCGACCAACAGCGAACGAGAACAGGAGGCAGAACGATGGAGTACACAGCTTTCCCGCGCACAACCGTCGCGGGATTATCCCTTTCCCGCATGATCATCGGAACCAACTGGATCCTGGGCTGGAGCCATACGTCGCCCGCGGCGGATCGCCAGATCAAGCACCGCTATCACGACGGCGAAAGCTGCGTGCCACTGCTTGAAACCTTCCTGAACCACGGCGTGGACACCATCATGGGCATGATGCAGCAGGAAAAGGTGATGCGCGACGCCGTTAAAGGCGCCGAGGACAAAACCGGCAAAAAGATGATCGTCATCGACACGCCCATCCTGAACGTGGACGACAACGAAGCGGCCCGCCGCGAAGCCCGCGCCACCGTTCGCCGCAGCAAGGATGCGGGGGCGACGTTCTGCTTCCTGCATCACAGCTGCGCCGAGCAGCTGGTCAACAAGAACAAACACCAGATCGTCCGACTGGGCGACTACACCGACATGATCCGCCAGGCGGGCATGATTCCCGGGCTGTCGGCGCACATGCCGGAATTGATTCTCTATTCCGACGAGAACGGCTATGATGTGGAAACCTATATTCAGATATACAACTGCATGGGCTTCCTGATGCAGATCGAAGTGGAGACCATCGCCTCCATCATCAACAACGCGAAGAAGCCAGTGATGACCATCAAGCCAATGGCGGCAGGACGTGTATCGCCCTATGTGGGGCTGAATTTCGTTTGGAACACCATCCGCCCGTGCGACATGGTTACGGTGGGATGCTTCCATCCGGACGAGGCAGAGGAGGATGTGGAGATTTCCCTGGCGGCGATCGAACGGCGCTTCCCGGAAATCGGCAAGCGCTCCAGCCCCAATGTAAAACAGGATGCGTTTGGCGGCGGCGTCAAGTGAGCGCCGGAGGCCTATCGCTTCCCATTGTGCAGAGACCGGCGGCATGGTGCAGTAACAGCAACGACGAGGCATTGCCGAAGGGGGTAACAGAATGAGCATGGAACTGATCAGGCACGCGACATCCAAGGAAGACATCTACCTGAAGGTCAGCAAGGGCCACTTTGCGACCGGTCACAGCCACATCAACTACTATATCGACGTGACGGAACAGAAATTCTGCCTGTCCGAGGCGCGCAAGGTGGCGCAGGAGCTTGTTCGCGAGTACAAGGTTTCCGCCGTGATCGATACCATCCTCTGCTTGGACGGCACGGAGATTATCGCCGCCTGCATGGCGAGTGAGATGACCAAATCCGGCCTGATGAACATCAACCAGAACCGGGAGATGTACGTCCTCACCCCGGAGCGCACCGTGGGCAGCCAGCTGATCTTCCGCGAGAATACCGCGCCGATGATCGCCGACAAGAACGTGCTAATCCTGATGGCGTCCGTCTCCACGGGGTATACGGCCAAGGCCGCCGTGCAGACGATCGCCTATTACGGCGGCAGAACCGTCGGCATCGCTTCCATTTTCGCCACGGTGGATGAGGTGGTCGGCCAGCCGGTGCGCAGCCTCTTCAACCCCAACGACCTGCCGGGCTATCAGACCCACGACGCGGTGGACTGCCCCTGGTGCAGGGCCGGCGTTCGCCTCGACGCGCTGGTGAACAGCTTCGGCTACTCTAAACTGTAACAGGCAGCGTCCTGACGCCGCGAAGCCGGACAGGCAGCTGCGGCCATTCCATGAAGCCCGCCGGTTATCCGGCGGGCTTTTTCGTAGATGCAAGCGAAAGAACGAATTCCTGCATGTACAAGCCGGAGAAAGGCACCTGAATCATATGGTATAAACATACATTTTTCAGAAAAACCATAAAAAGTCCTTGCAATTTCGGGCATGTTATGGTACTTTTATAGTACTGCTGCAGGAGAATGCGGTGACATGCCAAAATGCAGGATTTCAAACGTCCATATGCATATTATGAAATGCAGGCGCAAAGTGCAGCGTTTCCCGGGATTGAGGGGCGCACAGGCACTCGCCCCTGCGGAAGGAGAATGGAAAGATCATGAAGCCTTATTCCGAAATGACAGCGGGGGAGCTTTCGGCCGAGCTGGAAATGCTGAAGACGCAATACAAAAAGGTGCAGGCGCTGGGCATGCACCTGGACATGAGCCGCGGCAAACCCTGCCAGGAGCAGCTGGACCTCTCCATGGGCATGATGGACGTTCTGGATTCCGCCTCTGACCTCACCTGCGAGGACGGCACAGACTGCCGCAATTACGGCCAGCTGACCGGCATCGAGGAGGCGCGCGTGCTGCTGGGCGATATGATGGAAAACAACCCCAAGGATATCATCATATACGGCAACTCCTCACTGAACGTGATGTTCGATACGCTCAGCCGCGCGTGGACGCACGGCGTGATGGGCAACACGCCGTGGTGCCGCCAGCCCGGCGTCAAATTCCTGTGCCCGGTGCCGGGATATGACAGGCACTTCGCCATCACCGAGTACTTTGGCATCGAGATGATCCCTGTTCCCATGACGCCGACCGGCCCGGACATGGATATCGTCGAGCGCCTTGTGCGCGAGGACAGCACCATCAAGGGCATTTGGTGCGTTCCCAAATACTCCAATCCCCAGGGCATATCCTATTCGGATGAAACCGTACGCCGCTTCGCCCGCCTGGAGCCCGCGGCCCCGGATTTCCGCATCTTCTGGGACAATGCCTACGGCATGCACCACCTTTACGACCATCGGCAGGACTACCTGATCGAGATCCTGGCTGAGTGCAAGCGCGCGGGAAATCCGGATATGGTGTATAAGTTTGCCTCCACTTCCAAGATAACCTTCCCCGGCAGCGGCATCGCCGCGCTGGCGACCAGCCCCAACAATATGGAGGATTTCCTCACTTACCTGCGTCACCAGACCATTGGCCATGACAAGGTGAACCAGCTGCGCCACGTGCGTTTCTTCAAGGATATTCACGGCATGGTAGAGCACATGCGCAGGCATGCCGACATCATCCGCCCGAAATTCGAGGCGGTCGAGGGCATCTTCGAGCGGGATCTGGGTGAACTGCAGGTGGGCACTTGGACGTGTCCCCTGGGCGGCTACTTTATCATGTTCGATTCCCTGCCGGGCTGCGCAAAGGATATCGTGGCGCTGGCTAAGAAGGCGGGCGTGGTGATGACCCCGGCGGGCGCCACCTGGCCCTATGGCAAGGACCCCAACGATTCCAACATCCGCATCGCCCCCACGTATCCCAGCCTGGCGGATCTGACGACCGCCATGGACATCTTTACCATCTGCGTGCGCATCTCCAGCGCGAGAAAGCTGCTGGCGGAAAAGCAGGCGTGAACAGCGGGGGAAAAGTGATAAAAACAGGCCCACGGGCCTGTTTTTTGTGGCGCGAGAGGAAATTGCTCCGCTACACAGGCTGCCTCCGGGCATTTGAGCGGTTGCTTTTTTTGCCGGATATGGTATAATGAGGCATTGGAAAACGCGCGGCGATCCGGGCTTTTGCCTGAAAACGGCACGGGCAAGCCAGCCTGCAGAATGCAATGAAGGAAAGGCATACATCACCATGAGCACAAAGGCGAACTACCACACCCACACCCCGCGCTGCAAGCACGCTGTGGGCACCGAACAGGAGTACTGCGACAAGGCGCTGGAGAACGGTTTTTCCGTTCTTGGTTTCACCGATCACTGTGCCTGGCCGTATGAGAACGGCTTCGTATCCACCTTCCACATGGAGCTGGGCGACCTGCCCGGCTATGTGGACGCGGTGAACGCCGTGAAGCGGGATTACGCCGGCCGACTGGAGATTCACCTGGGCTGGGAGTGCGAAAACTATCCCGCCTACATGGGCTGGCTGGCGGAGACGAAGGAACGGTATGGCCTGGAGTACCTCATCCTGGGCAATCATTTTGACACGACGGACAATGGCGGCCTGTACTTTGGCCGCTGCGTCGAGCCGGCACAGCTTTGGCGGTATGTGAAAATGTGCGTCGAAGGCCTGGAAACCGGCCTGTTCGCCTGCTTTGCGCATCCGGATCTGTTCCTGCGTTCCTATGTGGGCTTCGACGGGCACTGCCGCGCGGCCAGTCTGGAGCTGTGCCGGGCCGCAAAAGCCCTGGGCATCCCGATGGAGTACAACCTGCTGGGCCTTATCAACTGCCGGAATTCCGCGGAAGGCATGCTGCGCTATCCGTGCCGTGCGTTCTGGGAGGTGGCCGCAGAAGTGGGCGTCGACTGTGTGCTCGGCGTGGACGCGCATGCGCCCAGCCGCTTCGATGAGCGGGCGGAATGGGATGAGGCCGCGGCTCTCCTCGACTCGCTGGGCCTGAACAGGCTCGAGAGGCTGCGGCTGTGAGCGGCGTGACGGTGGCCGCCCTGGGCGACATCCATTCAAACTACATCGCGTTTGAACGCTGCCTGCAGGCGGTGGAAAAGGTCGGCGCACAGGTGATCCTCTTCATGGGCGACTATGTGAGCGACTGCGCCTGCCCGCAGAAGACCATGACGCTCATTCGGCGCTGCATGGATCGGTTTGACTGCCGTTTTGTGCGCGGCAACCGCGAGCAGTACCTGCTCGATCACCGGGCAGGGAAGGGCAGCTGGCAGCCGGGAACGGGCGGCGGTTCGCTGCTGTACACCTACCGGCGGCTCACCGGCGAGGACCTTGATTTCTTCTCTTCCATGCCTGTAACACGCCGGGACGCCTTCGACGGCCTGCCCGCCGTGCTGTGTTGCCATGGAACGCCGGACGATCTGCGCGGCTGGATGGAAGCGCAGCCGGAACGCGCGCAGGTTTATCTCGACCAGGCGGACGCGGGTCTGCTGGTGTGCGCACATACCCACCGGCCCGGCGTGTACCCGTTGGAGCGGGGCGTCATGGTCAACACGGGCAGCGTGGGTGTGACGACCGAACCCGGCCTCATTCAGTTTGCGCTGCTGCACGGGGAAGGCGGCAGCTGGCGGCCCGAGTTGGTCAGCATACCTTACGATGTGGAAGCCGTGATCGATACCTTTTCGCACGACGGCTTCTACGAAGAAGCAGGCCTGTGGCCCATCATGATGGAAAAACAGCTGCGCGAGGGCGGCGAACAGGCCATCCCGTTTGTGGAGCGCGCGCACGCCCTGTGGAAAGGCAACGGGCCTGTTCCCGAGAGTGTGTGGCGACAGGCCGCGCGCGACGTGGGCATTCTGAAAGCATGAAAACGGCGGGCTTTCCATTCCGGAAAACCCGCCGTTTTGTATCTTTTACCGTTCTTCGCGGAAATAAGCCACGCCCAGATGGGCCGGGGGCTGGTTCTCGCGCTTGTTGCGCATGCTGGTAATGACAAGTACGATGATGGTGACAACGTAGGGAATCATCTTGTAGAGTTCCTTTACAGCCATGTTGCCGGATGGGATGTACATGTGCAGGATGTAGAGCCCGCCGAACAACACCGAGGCAATGATGCCCACATTTGGCCGCCAGATGGTGAAAATAACCAGCGCGATGGATAGCCAGCCGCGGTCACCGAAGGAACCGTTGGACCAGATGCCGCTGGCGTAGTCCATGACGTAATACAGGCCGCCCAGTCCGGCGATGACGCTGCCCAGGCAGGTGGCCGCGTACTTATATCGGCTCACGTTGATGCCTGCGGCGTCGGCCGTCATGGGATTCTCACCCACGGCGCGCAGGTGCAGGCCGATCCTGGTGCGGCGCAGCACGATGGCGGTGACCAGCGCGACGAACAGCGCCAGATAGGCCAGAAAGCCGTAAGAGAGGAAGATCTTGCCGAACCAGCCGGTGGTGTCGCCGATGGGCAGGTAGCGCCGGAAGGCGCCGCTGGTGGCTGACAGGGCCAGGTAAGGCATGTCGGAACCAGCCAGCTTGATGAGGGAGCCGCCGAAGAAGTTGCCGAAACCCACGCCGAAGGTGGTCAGCGCAAGGCCGGTCACGTTCTGGTTGGCGCGGAGCGTGACGGTGAGGAAGCAGTAGACGAGGCCCATCAGCAGCGACCCCAGCACCGTGGCGGAGAGGGAAGACAGGATGGCCAGCGTGGGATTGAAAGCCTCGGGGGAGGCCAGACCGGTTTCATAGAAGAAAGCGCCGATGACGCCGCAGATGGCTCCCACGTACATGATTCCGGGAATGCCCAGGTTCAGGTTGCCTGATTTCTCCGTGAGGGTCTCACCGGTGCTGCCGTACAGCAGCGGAACACCCTGCATGACCGCGCGGGGGATGAAGGAGATCCAGTCAAACATGCGGCACGCCTCCCTTCCTGCCGACATGGCGGAAGTTGATCTTATAAGTAATGAAGAACTCGCAGCCGATGATGAAGAACAGGATGATACCGGTAAGAATGTCCGAGAAGGACTGGTTCAGGCCGAACTGTGTGGAGATCTCGCCGGCGCCGCGCTGCAGGAACACCAGCAGGAAGCTGGTGAGGATCATCCAGATGGGGTTGAATTTGGCAAGCCAGGAGACCATGACGGCGGTGAAGCCGCGGCCGCCGGTGATGGTGGTGGTCATGGTGTGATCCGTGCCGCCCACCAGCAGCACGCCGGCCAGGCCGCACAGTGCGCCGGAGAGCAGCATTGTGCGGATGATGACCCGATCAACCTTGATGCCCACATAGCGGGCGGTGCGCTCGCTTTCGCCCACGACACTGATCTCATAGCCGTGCTTGGAGTAATTCAGGTAGATGTACATGAGCACGGTCAGTACGGCGACGATGATGACGTTCAGCAGGTATTTGTAGCTGCCGATCATCGGCAGCCAGCCGATCTGACTGGACTGATTGATGATGCCGATGGCGCCGGAACCTTTGGGCACTTCCCAGATGATGATGAAGTAGGCCACCAGCTGTGTGGCGATGTAGTTCATCATCAGGGTGAACAGTGTCTCATTGGTGTTCCATTTCGCCTTGAACAGGGCGGGAATGCCGCCCCATACCGCGCCGGCCAAAAGACTGGAAACCACCATGCAGGTGATGACCGCCCAGTTGGGCATGATGTTCCGCAGACAGATCATACACGCCGCGGAGGCCAGGCAGCCCGCCAGCATCTGCCCTTCACCGCCTATGTTCCAGAAACGCATGCGGAAGGCGGGCGTCACGGCCAGGGAGACGCACAGCAGGATGGCGATATTCTGCAGCAGCACCCACACGCGGCGGGGCGTACCGAAGGAGCCGTTGAAGATGGTCGCGTAGATGTTCATCGGGTTCTCGCCGGTGACCAGAATGGTGATGATACCGCAGAACACCATGGCCAGCACGATGGTGCAGGCCCGGATGCCCCAGCTGACAAACCAGGGCAGCGTGCCGCGCTTGGTGATGTGAACCAGCGGTTCCTGATTGCGCTTAGCCATTGTCAGCACCTCCGATGCGGGTCATCATCAGGCCCAGTTCCCGTTTGTCGGTCCTGCGGCCGTCCACGATGCCGCTGACCTTGCCGCCGCACAGCACCAGGATGCGGTCTGCCAGCTCGACAAGCACGTCCAGGTCTTCGCCCACGTAGACAACGGCCACGCCGGCTTCCTTCTGGCGGTTGATCAGGTCATAAATGGTGTAGGAGGAGTTAATATCCAGGCCGCGCACCGCGTAGGCGGTCAGCAGCACGGAGGGCGCCGTGGTGATCTCGCGGCCGACAAGCACTTTCTGCACATTTCCGCCGGAGAGGCGGCGCACCGGCGTGCCGATCGAGGGCGTGTTCACGCTCAGGTCGCGCACCACGTGTTCGGCCACCTTGTAGGGGCTCTTGCGGTCGGTAAAGATGGAATGTCCGGCCCGGAAGGAGCGCAGCATCATGTTGTCGGCCAGGTTCATGCTGCCCACCAGCCCCATGCCCAGACGATCCTCCGGCACGAAGGACAGGGCCACGCCCATGTCCTGGATGGACAGCGGATCCTTGCCAAGCAGTTCCTCGCGGGTGCCGTCGTCCTGGATGTAGGAGATGCTGCCCTTTTCCGTGGACTGCAGCCCGGCGATGGATTCAAGGAGCTCTTTCTGGCCGCTGCCTGAGATGCCGGCAATGCCCAGAATCTCGCCGGAATTGGCGATGAAGGACACGTCGTCCAGCTTGAGGATGCCGTCCTCGTTGCGCACGGTAAGTCCCTTCACCTCGAGGCGGGGGTGGGGATTTACCGGCTCCGGGCGGTTGATATTCAGGGTCACGGCGTGGCCCACCATCATGTTCGTCATGTCCTGGGCGGTGGTTTCTGCCGTCATCACTTCTCCGACATATGCGCCCTGCCGCAGCACGGCCACCCGGTCTGAGAGGCTTTCCACCTCGTTCATCTTGTGGGTGATGATGACGATGGCCTTGCCGTCGTCCCGCATGCTGCGCAGCACCGCGAAGAGCTTGTCGGTCTCCTGGGGCGTGAGCACGGCGGTGGGCTCGTCCAGAATGAGGATATCCGCGCCGCGGTAGAGCACCTTGACGATCTCCACCGTCTGTTTCTGGGAGACGGACATGTCGTATATCTTCTGCTTCGGATTTACGTCGAAACCATAGGCGTCGCAGATGGCGCGGATCTTCTCGGTGGCCTTCCTGAGGTCCAGCCGGCCGGGCATGCCCAGCACGATGTTCTCCGCAGCCGTGAGCACGTCGACCAGCTTGAAGTGCTGGTGGATCATGCCGATGCCCAGGTCAAAGGCGTCCCGGGGCGAGCGGATGACGGCGGGCCTGCCGTCGATGAGGATCTCGCCCTCATCCGGATAGTAGATGCCGGAGAGCATGTTCATGAGCGTGGTCTTGCCGGAGCCGTTCTCGCCCAGCAGGGCAAGGATCTCGCCCCGGCGAATGGTGAGGTTCACCCTGTCGTTGGCCAGCACTGAACCGAATCGCTTGGTGATGTTCCGCATTTCCACAGCGGCGGGCTTGTTGTCCAAGTGCTTCACCCTTTCCTGAGTAGAGCTTGGGAAAAAGCATATTACTGCGAAGGGCAGCGTGGCGGCATGCGCCTCCGCGCTGCCCTTCGCAGTAATGCAGAAGGCCCCGGTAAAGGGGCCTTCCGCAGTGGAATTGGATCGATCAGTACGCCTCGTCCAGCAGGGTGATGCCGTCGATGCGCAGGTCGAAGTAAGGCGCGGAACGGAACTCGGACTCATGGAAGAAGCCGTCCGCGATGACTTCGGTGTCGCCGGTATAGGCTTCGTCGGTGTCGACGTCAGCCAGGTAGCTCTCCAGCTTCTCGCCGTTCACGGTGAAGGCGGCGGTGTCGAACACCTTCAGCTCGCCCGCCACCATGGCGGCCTTGGCGGCCTCGATGGCCTCGGCGGTGCCGGGGGCTGCGGCGTTCTCATTCAGCTCGGTCAGCAGAACGGACTCGGAGGAGATGGTGCCGGTCCAGTCGACTTCGATGGCCTCGCCATTCTTCACGCACTCGATCATGTGCTCCATGTAGGGAGCCCAGTTGATGCGGGAAGCCACGATATAGGTGTTGGGGCAGGCGTCGGCGGCGGAGCCGTTGTAGAATACGAAGGGCACGTTGTGGGCTTCGCACTCAGAGGGAGCGCCCATGGAGTCGGCGTGCTCGGAGATGACCACGCAGCCGTTGTTGATCAGCTTCACGGCGCCTTCCTGCTCGGCGGTGGGATCATACCAGGAGCCGGAGAAGGTCACTTCCATGGTGGCGGTGGGGCACACGGAGCGGGCGCCCAGGAAGAAGGAGGTGTAACCGGACATAACCTCGGCGTAGGTGAAGGCGCCGATGTAGCCCAGCTTGGCCTGATCCGCCGTGATCTTGCCTTCCTCGATCAGCTGGTTCAGCTTGAGGCCGGCGGCGATGCCGCCCAGGTAACGGCCTTCATAGATGGCCGCGAAGGCGTTGTGGTAGTTGTCCAGGTTCTCGGTGTGGGCGCGGGTGCCGGTGGCATGGCAGAACTCGACGTCCGGGCATTCCTTGGCGGCCTGGATCATGTAGGGCTCATGGCCGAAGCTGTCGGCGAAGATGATGTTGCAGCCGGCGTCCACCAGGTCCATGGCGGTTTCGTAGCATTCCTGGCCCTCAGGGATGCCGGTCTTCATCATGTACTCAACGCCCTGAGCCTCGCAGGCTTCCTTGGCGGCATTGATGAAGTTCAGGTCATAGGTAGAGTTTTCATCATGCAGGAAGATGAAACCGACCTTAACCGCAGTTGCGTCGTCCGCCATGGCGGGAGCAGCGAAGAGGCATGCCAACAGAGCGATCGTCATGATGATGCTGACCAGTTTCTTCATAGGTAAATCCCTCCTGTTTTGACCGGGCTCATTCGCGTCCCGGAATAACTATATCATACCTTTATCATTCGACACAATTAAAGCATTTTCATGTAAAATGTCTGTCTGATCTTCAATTATAACGCATTTCTTGTGGCAGTTTCACCGTGGGAGCAGCGCGAATCGTTGAAAAACCCGAACATTCATCAAAAAGGCATATTCGATGGCTTGTGAACATGCATCAATTGCTGAGAATTAAACGGTATGAAATTTTATAAAACCGGTTGTTTTCACTTGCACTGAAAGATGACGTATGCTATACTAGATTATGGGGTGAATGAAATGACGATGAAAGAAGACCTGTCCACGGAAGCGGACCGCATGATCGAGACGGTGACGCAGCTCATGAGCGGTCAGATGGAGCGCATGCTCATCTCCATTTCACAGGGCGAATTCGGCGTGCTGAAGTTTCTGGCAGACTGCGGCAAAGGCGTAACATCGAACGAGATCTGCCGCGCGCTGTGCATCGGGCCGGGCGGGGTGTCGAATCTGCTCAAGGCGCTGGAGAAAAAAGGCATGATCGTCAAGGTACATGATCTGGCAGATCGGCGCGCCAACCGCGTGTCGATCACGGAGCAGGGCCGCAAAAAGCTGGATGAGCGCTATGAGTTGGTCAAAGGCAGCCTGCGGGTCACCCTGGAAGGCATCGGCCTCCGGGAAAGCGCGGCCATAAACGACATGCTGATCAGGCTCCTGTCGGTCAGCCGGGCGAGGATTAAGCAGAGCTGACGCCGGCCGGTCGATTTCTGATTGCTTTTTTCCGCGCGATCCATTATAATGAACAGGGTCATATAAATCCGTTCAGAGGAGGATTGCTGTCATGAAGCTGAGTGTCTTTGCCGTTCTGCTGGCCGACCGCCCGTTTGAGGAAGCCTGCAGGTATCTGTCCGAGCGCGGCGTGCAGGCCGTTGAAATCGGCACCGGCGGTTTCCCGGGCGATGCCCATTGCAAACCCCGCGACCTGCTGGCCCATCCCGAGAAAATCGACGAAATGAAGGCCATACTCGAAAAGTACCGTCTCGAAATCGCCGCCTTCTCCACGCATGGCAACGCCGTGCATCCGGATCCGGCGGTCGCCGCGAAGTTCCACGATGATTTCGTTCAGACTGTGCTGCTGGCCGAGAAGATGGGCGTGGAGACCATCGTCACCTTCTCCGGCTGTCCCGGCGGCGCGCCCGGCGACAAAACGCCCAACTGGGTCACCTGCCCCTGGCCGGACGATTTCACCGAGATCCTTAAGTATCAGTGGGACGAGGTGCTGATTCCCTACTGGAAGAAGACCGCGGCCTTTGCCCAGGAACATGGCATCAGGAAAATCGCCTTCGAAATGCATCCGGGTTTCTGCGTCTATAACCCCGAAACCATGATGAAAATCCGCAATGCCGTTGGCCCCATCCTCGGCGCGAACTTCGATCCCAGCCACCTGTTCTGGCAGGGCATCGATCCGGTGTACGCCATCCGCTACCTGGGCGACGCCATCTACTACTTCCACGCCAAGGATACCAAGATCGATGAGATCAACACCAAGACCCACGGCGTGCTGGATACCAAGCATTACGGCGATGAAATCCACCGCAGCTGGGTCTTCCGTTCCGTTGGCTACGGCCATGACGCCAGCGTCTGGAAGGACATGATGAGCAACCTGCGCCTGGTGGGCTACGATGGGCCGATCTCCATTGAGCACGAGGACAGCCTGATGACGCCCGGCGAAGGACTGGATAAGGCCATCGCCCTGCTCAAGGAAGTCCTCATGTTCCAGAAGCGCGGCGGCATGTATTGGGCCTGACGGGCTATTTCAACAGAATATCAAACGGAGCCGATCAAAAGACGGCTCCGTTTTTATTAAAAACAAGTTCTTTATGATTCATTTCAAAAAAAACAGCGCATACCTCCATCATTTGACACAAATACCGGTTATACTTATCTTGAGATATCAGGCATTTACATGCCGTTCGCAAGGGGAGGTGCCATGATGGAGGAGCGCAGAAGGAGCTACCGGATTCTCATAGCGGACGACGATATGAACGTTCATCAGTCGCTCAACGCGTATTTCCGGCGCGAGGGCTACCAGACGCTTTCCGCCTATGATGGCGAGGAGGCGCTGAATCTGGCGCGCGCCGGCCAGCCGGATATGATCCTGCTGGATATCATGATGCCGGGCATGGACGGCCTGACAGTATGCCGCGAGATCCGCAGGGACAGCAGCGTGCCCATCATTATGCTGACGGCCAAGTGTGAGGAGCTCGACAAGCTGCTCGGCCTGGAGCTCGGCGCGGACGATTATATCACCAAGCCGTTCAGCCCGCGAGAGGTGCTGGCCCGCGTGAAGACGGTGCTGCGGCGCATGCGCGAATTCCGCGACGAAGGCGCCGGCACGCAGATAACCGTGGGCAACCTGACGGTGGACATGGGGGCTTTCACCGTGAAACTGGATGGTGAAACCGTTCCATGCACGCCGCGGGAAATCGAGATCCTGTGGACGCTGGTCTCCAACCCCGGCATGGTGTTCAGCCGGGATCATCTTCTGCAGAGTATTTGGGGCTACGATTATCCCGGCGACACGCGCGCTGTTGACAGCCACATCAAGCGCATCCGCGCAAAGCTGTGCCGGCCGGGCAACAGCTGGGATATAAGAACCGTGTGGGGAGTTGGGTATCGCTTTGAAGTTCTTCCGTAATCCGCCGTGCAGCGTCAGGGCACGCTACCGGAACCTGTCGATATTTGCCAAAGTGCTGTCCGGATACCTTGCGCTGTCCATGGCGCTGATCGCGCTGACAGGCGGACTGAGTTACATCCTGCTGCAGCGCTATTCCGAGAAACTGTATATCGGCGACCTGCAGGAGAAGGCGCAGGCCGTGGCGGATGTTTTCTCGGAACGCGGCGGCGACGTTTCCAGCGAGGCGGTTCGCGGCATGGAGCGCCTGAGCAAGGCTCACATCGTCTGGGTCGATACGGACTATACCGTTCACTATGTTCCCGCCCAGGATGGAGAGTCCGACTCCCGCGGCTATAAATCCCAGAAGCTGACGAATGAAAAGGACCGCGCCATTGCCGACGTCATTCTCGTGGAGGGCCGCCGCGAGGCCAGCATCGCCTATGTCAGCCTGCTGGATACGCGGGTCATTTTTGTTGGCGCGCCGACGCGCGACAAATCCGGCCAGGTCACCGGCGGCGTGCTCCTCTATCAGGAGGTCAGCAACCTGCACGGCGTCACCTTATCGGTGGGCGCCATGCTTCTCATCGCGCTCATTGTCGCCAGCCTGATTTCGATGCTGCTGGCGCTGCTCATCAGCCGCCGGATCACGCAGCCGCTGAGCGAGCTCACGCGCAGCGCCCGATACATCGCGCAGGGACACTACGGTGAAAGCGTTCCGGCGGCGGCGGGGGATGAAATAGGCGAGCTGGGACGCTCGCTCAACGATATGTCTGCCCGGCTCAGCCGCACCATATTCGATCTTCAGAACGAGAAAGCCAAGCTTGAGCAGATCATCGCCGACATCGGTGAGGGCATCGTGGCTGTGAATCGGGAAGGCGAGATCATCCACCGCAACAGCGCGGCGCTGGACCTGCTGGAGATCGGCCGGTGCCAGAAACCGGAAGCCTCGCACAGGGAGCACCTGCTGGATTTGCTCTCGGCAGCCATGAACGACCGGGAGCGCGCCGAGACGCGATGGGTGAGCGAATCCGGGCGCACCATCAGAGCGCGGGTATGGCCCATCATGAACGCGAAAAGGGAAATCATCGGCGCGGTCGGACTGCTGAGCGACGTGTCCGAAATGGAACGGCTTGAGCAGATGCGGCGCGACTACGTGGCCAACGTCTCCCACGAGCTGCGGACCCCGCTCACCGGTATCCAGGGCATGATCGAGCCGCTGATGGACGGCTATATCGAGACGGAAGAGGAACGCATGGACTGCTACCGCATCATCCACCAGGAAACCATGCGGCTGGAGAAGCTCATCGGCGACATGCTGGACATCAGCCGGCTGCAGAGCGGCCGCCTGGTCGTTGAGATGGAGCCGACGGATGTGGTGGGCATCATGAACTGTGCGGTGCGCCGCATGAAAGACAGGGCCGCGCAGTGCGGCGTTGATCTGCATGTCGATGAAGCGCAGGGCTCCATGCCGCTGGTGATGGGCAACGAGGACCGCATCTTGCAGGTGCTCGTCATCCTGATGGACAACGCGCTCAGCTTTACGCCCGCCGGCGGCAGCGTGACGCTCTATGCCCGGCAGGAAGGCGGCTATGTGTTCGTGGGGGTGCGCGATACCGGCACAGGCATCGACCCGGCCGACATGCCGTATATCTGGGAGCGCTTTTACAAGGCGGACAAGTCCCGCATGCGCACCACCGGCACGGGGCTGGGCCTGTCCATCGCCAAGCTGGTGTGCGGCCTGATGAAAGGAGATATTACGGCCGCGAGCGAGCCGGGGCATGGGGCGACTTTCGAGTTTTCGCTGGCAATCAGCAGGGATACATAAGAAAAGCGGTCGGTTCTGGCAGCCGGCCGCTTTTTTGATGCGCTGTCTTGAAACATGCGCCGGACTATGATAAAATAAAAACGATGTCAGATCAGCGCGTTCAGCGCGATGATCAGGGCCAGACCGGGCACGCCCAGCAGCCCTGTTATGAGTGCGGTGAGCGGGTTGAGCGGCACAGAAAAGCCCACGAGCTGCCCGAAGTGGTTCACCAGCCACAGGGCCAGGCCTCCCAGCAGGCTTCCCGCCAGCAGGCGCCACAGGAATTTCATCGGGACGAGCAGCAGCCAGCCGATCAGGTAGAGCAGCACCAATCCCAGCGCGAACGAAACAACCAGTTCCCATGTCACCACGGCGGCAAGCCTCCTTCCGTCTGACACAGTCTATGGCGGAGGCGCGGCAATCATGCGCCGCCTGATAATTTGGATTTCAATTCGGAAAAGGAGTGTTGTCCATGATTACGGTCACATCATTTGGCCGGCTGCCCTCCGGCGAAGAGGCGCAGCTGTACACGCTGACCAACGCCTCCGGCGCGTCTGTCTCCATTACAAACTACGGCGGCATCCTCGTGCGCCTGTTCGTGCCCGATAAGAACGGCAAGCTGGGCGACGTGCTGCTGGGTTATGATTGCGTTGAAAAATACGCGGATCCCGCCGCGCCTAATCCCGGCTACTTCGGCGCGCTCATCGGTCGTTATGGCAACCGCATCCACGAGGGCCGCTTCACCTTCCATGGCAGAGAGATCCAGCTGGCGAAAAACTCCAACGGCCAGCACCTGCACGGCGGCAACGCGGGCTTTGACCGCAAGCTCTGGAGCGCCCAGCCCATCGAGGGCGAGGGCATGGACAGCCTGGCGCTGCGCTGCGTCAGCCCGGATGGTGAGGAGAATTATCCCGGCGAGCTGAATGTGACCGTCACCTACACCTTCACCGATACCAACAAGCTGGAGCTGCGCTACGAGGCCGTCTCCAATAAGGATACCATCTGCAACCTCACAAACCATGCCTATTTTGACCTGGAAGGCGAGGAGAACGGCGATGTGACCACTCACACCGTCACCATTCACGCCGATCGCTTTACCGTGGTGGATAAGAACAGCATTCCCACCGGGGAGCTGCGCGATGTGACCGGTACGCCCTTCGATCTGCGCCAGGGCAAGCTGCTTTCCGTCGGCTTCGCCTGCCAGTCGGGTGATGAGCAGATGACCTTCGGCCAGGGCTATGACCACAATTTCGTGCTGAACGGCCAGGGCATGCGGGAAGCGGCCGTGGTGACCGCGCCTGTGAGCGGCCGCGTGATGACCGTGAGCACTGACCAGCCCGGCATCCAGTTCTACACCGGCAACATGATCAGCTGCGTCCATCCCGGCAAGAGCGGCCGCATGTACCGCAAGCGCGACGCGCTGTGCCTGGAAACGCAGGATTTCCCGGATGCGCCCAACCATCCGAATTTCCCCAGCTGCGAGCTGAAGGCGGGCGAGAAGTACGATTTCACCACCATTTACGCCTTCAGTACGCTGTAACACGCCTGGGGTGAAAAATGGCAGGACTTAACAGCACGCCAAAGCACGGAATACAGCCCAAACCGGGAACATATGGCAGTTTTGGGGCGTCAAAAAGGCAATACTAGCGGAGGTGAAAGAACATGAAAAGGTTGATTGCGCTGCTGCTCTGCGCGCTGCTGCTGGTTCCGACGCTCGGCTTCGCCGCTGCATTTCCCACGGCACAGCAGACCGGCCTGGAGGCGTATATCGACGAGAACGGCCGTGTTCGCGCCATTCTGAACGGTGAAGATTCCGGCGAGCTGCCTTTTGACGGCGTCAGTCGAATCGTTCACGTGGGCCGGACCCAGATTTTCCTCACGGCCCAGACAATGGAAGGGCAGACGGCGCTGTTCGTCTGGAATCCGCTGCTGAGCAGCCAGGACAGCTCCATCCTGATCGCGGCGGTGGCGGGCGATCCGGTCTTCGTGGCCGTTGACAGCGCCATCTACTATCTGGCCGCTGAGAATCCGCGCCAGCTGATGAAGGTGGACGCGGACACCGTGACCGGCGAATCGGAAGCCGTGCGGCTGCTGCCCTCGGCTACCTGCGAGCTGAGCGAGGCCATGGACGGCCTGTACATCACCATCAGTGGCCCGTGGAAGGCGTATTTCAGCCGCATTCTGGATGCCGAGGCCAACACTCTGCGCCCCGCGCCATTTGATTCTGACGCGGTGTGGAAGAACTTCGGCGAATTCGAGACGCAGATCACCCCGGAAGGCGGCCTGGAGCTGCGCCTGGCGGGGGAAACTGAATGGATGAGCGTTTCTTACGACGACGTGATCGCGCAGGCTGCCATGAACGGCAAGCTGTACTACCTCTTGAACGAGGGGGAAGGCAAAACCTGGCTGGCCTGTTTTGATCCCAACGCCGAGACGGATCAGCTGACCTATCTGTATGACTTCAGCGAGAGCCTCCAGCCTGAGCTGTTGGCAGGGGAAGGCGCCGTGTTCATGATTGACCCCGTGGGCAACATTCTGGCGCTCGATCCGGACGACGGTCAATTCATGGGTTTCTGGTGCGTGGATAACGCGCCCAGCGCACACATGACGCTGGTAGATCGGAACTTGCTGGTCTATGACGTGACGGACGGCGCTTACGCGCTTCGACTCAAGGAGGAACTGCCCTGGGCCCAGGAGAAAGCAGTGGAGTACCGCCGCCTGGCCATGGGCAGCCGCGGCGAGGATGTGCGCGCCATGCAGGCCCGCCTGAACAAGCTGGGCTACAATTCCGGCAAGGAAGACGCCATCTTCGGCATCAACACGCAGCAGGCGGTAATCTACTTCCAGGATGCCGTCGGCGCACCGCAGGACGGCGTGATGACGCCCGAGCTGCAGGAGAAGCTGTTTGCGGCCAACGCGCCCGCGTTTGCTGAGTTCATCGAGCTGAGCCGCGGCGGACGCACCGGCGTGCGCGTGCGCACCATGCAGGAGCGTCTGCGTGCTCTGGGCTACCTGGCCGACGTCGCGGACGGCATTTACGGCCGCCGCACCGAGGCCGCCGTGCTGCTGTTCCAGAATGAGAACGGCCTGCGCGGCACCGGCGTGGCATCCGTTGAGACGCTGCGCCTGCTGATGAGCGCCGACGCCGCCGTGTGCTCCAGCTACATTCCGCTCCGCGTGGGCGACAGCGGCATCCGCGTGAGCGAGCTGCAGGAGCGCCTGCATGAGCTGGGCTACCTGGTTGGCAAACCCAGCGGCGTGTTCGACAGCCCCACCGCTGAAGCCCTGCGCCTGTTCTGCAAGGTCAATGGATTGCCCGAGCAGACCAGTGCCGACGAGAGCCTTCAGCGCCGTGTCTATTCGCCCGTGGCGACCCGTTACACCGGCTTCATCGAGCTGAAGTACGGGGACAGTGATGAGCGCGTGAAGGACCTCCAGAAGCGCCTCACCGAACTGGGCTATTACCATGGCGACATCCGCGGCAACTATCGTTCGATAACGCGTGAAGCCGTGCGCCTGTTCCAGGAATGGAACGGTCTGAACGCCAACGGCGTGGCCACCATCCAGACACAGGAGCTGATGTTCTCCGGCAACGCGAAACCGTATATCGAACCGACGCCGGTTCCCACGCCGATCCAGACTACCACGCCT
>LVAP01000169.1 GCA_001603025.1 Clostridiales bacterium Firm_10 | reverse complement strand
TGCTGGATGTATACTGATCGGGATACTGGGCCATCTCCGTCTTGGTGCGGGGATTGTAGTTGTAGGTGAGGGTGTGGAAGTCTATGGCGGATTCTATATAGCTGTCCGTGCCGATCTGGGCGGGATACTGGGTCATGGTCTTGACCTGGTCGCCCGTCGGACGGTTGATGACCTGCGTAATTTCCTGGCCCCTGTACTTGGTATAGGAGGTGCCCAGGTTCAGATGGATGAAATTCTGATGGAGGAACGGGAAGCGCCCGTCCACATACAGCAGGTATTTATGCGTCGTGCCGGAACCCACGACGGCGTAGAAGCCGCTGTAGGGATCCTTTTCGACTCGGATATAACGCTCCGTGAGCCCGGGATCGGTCACGTCGCGGGTGGTTTCAATGGAAATGAGGTGGGTGAAGTAGTCCCACACGCGCAGGAACACGCTCTTCTCATGAACGGCCAGCAGATAGCCGTTGCCGCCGCTCTTCACCTTGCCGGATTTCGAGCGGTCGGGCGCGAGATACGTGATGGTGTAGCCCTTGCCCTCGTACAGGGCCATGAATTCCTGAACCGAGGCGTTCTCGAGGTAGGTCGTCTCGTCCTGGATGGCGTCCTTATCGGCCTTGTAGGCCGCGTCCTTGGTGTATTCCGCGCCCAGCAGCGGCTCATATTTGGCCTTCAGGAACGAAGCGTAGTCCACGAAGCTCAGATAACCGTATTTCTGATACATCGTGTACTCGTAGACCGCGCGGTCGTTGCTGCTCTTTTTGTTCCACATGTCGTCCTGCTGGAAAATGACGTTGCGGTTGATCAGCGAATAGACCAGCAGCATGACCGTGGCCACCACAACGATCAATGAGAAAATGGAGAACAGGATGCGTTTTCCCATGTATCTTTTCATGAATACACCAACTTAGCAATGATATTTGATAGGCTCGAAAAAAGCAACATTTGGGGAAGCGGCGAAAACCGCTTCCCCATCTGTGGCTTGCTTCACACAAAGCAGGTCAGGCAGTCAGGCTTAGAACAGGCCAAGCACCTTGGTCATGTAGCCGGCGCCGCCGCCCAGCATGGTGTTCAGGTAGGTGTTGGGATCGCCGTAGTCCGGGCCCCAGCCAGAGCCGTAGAAGAAGTCGAAGTTGCCGGCCTCGCCGTTGGCGGCGCGGTAACCGGAAGCATAGAAGTCATCGGTGGTGGTGGCCTCGATCAGGTTGATCTGGACGTTCTCGGCGCCCAGGCAATCCTCGATGACCTGCTTCACGGCCTGAGCCTGCGCGGTGTTGGTGGCAGCGGAGGACAGGTACTCAATGTCGATCTGGATGGGCCAGGTCACAGTGTCGCCCAGCTCTTCCTTGGCCTTGGCCAGGCATTCCTTGGCGTACTCAGGATCGTACCAGCCGTCGATGCCGTCCTCGGTCTTGATGTGGGCGTCCATCTGATCCAGATAGAACTGAACCAGCGTGCCGTACATGGTGCCGGCCGGGAACTTGTTGCCGTCGGCGTCTTCGCCGTCCTCAGGCAGCTGCACGAACTCGGGATGGGTGTACATGTTGCGCAGGCTGGTGTACTTCAGGTCTTCGCCGCGGGACACCGCGTTGTAGGTGCCCTGGTCGAAGGCGTGCAGGAAGGCCTTGCGGAAGTTGATGTTCATCAGAGCGGTGGCGGTGTCGATCTTCTCCTGCTCGGTCTTCGGAGAGGCCATCGCGCCGCTGGGCAGAGCGAAGGTGCCGCGGTTCACGTTCAGGCCGCCGAAGTAGGTGGTGGAGGTGGTGTCGGAGATGACAGCGCACTTGTCGAAGTTGCCGTCTTCCTTGGCCATGGCCAGGGTGCCGGCGCCTTCCGTCAGGCCCATGTTGTAGGTGTACACACCGGCCACGACGTCGTTGTACAGCTGCACGGGGTTGGAACCGTCGTCATAGATCCAGCGGACGGCGTCCAGGGTGACCTTGTCCACATCGTAGTAGTTGGGGTTCTTCTCGACGACGATCTCGGAATCCGCAACCAGCTTCTTCAGAAGGAAGGGGCCGCAGTAGACCTGAGAGGAGACGTCGGTGTTCTTGGCGAAGGTGTAGGCTTCGGTGTCGGTGGAAGCCTCGACGTACTCGTCACGGCCGAACACGCCGCCATGGCTCAGATACCAGTCCTCGCAGATGGGCAGGAAGCAGGAGTAGGTGAGCATGGTCATGAAGTAGGAGGTGGGAGCCTCGAGGGTGATGACCAGGGTCTGATCGTCGGGCGCTTCATAGCCCACGTCTTCCCAGGCGCCGCCAGCCAGATACTCGCTGGCGCCCTTCACAACGCCCTCAACCAGCCACTCAAGGCCGCCGTTGGCGTCCAGCATGTGATGGAAGCCAGCCACGAAGTCGCCGGCCACAACGGGAGCGTACTCAGCGCCCTCGGAGGTGTACCACTTCGCGTCGTCACGGATGTGGAAGGTGTAGGTCAGGCCGTCCTCGGAGATCTCCCAGGAGGTGGCCAGCTTGGGCTCCATGACGCCCAGGTTGCTGTACTGCACCAGGCCGTCCACGGTCTGCACGGTGATCTCCGTGTCAGCCTGCATGGAGGTGCTCAGCCAGTCCAGGGTGGCGGGGGCGGTGGCGAAGGTCAGCTTGTACTCGTTGGCCTTGGTGTAGCCCTTCTCGGCCAGGTACTCGGCGGCGGTGTACTCGCCCTCGCCGGCAACGGCCTTGGTCCAGATTTCCTTGGTGGCTTCATAGTCTTCCTTGGTGATGAGCTCGTTCACCAGCACCAGGCTGAAGTAACGGTCGTCGTCGTTGCCCCAGTTGGCGTAGGGGCCGCTGCGGAACGCGGCGTGGCGCAGGGTGTAGGCGCCGCCCTGGGTGGTGGTGGGAACGAAGGTCGCGCTGTTCAGCAGGTAAGCCTCGGCCTGGGCTTCCAGAATGAAGCGGGTGCTGAGATCTTCGGCCGCCTCGGCGGCTTCCATCAGGGCTTCGAACTCGCCCAGCACTTCTTCGTACACGTCTTCGTCGTCAGCGCGCTCATAGGTGACGTCGTCGGCCAAAGCGCCGAACGCACCGAAAGCCAGCATAAAGGCGAGAACCAGGGACAGAATCTTCGTGGTTTTCATGGTTTTTCCCTCCTATATATTTTATCTCCCTTGCCCTATATCCGGACAAAAGCGATAAGCTGAGAAAACACATCGCGCTTTGCTCCGTTACAGTACAAGCATGATAGTTTATTTTATAATAGATTGGCCTGAAAATCAATAGCCATTTCATGGTTGTAACTTACTTATAACCTGTATCTTGTCATTTCTGGTGCTCTCTGCGTGCTTTTCCTTCATTATCATGTCTGTTTTGCCCTTCATTTGCCCGCTTTCAGCCAATACCGGCATCAAACCCGCGCCGTTCCTGCACATTCGCTTTCCGCGGGCGCGGCCGCGGGGCCCGGCGCTTGACGGGGCGCTGCCCCTGTGCTATCCTTACCTTGCGGGATATCCGCAGGGAGTGAATGTTTTATGGGCGAACCGGCTCTTTCCAGCATCAGGGGCGTGGGCCCGGCCCGCATGAAGGCCTTCCGCGAGGCGGGCATCGAAACCGTGCGGGACCTGCTCGCGTATCTGCCCCGCGAATACCGCGATCTCACGAACATCCGGCCGCTGGACACGCTGTGCGCGGGAGACGAAGCCGCCGTGCGCGTGCGCGTGGTGGGCGGCGTGAGCGTCCACCGCGCGGGAAAGCTTGTAATCGTCAAAACCAAAGTGGCGGACGATTCCGAAACCATGTCCGTCGTATGGTACAACCAGCCCTGGCTGCGCGAAACGCTCACCCCCGGGCGCCAGCTGCTGCTCTACGGCAGGGTGGAAGCGCGCTTCGGCGAGCTGCAGCTGGTGTGCCCGGCGTTCGAATCCGGCGGGGGCCTGAAGCCTGTCTACAAGCCGCTGCCCGGCATTCCCCAGAAGACGCTCGTTCAGGCCATCCAGGCAGCCATCGCCGGGCAGGACGGCCAGTGGGAGGAGCCGCTGCCGGAG
>LVAP01000168.1 GCA_001603025.1 Clostridiales bacterium Firm_10 | reverse complement strand
GCGGAAACGCCGGCCTGGAACGTCGTGCCGGCCTTTGATCCCTGCGCGCCGGAAAAGCGGCGCCGCCTGGCGCGCGCCGACGCTTCCGCCCGGGACGCCGTCGCCGCGCTGCCCGGCTGGGAGATCCGCAGCCTGGGGGCCCGGCTGGCCGTCATGACGCCCGCGCTGGACGATGACGCCTATGCCGCCGCCGAAGCCGCCCTGGCCGCGCATGGCGTGACCCTCTCCCCTCCGCTGTACGTCATCGACTGATGAAACGAACACAGCAAAGCGCCTGCATCCAGGATAGATGCAGGCGCTTTTGTTTATTGTCCGCCGGCTTTCATCAGGTCCAGGCACAGGCCGCAGGCGTACAGCAGCCCGCCGCACCGCTTTCGCAGGGCGACGGCCGCCGTCTGCCGCAGGGTCCTCTCGTAATCGCCCGCGTCGTTCAGCTCCAGCCGCTTCAGGCCTTCGATCCAGCAGGCCTCCTCCTGTGCGCACAGCGGCATGCCGCGCCGCTTGTCCAGCTGGCGCGTGAGCGCGCCAACGGCGATCGATTCCTCCGCCCAGGCCGCAAAGGCCGCCGCCCAGCCGGGTTCCGGCGTGAGGAACAGCAGGCCGCCGCGCGCCTCGCAGCGCACCTTCGCCGCCTCCAGCGCGGCGGCTCTCTCCCGCCAGTCGGCGCGGCGCGAGGGCAGGTTGGTCACATACAGCGCCCCGCCGCGGTCGCAGCGCAGGAACGCCCCGGTGCCGTCGAGCGCTGCCCCGACGCGGGTCCGGATGGGATTTGTCCGCGTCATTCGTCGAGGACATCCGCGTAGAAAGAGGTGCCCGGCAGGCTGTTGTCAACGCCCAGCGCCTCCAGCGCGGTCTTCGCCGCGTCCGCGAAGGTGGAGCGGACGCCCAGGTCGACGCCTTCCCGCAGGCCGAGGCCCCACACCAGCAGCGGCACATACTCGCGCGTGTGATCGGTGGTGGGGAACGCCGGATCGCAGCCGTGGTCGGCCACGATCATCAGCAGGTCGTCCTCGCCCAGCAGGCGGATGATCTCCGGCAGACGGCGGTCGAACTCCTCCAGCGCCGCCGCATAGCCCGGCACGTCGTTGCGGTGGCCGTATCTGGAATCTGTATCCACCAGGTTCACGAACATCAGTCCCTGCCAGTCCTTTTTGAGGAAGGCGACGGCGGAATCGATGCAGGCCGGATTGCCCGCCGCGTGGTCGGAACGCGTCAGCCCGCGATGGTTGAAGATGTCCTCTATCTTGCCCACGCCGATGACGTCCTTCCCGGCTTCCTTGATGATATCCAGCATGGTATCGCCCATCGGGTCGATGGAGAAATCGCGCCGGTTGTCCGTGCGGGTAAACGAACCGGGCTGCCCCACGAACGGGCGCGCGATGACGCGGCCCACGGCGTGCTCGCCCACGAGGATGCGGCGCGCGCGGCGGCAGATGTCCCACAGGGTCAGCACCGGCACCACGCCTTCATGCGCGGCGATCTGGAACACGCTGTCCGCGGAGGTATATACGATCAGGCTGCCCGTGCGCAGGTGCTCAGGGCCCAGCTCCTCGATGATGGCCGTGCCCGAGGCGGGCTTGTTGCCGATCACCGTCATGCCCGTTTCCACCTCAAAGGCCCGGATAACCTCCTCCGGGAAGCCGTTCGGATAAGTCGGGAAGGGCTTTTTGAGCTGAAGGCCCGCCAGCTCCCAGTGGCCGGTGGTCGTATCCTTGCCGGGCGCCACCTCCGCCATCTTGCCGTAGCAGCCGATGGGTTCCTCGTCGGCGTATTCGCTCCAGCCGCGGATGTTCCCCAGGCCCAGCGAGCTCAGGTTCGGAAGCGAGGGATGCTGCTGTGCGAGCACATGGCCCAGCGTGTCCGCGCCTACGTCGCCGTACTTCCCCGCGTCCGGCAGTTCGCCGATACCGCAGCCGTCCAGCACGATCATCACGACTCTCTTCATTTTTTTCATATCCTTGCCTCCAGTCTCAGCGCTTCTGTGACGCGCGCAATGAATTCACTGTTTGTGGGCTTGCCGCGCCGCTCGTCGATGGTGTTGCCGAACAGCGCGTACTGCCGCTCCATATCTCCCCGGAGCCATGCCGATTCGATGGCATGGCGGATGAGCCGCTCGACCGCCGCCGCGCCGGCTCCGCACCGCCGCCCGACCTCCGGGTAGATGACCCGCGTCATCTGCCGGAAGCAGCTCTGGTCGCGGGCGCACAGGCACACGGCCTCCGCGAGGTAGCGGAATCCGGCCGAGCCCTCGCTGATGCTCATGGCGCGAAGCGCGCCGCGCACCCGCACTGGGTGCGCAAAATCGGGGGCCAGCCTGTCCGCGATGCCCACGCCGCCGCATCGGCGAAGGATTTCCTCCACCGACAGCTCCACGCCGCTCAGGCACACCGCGCCGCATTCCCCGGCCCGGCGCATGGCGTCCTCCGGCGCGCCCGGAAAAAGCGCCAGCAGCACGGGCATCTTCGTGAGCGCCATCCCCCGGATCGAACGGGCCGCGGCGGCTGCGTCCAGACCGAACAGCAGGGCGTTCAGCAGCAGGATGTCGGGCTCCTCCCGCGAAACGGCCGCCAGCAGCGCGTCCGGAGCGCTCTCGCAGATGACCACATCATGCCCGTCCCGGCAGAGCGGCATGCGCAGCCTGCCCGTGAGCTCCGGCGTCATCAGTATCCGCATGTCCGGCATGGCCTGTTCCCCGCTTCAAGGTGTGTTTCAGACATTCATATTCTACACACCGCCCGGAAATCCTGCCGCGCACGGAAAAGTAACGCAGCCGGAAACCGGCGGCCTACCCGCGCCCCGATTTGACAAACGCCGCCGTCTCTGCTACACTGGAAAAGGTCGTAAGTAAAGATGGACGACGCCTGCCATGCAGGCCGTATCCAACATGATTCAGAACGGAACGGGAGAGTGACAGCATGAACGCCAAGCCGTCCTTCATCCGCACGAAGCGCCTCACGCTGGAGGCGATCCGCGAAGGGGACCGCGAGGATATGTTCCGTCTGCTGGGCGATGGCAGCATCAAAAAGACCTACATGCTGCCAGACTTTGAAAGCCGCGAGGACATGGAAAAGCTGCATCGCCGCTTCATTGCGCTGTGCGGGGATCCGGAGCGGTTCGTCTATGGCATATACCTGCACGGGAAGCTGATCGGCTTCCTGAACGAGACGGAAAAGAGCGAAGACGCCATCGAGCTGGGCTATGTGATCCACCCGGACTGGCAGCGCAGGGGTTATATGACGGAGGCCCTCGCCGCCGCCATCGAAGCGCTGTTCGGCATGGGCTGCCGCGCCGTGCGGGCGGGATTCTTCGAGGGCAACGACGCCAGCCGCCGGGTGATGGAAAAGTGCGGGATGGCGCGGATCGACAGGACGGAAGAAATCGAATACCGCGGCGGGAAGCACAAATGCCTTTTCTGCGAAATCAAAGCCGGATGACGCATCCGGCTCTGATTGCTTATGCGATTATTGCAGCAGCTTCGCCGCCTTCTCCCGGAAGGCCCGCATGGCCGTGGGCATGGGCAGGGCGGAAAGGCCCGCCCCGTCCACCGCGCGAAGCGATTCGCCCTCCGGCAGCGCGTCCGCCGCGAAGAGGAACCCCTCCATCTTCCACACCAGATGCGTGAACACATGGGAGGCGGAAAGCAGCCGCCTGCCGCCCCTCGCCGCCACGCCCAGCTCCGCGAGGCACTCGGCGAGCGAAGATACATCCATGGCGTCCCGGAAATTCGGGAATTCCCACAGGCCACCCAGCAGCGCGTCCGCCGGACGCCTGCGCACCAGCACCCGGCCCCCGCAGAGGACCAGCGCCACGCCGCGCCGCTCGGTCTTCTTTTCAATTTTGGGCGGCATCACGGGCAGCTCTTTTTCCACGCCCCGCGCATGGGCCGCGCATCGGCCCGAAACGGGGCATTCGCCGCATTTCGGGCTGCCAGGCAGGCATACCAGCCGGCCCAGGCCCATCATGGCCTGGTTGAAATCGCCCGGCCTGTCCGGATCGATCAGCGCGCCGCCCGCCGCGCGCAGGCGCTTTCTCACCGCCGCGTCGCCCACGCAGCCATCCTCGGCGGTCAGCCTGGCCAGCACACGCGTCAGGTTTCCGTCCATCGCCAGCTCAGGCCGGTCAAACGCCATCGAGGCGATGGCCCCGGCGGTGTAATCGCCGATGCCGGGCAGCTTCTTCAGCGCTTCCGCCGTATCAGGCAGTCGGCCGTCCATTTCACGCGCCACGATCCGCGCCGCCTTCTGCAGGTTGCGCGCGCGGGAGTAGTAGCCCAGGCCCTCCCACAGCTTGAGCACGTCCTCCTCCGGCGCGTCCGCCAGCGCCCGCACGGTGGGGAAAGCGGCCAGGAAGCGCGCGTAATAGCCCTTCACCGTCTGCGTGGTGGTCTGCTGCAGCATGATCTCCGATATCCAGATCTTATACGGGTCGCGCTCGCCGCGCCACGGCAGATCCCGCGCGTGGACATCGTGCCAGGCAAGCAGTTCTTTTGAAAACATTCCGATCACTCCGATTCCGATGGGGCGCCTTCCGGCAAATAAATGAATACGAGTCCGCCGCCGAGCGCGGCAGGCAGCGCCCGGCGCCGCCGCGGCGCGCACTGGCCCACCACCCGATGAAACACCTCGCGCGGGCAGGGGAAAGCGCCGCCGCACGCGCCTTCCGGCACCAGCACCTCCCGCCCGGGCAGCAGCCACGCCGGGCTGAACAGCCCGTTCGCCCGCATCAGCATGCAGGCCGGCACGCGCAGCCGCGCCGCCAGGGCGTTCAGGGTTTCGCCCGCCAAAACATAATCCGACCGCACAGGCATCCCTCCAGACGAGACATGCCTATGCGGCGGAAAGTCGAAAAATGAAGGGAGCGGATCCGGGAGAAGCCGTCGCCGCTTATTGCGAGAGAACCTGCAGCACGCTGTTGTTGCCCATGACCTCCAGCGTCTCCATCCAGCATTCCCGCATGCGATTGTACTGGTCCGCGTCCATGCCCTGGGGCGGCGTCTCCATATACGGCGCGATGGGCATCACGCGCAGGTCGTAAATGGTCTTGCCGTCCTTGCTGGTGCGGGTGCGGCCGTCCTCGCCGGTAAGGGGCCACTTCCACACGAACACCGGCACGTAGCCCGGCTCCACGATGGAAAAGCTGCCGTCCGTGTTTTCCTGGATGGTGAACTCGAACACGATGCCCGAATCGGTATACTTCATCACGTGCTGGGAGACGAAGTTGCCCAGCGAGTAGACGCACAGCGCGGTGCGGGTTTTGCCGCTGGAATCGGTGGCGGTAAGGTATTCGGCGGGCTGCACCATATGCGGATGGCCGCCGATGATGATGTCCGCCCCGGCGGCAACCAGCTGCTTGGCGTAGCTGACGGTGCTCGATTCCGGCGCGCGCTTGTACTCCTCGCCCCAGTGCGTCACGGCCACAACCACTTCCGCCCCCGCCGAGCGGGCCTTGGCCACGTCGTCGGCGAACTTGGCGTTCTTGAGATATTTCACCAGGAATTTGTAGCGCTCGTCGCAGTGGTTTTCAACGGAGTTGGTCACCTGGGTGTAGGTCACGAAGCCCACCCGGATGCCGCCGATGGTGTAGATCTCCGGCGTCTGGCTGTCCTCTTCATCGACAAAGCCGCCGATGTGGTCCAGCCGGGCGTCGTTCACGTAGCCCACCGACTCCACGATGCCGTCGCAGAAGCCGTCGAGCATGTGGTTGTTGCACATGGTGATCATGTCGCAGCCCTTGTTCTTCAGCGCCTGCAGGATGACGGGCGGCGTGGTGAACTGCGGATAGCCCGAATAGCCGTATTTTCCCCTGCGCAGCGAAGCCTCGATGTTGACCATCGTGTAATCCGAGCGGCTGAGCGTGTCGCCGATCAGCTCGAAGTACGGCGAGAAATCGTAGCGCTCGGTATTCTTGTCAAAACTGCCTTCCAGCATCTCGGTGTCGATGATGACGTCGCCCGCCATGCGGATGGTAACGCGGCGCAGTTCGCCCTCCGGGATATTCGCCGGCGCGTTCGTCGCCTCCGCGTTCGTCCCCGCGCCATTCTGGTCGGTCGGAACCGGATTCGCCGCGTCAGTGGGATTGGCCTGCGCCCCCGGATTGGCCGGGACGCTCGTGCCGGTGGTGCCGTCAGCCGTGGCGGCCGAAACGACCTGCGCGGCATCGTCGCCGGGCTGCGGCGCGTCCGTGCCGCTCGCCAGCGGTCGGATGACGGTGCGGTCCTGCTGCGTGCCGGAAGTGGTTATGATGGTGCCGACCACGCCGATCAGCGCCACAAGCACCACCGCCACAATGCCCAGGCGCGCCCATTCAGGCAGCGCCGCGAGGGGATTCGCCCGGGCGGCGCGTTCCGGCGCGGCTGCGGGCCTGGCCTGCGGGCGCGGACGGCTGTATTCCGTTTCGCGGCTGTCCGGGGCCGGGCGCCGGAGCGGACGCTCCCCGGCCGGATGGTCCGCGGAGGTCGCGGTCCTGTCCGTCGCCGATGCCGTGGGGCGGCTCTTCGGAGAAGCGGCGCGGGGCTGTCGGTCGGCAGGGCGCGGGGCCTGCTCCGCGGCGCGGGGCCCGCTTGCGGCGCGCCGGGCGGCCTCTGCCGCGCGGGGCTGCGGGGCCGGTGAACGCTGGGTGGAATCAACCGGACGCGGGCTTGCGGAACGTGGGCGCTGTCCTTCGGGGCGGGATGGCCTGGCCTCCCCGGGGCGCGGCTGGGCCGCGTCGGGCGCAGCGGCGCCGCGCCGCGCCGGGCGACGCTCCGGCACGAACTCCTCCACCTCGAACGAGGCG
>LVAP01000167.1 GCA_001603025.1 Clostridiales bacterium Firm_10 | reverse complement strand
GTGCCGACGGCCGCGCCGACACCTGTGCCGACAGCCGAGCCGACACCTGTGCCGACGGCCGCGCCGACACCTGTGCCGACGGCCGCGCCGACGCCTGAACCGACACCTGTGCCGACGGCCGCGCCGACGCCCGTGCCCACTCCCGAGCCGGTCACCATGCCGGTCGCGGAGACCAAGTACACGTGCGTTTCCGTGTCGAGCAGCGGCTACTCCTTTGATCCTGCGTCGCTCGGCGGCGAGACGTCGTTTACGCTGCACGCGGACGGCAGCCTGTCCTTCAGCGTGGGCGGCGAAAGCCTGCCTGGCCTCACTTGGCACGCTGACGGGGCCAACGGCGCCGTGATCGACTATTACGACGGCTCGACAATGGCCATCGTGCCCACGGACACCGGCTTCGAGATCAACTACATCGACGTCATGCTGATGAGTTTTGAAGCGGAGAAGTAAACAAAGCGCCGCGCAGATCGGCGGCGTGACAAACACAGCAAAAAGCGCGGGGCTGCCTTTTCTGAGGCGGCCCCGTGCTTTTATGCGTTGAGGATCCATGCTCCTCATCCCTTTGTGGAGCGTCCTGCTTTTCAGCGGATGGGAATTCAGCGGCCGTCCAGCGCATCGACCACCCACTGGAAGTGCTGCCGGTCGACATCGGAGGGCAGGGTGCAGTCCGCGCCGATCATCACGCCCGTCTGGCCGGCTTCCCAGGCCAGCTTGCGGGTGAAAGCCTGGATTTCCTCCTTTGAGCCGCGGAAGAGCAGGCCCGTCGGCCGGTTGTCGAAGCCGCCCAGGACGCAGCGCCCGCCGAAGAACGCCTTGCCTTCCTTCAGGCCCATGCCCTCGATGGAGCAGGCCCAGTTGACGGCCTTCGCGGGATAGTCCTGCCACACCTGCAGGTGGTTGGGAATGCCCGCCCAGCCGCAGCAGTGCAGCACGTTGCAGTCGGAAAAGCGGTTGGCGTGCCCGAGCACCTGCAGGTCGCTGGGCGTGATGAGCGCGCGGTATTCCTCCGGCGTGAAACGGTCTTTCTCGCCGCCCTGCACGCAGTAGTAAACGCCGTCGATGCCCGCTTCGGTGATGAGCTTTTCGCACAGCAGGGCGTTGTCCTGCGCGACGACGTCCAGTGCGAATGCCACGGCGTCGGGATCCTCGCGCAGATGGCGCATGACCAGTTCGTCCGAGGTGCCGAAGCGGAGGGAAGAGAAGGGCGCGAACACGTTGTACAGCACCAGGCATTCGCTTGTGAGCCCTTCCTTCACGGCTTTTGCGCGCGCCACCTGGCCGCGGATGAACTCGCTGTCCGCCCCGAGGGGCTTCATGGCGTACCAGTCCTTCGGCGTGCGCGCCGCCTTGGCGACGGGGTTGGGATAGTCGAAATAACCGTCGCACATGAGCTTGGCGATGTCCACACCGACGTTATTGTAGTAATCCAGGTGAGCCTGGACGCAGGGCCGGCCTGCGGTCTGCTCGCCGCGGAAGTGGAACCAGAACCCGACCGGCGGCCGGTCGACCGGTCGGTTGTTCATCGCCTCGATGACGCGTTCGCGTTTTGTCATGCTGTTTTTCTCCTTTCCTGTCCGCATCGTTCGTTCACAATCCCAGCGACACGCTGAGCGCGCGGCCCACCCGCGCCATGTCCTCCGGCGTGAGGCGGCCGATGCGCTCCCGCAGGCGGCGTTTATCCAGCGTGCGCACCTGCTCGGCCAGCGCCACCGAATCCCGCTCCAGGCCGCGCCCGGCAGCCGGCAGCAGCACGTGGGTGGGCAGGCGCGCCTTCTGCAGCTGACTGGTGACCGCCAGCACGATGACGGTGGGACTGTAGCGGTTGCCCGTGTCGTTCTGTATCACCAGCACCGGCCGGAGGCCTCCCTGTTCGGAGCCGACGACCGGATCGAGATCGGCAAGATAGAGCTCGCCCCGCGCTACCATGATTGACCACGCTCCGCATAATGGGTTTCCTGTCCCATGCTATGCGGCGGCGCGGCCGGCGGTCACACTTCCAGCGTCGAACCGTCCGGGAGCAGCACGCGCCCGGACAGCTCGTACAGGCCCGAATCGACGGGCGAGACGGCGTATTTCCCGAAGCCGGGCGCCGTGGGCTTCAGCCCCAGCGCGTAGGCGAAGTAGCAGTAAACAGGCACGGCGGACCAGCCGTGGCACAGGCTGCCCGCGTCGTCGAAATCGCGCGAGCCGGCCAGCGTTTCCCAGAAGGTGGTCGCGCCTTCGCAGAGCATGCGGCCCCAGTCGCGGGCGATGCGGTCGAACACCCAGCGGGCGTAGGTTCCGGGGCGTTTCATCAGCGCGTCGAACTGGAACACGCTGTAGCTGAGGGTGATGGGCGTGAGCGCGCCGCCGCTCAGGGCGGCCAGCACGGCGTCCAGGCAGCTTTCCGGGCAGATTCCGGCGCACACCATGAGCGCCTGCGTAAGCTCGTCGTCGCCCCAGGTTTCGCCGTTCGCCGCGTAGGAACGGTAGTATCCCTTCTCCGCGTCGAAGAACGCCGCGTGCGCGGCCCGGGCGATGGCCTCCGCGGCATTCAGCCAGTATGTTCCGTCGCCGCCCAGCGCGTCCTCCAGCAGCGCCAGGCGCCGCAGCGCCAGCGCGGCGAAGGCATTCATGGGCGCGTCGTAGCGCGGGGTGCCGGGCGCCGCAGCGCAGGCGGTATGGCCGTCCAGGCCGGGCATCCATTCGTAGAAGTTCCAGTATGGCGCGCCATCCCAGGCGGGCAGCAGCCCGGTTTCCTCCGCGCGGCCGGCCAGTAGTCCGGCGATGGCGCGCGCCGTGGGCAGCATCTCCCGGGCAAAGGCGTCGTCTCCGCTGAACAGGTGGTATTCCTGCAGCTGAACCAGGAACATGGCCGTGAAGGAGGGGATGGTCACGGGAACGCGCGCCGGGGCGCACAGCTCCAGCAGGCCGTCTTCACGCAGGCCCAGCGCCATCAGCCGCAGGGAGGCGCGGGGCATGGCGTATTCGCCCAGCGCATAGTAGCCGCACAGCATCTGATTGCGCGAATCCATGGTGTAAAGCGCCTGTTCGCGCCAGGGGCAGTCCTCGTAGTGCTCGTGCATGCAGGCGCGCAGGGTCCGCACGGAGATTTCGTAGATGCGCTGGTGCAGCCGGTCGGCCACGTGGAAGCGCGGCACTTCGCTCACGGGATAAGTCGTGGGAATGATGCCCGCATAGCGCAGCGTGAAGGCGTGGGCGCGCACGAACAGCTCCAGATAGCGCAGCCCCGCGCGGCGGAAGAGGTGCGTGAAGCGGTTGTTCCCCGCGCAGCCCATGTAGCGCGCCGCAAAGTTGCGGGAGCCGACGGCGGTGCGCAGGCGCAGGTCATGGGTGTGTTCGCCCCAGCCGATGAGGATCTCCGCTTCGCCGTCCAGCGTGACGTCCAGATCGAGGAAGCCGGCGTCCTCTTCCATCAGGTCGAGGAGAATGTAGATGCCGTCGCCGTCTTCGCAGGCGAAGCGCACGCCGCCTTCGCAGGGAAGCATGGGCCGTTCGCGCAGGCCGGTCATCTCGCTCAGCGCCCGCCAGGCCATGGGCGCGCGCTGCATGCGTTCGGCAAAGGTGCCGCCGGGACCGTCGTAAAACACGCCCTGCGTGTACAGCACGGCGGGCTTGCGGGGCAGGCGCCGGAGCTTGGCAATGGGCCGCGGATGGAGCGCGCGGGGCCCTTCGACAACGGTTGCCGGGCTGAAAACCGGCGCGTCGGCCCGGGCGTCATAGGAAAAGGTGTAACCCAGCTGCGGCGTGATGTTCTCGATGGGGCCGGACAGGTAGTTCGGATGCGGGGCGCAGTCCGTTTCGGGCCCGCTGAACGCCAGCAGGCGGCCCTCGCCGTCGGCCAGCTCAAACAGCAGCGCGGGACGGCCGGCCCGGTAGACGGACGAGTCGCTCACGGGGCACCACACGGTGATTTCCAGCGTGTTCACGCCCGCCGCCAGAGCGCAGGGCAGTTCGTCGTATACCTTGAAGGCTGGATAGTCGGCATACTGGCCCTCGCCGATGAGCATGCCGTTCAGGAAAGCGGCGTACTGCGCATCGGCTGAGATGAACAGGCTCGCCGCTCCGGCAGGCGCGGAAAAAGTCTGGCGGAACACGGCATAGGCGTTGACCGGCGCGGCGGAACCGCACCAGATCCACCGGGATTGATCAAAGGGCATGCGATCGCCTCCCATTCTTGATGCGATTATTTTAGCACACGCCCGCGCCGAAAGCAATTGAACCACACGCCCTTTTTTGATATAATGGTCTCAGCAGACCAAGCGATGAAAGGATGAAAGCCATTATGGATATCCGCGAGCTGCTCAGGCATGACCTGACGGAGTATCAGTCAATTCCCTTCTGGAGCTGGAACGACGAATTGAAGCCGGATGAGCTGCGGCGGCAGATCCGCCTGATGAAGCAGGCCGGCATCGGCGGCTTCTTCATGCACGCGCGCGGCGGCCTGACCACGGAATACCTCGGCGAGGACTGGATGGAGGACACCGCCGCCTGCATCGACGAGGCCGAAAAGCTGGGCATGGACGCCTGGTGCTACGATGAAAACGGCTGGCCCAGCGGCTTCGCTGGCATGAAGCTGCTGGAGGATGAAGCCAACTGGGAGCATTTCATCACCTGCGAGACAAAAGACGCCTTTGACGACACGGCGCTGGCCGTGTATGTGCTTGAGGACAGCCGCATCCGCCGGGTGGCGGGGAAGACGGCCGGCGCGAAAAAATACATCACGGTATACGAGAAGAAAAACTCCTCCGTGGTGGACATCCTGAACCCGGAGATCGTGCGCAAATTCATCGACGAGACGCACGAGAAGTACTATGCGCGGTTCGGCAGCGCTTTCGGAAAGCCCATGATGGGATTTTTCACCGACGAACCGCAGTTTTTCCGCTGGGAGACCGCCTATACGCCCGTGGCGCTGGAAGCCTACCGCGCGGAGTACGGCGAGGACATGCTGGACGAGTTGGGCGCGCTGTTTGTGGACTGCGCCCAGGCCAAGCGCTTCCGCTTCCGCTACTGGAAACTGATGAACCGGCTCTACACGGAGAACTTCGCCAGGCAGATCTATGACTGGTGCGAGGCTCACGGCTGCCAGCTTACCGGCCACACCATCGAGGAGCGCAACCTGTTTGGCCAGATGATGTGCACCGCGGGCGTGATGCCGTTTTACGAATATGAACACAAGCCGGGCATGGACTGGCTGGGCCGCAACATCTACACGGAGGCCGCTCCGCGGCAGGTGTCCAGCGTGGCGCAGCAGCTGGGCAGGAAGCACGTGCTCACCGAAACCTTCGCCTGCGCGGGCTGGGACGTGACGCCCATCGAGCTCAAGCGCATCGCCGAATGGCAATATGTCAGCGGCGTGAACCAGATGTGCCAGCACCTGTATCCCTATTCCATCCGGGGGCAGCGCAAGCGCGATTATCCGGCCTTCTACTCCGAACACAACACCTGGACGAAGCCGGAGGAATTCAGGCATTTCAACGACTACTTCACCGCGCTGGGCTACATGCTGGCCGAAAGCCGCGAAGAAGCGCCCGTGGCCGTCATCCATCCCATACACTCGGCTTACTTCACCTTCCGCCGCAGCGACCCGCATTCCTGCGACGCGCTGAATGCCCGCTTTGAAGAGCTCATCGAAGCGCTCGGCCGCGCCAACATCGGGCATCATTACATCGACGAGACGCTCCTTGCGGAGCACGGCCGCGTGGAAGGCGGCAGGCTCATCATGGGCCGGTGCGCCTACACGGCCGTCGTGATTCCCGAGATGGAAGGGCTCGACAGGAATACCGCGGCGCTGCTGAAGGAATTCGCCGCGAACGGCGGCAGGCTGTATCTGCAGGGCAAGGCCCCGCATCTGGTGGACGGCGAGGAAGCGGACCTGTCCTTCCTGAAGGCGAACGTGCGCTTCGAGGAACTGGTCAGCCCCGAATACGCCATCAACGCGCCGGGCACCGAGGTGCGCTCCACCTTCCGGCACGCGGGCTTTGGCGATTTCCTCTACGCCGTAAACCTGTCGGCCGAGGCGACCTTCGCCGTCGAGTACGCTTTCCGGGCCAGGGGCGCGAAGCTGTTCGACCTGGAAAAGCGCGAATTCAGGCCGCTGTTCTTCCGCAAAACGCAGGAGGGCATCGCCGTGCCGCTCACCTTTGAGCCGGGCAGATCGGTGGTCATCATGCTGGACGACGCGGCGCAGCCCGCCGAACCCGCCCGGGAGATCGCGGCCTGGCGCAGCCTGCCGCTGGCGGCGCAGATCGTCTCCCGCGACGAGAACACGCTCACGCTGGACACCGCCGCGCTGTCCTTCGACGGCGAAACCTGGACGAAGCCCCTGCCCATCATGGCGGTGAGCGACAGGCTGCTGCGCGGCAAGACCAACCGCACGGTCTGGCTCAAATACGCCTTCACCATCGCCGAAATGCCCAAATCGCTGCGCCTGGAATGCGAAAAGATGGGCGCCAGGCGCATGCTGGTCAACGGCGCGGAGATCCGCCCGGAGCAGGGTTCCTTCGATCCGGCGTTTGTCAGCGCGGATATACTGAACCAGGTGAGGGCCGGCGAAAACGAGCTGGTGTATGAGATCGACTATTACCAGAGCGAAGAGGTTTACCGCGTGTTCAATGGGGTGTACTACGAGCACTCCGACGGCACCGAGAGCCTCATCAACTGCCTGAGCTACCTCACGGATATTGAAGCCGTGTACCTGCGGGGCGATTTTGCCGTGAGCTGCGGCGCGTTGAAGCCCGGCGAGCGAAACACGCTCATCGCGAAGGGCGGCTTCTCGCTGGCCGCGCCCGCGGCGCGGGTGAATGCCGACGCCCTGGCCGAGGCCGGCTATCCCTTCTTCGGCGGGAAAATGACGCTGAGGATTCCCTTCGAGGCCAGGGGAGACGAGAAGGCGCTGAAGCTTTCCGGCCGGTTTACGCTGGCCAAGGTGCGCGTGAACGGCGGCCCGGAGCAGACGCTGATGTTCGGCCGCACCGCGGACATCGCAGGCCAGGTGAAGCCGGGTGAAAACGAGCTCACGCTGACGCTGTTCTCCAGCTATCGCAATGTGTTCGGCCCGTTCCACTGGGCCGCCTCGCCCGAACCGCTGAGCGTGTCGCCCGACCTGTTCTCCGGCTACGGCACGTGGCGGACAGATGGCACGAGCGACAGGTACATCGCCACCTACGCCTTCACGCGCTTCGGGCTGACGGATATCACGATCGGATAAAGCCGGAAGCGGAACGCCGAAGAAGAGAAGCCGGCGGGAGGAAGGATCGCATGGATTATTTCATCAGTTCACGGGCAGACCTGGAGCGCATGATCGACGAGGTGGGCATCGTGCCCTTTTTCAGGACGCGCGTGCCGGGCTGGTCGGTTGAGGAGCACATCGACCGGCGCGTCTGGTTCACGGACCAGGACGGCCCATGGGAGTGGAAGGGGCCGCTGGCCTTTGAAAAGCGCTGCGTCTACGGCAAATTCATCCGGAACAGGACCGCGTTCGTCAGCCTGGAATGGTTTGCCGAGCTGGCCAACTGGCGCCGCCGCGGCTACAGCTTTGAAGCGCGGCTGGACGAAGGCCTCGTGCCCTATCGCGACCGGCTGCTGATGGACTACCTCTGCCGCTATCCCTGCACCCTGTCCCGGGAGGTGAAGCAAGGCTGCGGCTTTTCAGAGGGCTACGACGGCGCGCTGACGCGGCTGGAAATGCAGACCTATGTGGTCAACGCCGATTTCCGCTACAGCGTGGACAAGCACGGCAAGCCTTACGGCTGGGGCAGCTCGGTGCTCTGCGCGGCCGACGACTGGCTGGACGAGGCGCTTCTCGCCGCGCCGGAAGGCAGGACGCCCGAGCAGTCCTTCGAGCGAATGGTTGCCCACCTGCGCGCCGTCATGCCGGAGGCGGACGAGGGGACGCTTCGGCTGGAACTGAAATAGCCAGGGAGAAATGAACAAAAGCCGCCGGCCGCCGATTTTATC
>LVAP01000022.1 GCA_001603025.1 Clostridiales bacterium Firm_10 | reverse complement strand
GGCGAGCTGGTGGCCGGCGAGGTAGGCTATATCGCCGCCTCCATCAAGGACATCGCGGACATTCGCGTGGGCGACACCATTACCCGGGCCGATCGGCCTGCAAAGGAGCCCCTGCCCGGCTACAAGCCGGTCCTGCCCATGGTATACTGCGGTATCTATCCTGCCGACGGCGCGAATTACGAGGCGCTCAAGGACGCGCTTGCCAAGCTGCGGCTCAACGACGCCGCTCTCTCGTTCGAGCCGGAAACCTCCGTTGCGCTGGGATATGGCTTCCGATGCGGCTTTCTGGGGCTGCTTCATATGGAAATCATTCAGGAGAGGCTTGAACGGGAATTCGACCTCGATCTGGTCACCACCGCTCCGAGCGTCGTCTACAACGTCATCAAGACCGACGGCACGCATATGACCATCGACAACCCCACCAATCTCCCGCCCATGACCGAAATCGACTACATGGAAGAGCCTTATGTGGACGCGCAGGTCATTACGCCCCAGGATTACGTGGGCGCCATTATGGAGCTGTGTCAGGACAAGCGCGGCACTTTCCGCGACATGAAATACATTGACGGCGGCCGCGTGCTGCTCAGCTACGACCTGCCCCTCAATGAGGTCATCTACGATTTCTTCGATCAGCTCAAGAGCCGCACCCGGGGCTATGCCTCCTTCGACTATGAGCTCAAGGGCTACGTGCGCAGCGACCTGGTGAAACTGGATATGCTCCTGAACGGCGAGACGTGCGACGCCCTTTCCCTCATCGTGCACCGCGACAGGGCCTATGCCCGGGGCCGCTCCATTGCGGAGAAACTGGTGGAGGTCATCCCGCGCCAGCTGTTCGAAATCCCGATTCAGGCGGCCATCGGCGGCAAGATCATCGCCCGCGAAACGGTCAAGGCTCTGCGCAAGGACGTGCTGGCCAAGTGCTACGGCGGCGACATTACCCGCAAGAAGAAGCTGCTGGAAAAGCAGAAGGAAGGCAAGAAGCGCATGAGGCAGGTGGGCTCCGTGGAGGTGCCCAGCGAGGCGTTCATGGCCGTGCTGAAAATGGACTGACGCAATGAGACAATAAAAGCATTCGGCAATGAGAAATCGGGAACTTCGCCTCGTTTCCGATTTCTCATTGCTCATTGAAAGGAATAAATATGACCAATCAGGAGCTGCTCGATGTTGCGCTGCGGCAGTCGGCGCTGGATATGAACTGCAAGCCGGACGATTTTCTTCTGAGCGGGCACAGGATCGTCCGTTCCGTGGCCCTTGAAGGCGCCAGGGCTTATCTGGAACTGCCGTTTTCCTGCAATCTGGTGTCGTATGGCGACAACGTGGTGGCGTCGGTCCAGCCCGAATTTGAAACCATCGTGCGCAGTTACCTCGGGCACGAGGAAGCATACCGGTGCTTCGACATGCCGGGGATTCTCCAGCTGGACGACGCCATGAGGCAGCGCGGCCGGCGCGTCGGCTTCATGGCGCGCTATTTCCTGCCGGATATAAACGCGCTCAGGCCCCTGTCCTGTCCTTTCAAAACACGCCTGCTCCGCCCGGAGGACTTTGCCGGCCTGTATAAACCCGAATGGCATAACGCGCTGAGCGAACAGCGTCCGCAGCTCGACGTGCTGGGCGTCGGCGCCTACGACGGGGAAGACCTCGTGGGGCTGGCCGGATGCTCTGCGGACTGCGAGGCCATGTGGCAGATCGGCGTGGATGTGCTGCCCGCGTATCGCCGCATGGGCATCGCTTCGGCCCTCACCGCCCACCTGGCGCTGGAGGTCCTTTCCCGTAACAAGGTGCCCTTTTACTGCGCTGCCTGGTCCAACATCCGTTCGGCGCGCAACGCCGTCCGCGCAGGATTCCGCCCCTGCTGGGTGGAGCTGTCGTTCAAAAGGGACGCCGCTGTGGATGCGAAAGAAGCTGACGCCAAATGAAGCACATCTCGCTGTATATTCACATTCCATTCTGCGTGCGCAAGTGCGCCTACTGCGATTTCACATCCTTTCCCGGAATAACCGACCGGATTCCGTTATATCTGCCACAGCTTGAACGCGAAATGACGGACGCCTGCGCCCGCTTCGGGCCGCTGGCTCTTGACACAGTGTTCATCGGCGGCGGCACGCCCTCGCTCCTTACCGGCGATCAGATGCGGGAGCTGATGGGCACCGTGCGCCGTCATTTCACCCTCTGTGAGGGCGCCGAGATCACTGCTGAAGCCAATCCGGGCACAATCGACGCCTGCAAGCTGGCCGATTTCCGTGAAGCAGGCATCAACCGCCTTTCGATCGGCGTCCAGTCCTTTGACGACAGTCTGCTCCTCACGCTTGGGCGCATTCACACCGCCAGCGAAGCTGAAAACGCCGTTCTGGCAGCCGCCGAAGCCGGTTTTTCCAACCTCAGCGTCGATCTCATGTACGCCCTGCCCGGGCAGTCAGCGTCGCAGTGGAAGCACTCAATTCAAACCGCGCTGAATCTGCCGCTCCAGCACATCTCCTGCTACAGCCTGATCGTGGAAGATGGCACGCCCATGAAGGCCTTCGTTCAGGCGAATCCCGCGCTTATGCTCGACGAAGAGACCGTGGTCTGTATGCAGCACGACGCGGCGCGCCTGATGGCGGAACACGGTTTTCAACGCTACGAAATCTCAAACTATGCCCTGCCGGGCTTCGAGAGCCGCCATAATATGGTATACTGGCGGCGCGGTGATTATCTCGGCGTTGGCTGCGCGGCGCATTCGCTGATGAACGGCGTGCGTTTCGCCAACACAACCTCCCTGAAGGATTACTTGGCCGGCAAGCGCTGTGAGGCCAGCGAGTGCCTGACCGAGCGGGACGTCTACGAAGAAACGGTGATGCTCGGCCTGCGCACGCGCGAAGGCGTCGAGGCGTCGCTTCTCCCCTCCGCCAGGCTTCAGGCATTGATCGACGGCGGTTTCATGCGCCTCGAAGGATCCCGGGCGCGCATCACGCAAGCCGGTTCGGATGTACTGAACGCCGTCATTCTCGAATTGCTCTGAAAACTGCCAATGTTAAAAGGAATTTCATATTAATGTGTTTTTCCCGTGACATTCACATATTGGCAAAAACCGCTTTGTATGGTATGATAAGAAACAACGATATTGCGCCTCTCAGCGAAGCGCATCCGCATTGTCCGGAAGGAGAGAATATATACCATGTCAGGACTGTTCAACACCTACTACTACGGCAAGGCCGGCAAGGCCGACTTCACCCCTGACCAGCTGCCCAAGACGCGCGTCCAGCTCTTTTTCTCCATGCTGCGCGTCCGGTTCAGCAGCATGATCGGCCTGAACCTGCTCTATTTCCTGTTCTCGCTGCCGACGCTCCTCTGGACGGGCATCAACATTCTGGCGATTATATCTTCCTCCGGCATTGATATGGAAACGGGTGAACAGGCCGTCGTAGTCGGAAGCAGCGGGATGGTTTCGACCTACGCCTTCCAGTGGCTGGTCGGCATGATTCCCTGCATGATGATTTCCTCTTTGGGCCGTATGGGCCTTGCGCTCACGCTGCGTAACTGGGCGCGCGACGATCACTCCTTCGTGATGAGCGACATCAAGGACACCATCAAAACCAACTGGAAACAGGCGCTGATTGTGGGCTTTATCAGCGGCTTCTCACTGATGATCGCTTACATCTGCTACATGTACTACGGCAGCATGAGCGCCGCCGGGTCCTTGCTGTGGATTTTCCCGCAGGCGCTCGTTATCATCTTCTGCGTGCTGTGGTGGATGGCCACCATGCTGATCTACCCCATGACCGTGACGTACGACATGAAGCTGCGCACTGTCATCCAGAACAGCATCATCATGGTGCTGGCGCGCCTGCCCTTCTCCGTCATGTTTTGGGTTCTGCCCACCTTTATTCCGCTGGTGCTTGCCTACCTGATCCCGAACACCTATGTGCTGCTGGTGCTGGGGCTTTACTACCTCGTCATCGGCTATGCGCTCTATCAGTTCATGACCATTTCCTTCGCAAACAGTTGTTTTGACCGTTTCCTCAATCCCCGCATCGAGGGCGCCGACGTCAATAAGGGTCTGCGCGATCCTTCCTATGACGACGACGAATCGGACACCGTCACCGACGAGGATATCAAAAACCTGTGACGCGCATGACCCGGCCGAATTCAGCGCATACTGAGCATGGAACAAAGCGCAAAGGATGCGTGAAACATGGGTGTAAAACAACTGTCCCTCATGGGAGAGGCTGAACGGCTCAAGTATGAAGCGGCCGAGGAACTTGGCCTGACTGATCGCCTGCTTCGGGTGGGCTGGGCCGGCCTGACTGCCGGCGAAACGGGGCGCATAGGCGGCATTGTCGCGCGGAAGCTCCGCGAAGGCCGATAAAGCCGCCGCCCGCAAGGGCGCAACTGGAGCGGGCGAGCCCGCTCCAGTTTCATCATGGAAACAGGAGTCGAATTATGTACGAAGAATTTGCGGCCGTCTATGACACGCTGATGGACGATTTTGATTACCCGGCCTGGGCTGCCTACTATCTGCGCCTGCTGAATGAGGCCGGGTGCCGTCCGTGCACGGTTTTTGAATGCGGCTGCGGCACGGGATCCATGTCCGTGCACCTGGCGCGCGCCGGTCTGAAGCTCACGTCTTCGGACCTGTCGGAAGACATGCTGCGGCGCGCTCAGACGAAGGCGCGCGCGAACGGCCTTTCGATCCCCTTCGTGCTGATGGACATGCGGTCGCTGGAGCTGCCCCGACCCGTCGACGCCATCCTCGCCTGCTGCGATGCGGTCAATTACCTGGCAGGTGACGGCGACGCTCCCGCTTTTTTCCGTGCCGCGCATCGCTTCCTGAAGCCTGGCGGCGTGCTGGCCTTCGACGTATCCAGCGAGGCCAAGCTCACTGCGATGAGGAATGCCTTCTTCGGCGAAGAACGCGAACGGATTGCCTACCTGTGGCAGAACAGCATGGACGAACGCAGCCGGGTGATCACCATGGACCTCACATTCTTCGTGGAGACGGAAAACGGGCTGTACCGCCGCTTTGAGGAGCGGCACATCCAGCGCGCCCACTCCGAAGCGGAGCTTCGCCGCTGGCTGGAGGAATCGGGTTTTTCCGATGTCAGGGTTTACGGCGACCGCACGCTGCAACCCCCGGCCCCGGAGGAACAGCGCCTCCATATCGTCGCCAAAAGAGCATAAAACGCCGCAAACAGGAGCTATACATATGACTGACAATACGCTGAATCTCGACGGAACCCTGCGCCTGTCCCTGATGGGCGGCCAGGCCCGCGCGTTCCTCACCCAGAGCACCCGCATGGTGCAGGATGCCCGCTCGATCCACCGCCTCTCCCGCGTGGCCACCGCCGCGCTGGGACGCCTGCTGACCGGCGCCTCCATGATGGGGTGCATGCTCAAGGATGAACGCGACAGCCTCACCGCCATGATCAAGGGCGGCGGCCCGCTCGGCACCCTCATGGCTGTCGCCAGAGCAGACGGCACTGTCAAAGGCTATGTGGACAATCCCGACGTGGAGCTGCCGCTGCGGGCGGATGGAAAGCTGGACGTGGGCGGCGCGGTGGGCCGCGACGGCCAGCTCACCGTCATCAAAGATCTGGGGCTGCGTGAGCCATACGTCGGCCGTGTCAATCTGCGGTCCGGTGAAATCGGGGAAGATCTGGCCATGTACTTCACCGCTTCCGAGCAGACGCCCTCCTTGGTGTCGCTGGGCGTACTCGTGGGCGAAAGCGTGGTGGCCGCTGGCGGCCTGATCATCCAGGTCATGCCGGACTGTTCCGAAGCCGCCCTTAAATCCATTGAGCTGAGTGCTCCGATGTTCATGAACATCAGCAAGACCTTTTCCGAGTATGGTCTCAATGGCGCGCTGGAGCAGCTGCTCGGACACCTGGAGCCGGAAATCCTCAGCACAGCGCGGCCGGCCTATCATTGCGACTGCTGCCGCGACCGCTTTGAACGGGGATTGATCGCGCTGGGCCGTGAGGAGCTGACAAAGCTGATCGATGAGGATCACGGTGCGGAAGTAAACTGCCATTTCTGCAATCGGACGTATCGCTTCTCCGAGCAGCAGCTGCGCGATCTGCTCAGGCGCGCGCAGACTTAATCCATTCAGGGAGGTATCCATGCCGGATCGTCAGAACGTCGTGCCCTTTCAGCAGGATGCGGGCTTTTTCGCGCGGCGCGCGTTGAAAAAACAGAAGAATGGCTCATATCAGGAAGCCGTTGTACTGCTTCGCCGCGCGCTGGAAGCCGCGCCGGGCAACGCCGAATACCTGCTCGATCTGGCGGAAACCTACAGCGAGATGGGCTGTCCCCTCGAATCGAACCGCTGTCTGCTTCGCCTGCTGACCGATTTTCCCGAGCGGACGATATGCTGGTTTGCCTTGGCTTGTAACCTGTTCTCTGCGGGCAATGTCCAGGGCGCGCAGGGCGCAGCGCAGGAATACCTGGGCCGCGAACCTGAAGGCGAATACAGTCAACAGGCCGCCGACATGCTGACGGCCATTCAGCAGGCCAGGGAGATTCACGAACCGGCTGACCGGCGGCTGAAGCGGTGCTGGCGGCTGAACGAACGCGCTGCCGCCGCCTTGAACCGCGAACAGCCCAACGCCGCCGTGCGCCTGATCGAGCAGAGCCTTGCATTCCATGAATCGCCCGATACGCGGGGACTGTACGCCTTCGCGCTGGGTGAAGCGGGCCGCTTAAACGAAGCTGCCCGCGAGGCGAAGCGCCTGCTGCGGCGCAAACGCCTGCCCGTCGGCATCCGGATCAACGTGCTTCGGGCGCTTGTCGCTGCCGGCGAATTTGATCTGGCCAGCGGCGTCATTGCCGCGCTGGATGAGCGCGATATCGAGCCCTATGAGCTGCGCCGTGTGCTGGAAGCGCTGTTCGCCATTCGGGGTGATCGGTCCATCCAGCCGCGTCTCAGCCGGGCGCTGCGCCTTTCGCCGTTTGACCGGGCGCTGCTGCATGCGCAGGCCGCCGTCTTCTACAATGAAAATGACGCGGAAACCGCACTCGTCTGGTGGCGGCACATGCTGGAGATCAATCCCTCGGATCCCATCGCCTTGGCATATGTTGGCGCAGTGGTGAGCGACAGCCCGCCAGCCACGCCGATTCCCCTATCGTTGTCGCTCTCGCCGGCACTGGCAGACGTGCAGCGCCGCCTCATCCGGGAAGAAAAAGACGAGGCAGCCGTCATGCAGGCCTGCCGCTGGTCACTGCTCGATGGCGATACTGTCAGCGCTTTTGCCGCCGCCGAACGCCTGGCCTCGCTCGAATGCCCGGAGAGCGAAACGCTTCTGCGCGAGGCGCTGATCGAGCCTGCCATCCTGCCTGCGGTCAAAATGGCTGTTCAGGAAGCGCTGCGGCAACGCGGCACGCATGAGCCGTGGTTCGTCATCGGGCGGGATTTCCTCACGACAGGCGAGGATTCAGAGCGGCGCGGATGGCCGGTTCACATCCTGAGGAAACGCGTTCTCGAAGCGTTTGCGATGGATGAAGCACTTCTTTTTGCCTTCCTTGCCCGATGGGGGCTGGAAAAACCGCCGGTGCGGCGTGGATTCCGTTCGGCACAGGAGCTGTCCCGCGCGCTTCTGGCCGGCATGGCGAATGAATGCGGCGTCGGCCCGGCCCGCATTGAAGAGGCGCTGAATTGTTCGCGGCGGCGTCTCTCGCGTTGGCTCAGACAATACAACCGAATGACAGGAGGACATACAGACACATGAAATGCATCGATTTTGACGCCCATTTCGGCAAGTACGCTGAGAAGTGGATCGCAGAGAACCGTGCCAAGTACAAGAACATGGACGAGATGGAAGAAGAAATGCCGGAACTGTATCTTCGCTGGCTGAATGCGCCCGCTGACTGGCTGGATGGTACCACGCCCGGTGAATTCTTCGCCCGCTACGAGGATCCGCGGGAGCTTGTGGACATGATACGCGAGTATCATGCACAGAGCGTGGCTGTCCCCGACCAGCTGCTCGAGCGCATCGTCGAACTGGGCGAGGCTTCCGTCGGGCCGCTCATGACGCTTGCCGAGGAAAAGAGCGACCGGGCGCTCACACTCACGGCCCTCAATCTGCTCATCGAGCTGGGTTCCGAGCGCCCGTTGGCGCTGTGTCTGGATATCATCGACGAAAGCGAGGCCCAGAACGAGCTGACCGACGTCGCTTCAGAGCTCCTTACGAACCTGGGCGTCAAGGCGGTCGAACCCATTCTCTCCCGCATGCCGCAGGCAAAAAAAGCCGCGCAGGAAGCATTTCTCGACGTTCTATGCAACTTTCCAGGCGATGATCGCATCTATAATTATGCGATTGATGCATTCAGGCGCAACTATGACCGCCGTGCGCTGTATGCCTCCTACCTGGGCAAGCTGGGCGACGAGCGCGCCATCGACGTACTGCGCGAAGCGCTCGACATGAGCGACCTGAATTACCTCGACTACATCGAAATCGTCAACGCCATCGAAGCGCTGGGCGGCGAAGTGACCGAGCAGCGCGAATTCAACGGCGATCCCTATTATGAATCCCTGAAGAAAATGAAATGAACCATCAGGAGGAATGATCCATGAAATGCAGCGCATGCGGCGAAGAGAATCTCCGGAACGCCAAGTTCTGCTCATTCTGCGGAGCCAGAATGTCCGCCGCTTTGCCGGATGAGGAGCAGGGCCATCCCGACGGAGCTGAAAGCGCCAATGAGACGCAGACAGTGAAGCCCCTTGCCGACAATCCCTATCAGCCGCGCCGCATGCCCACGATCTACAGCCCAGGCGCCCAGCCTGGCGGAAAGGATCAGCTGCACACGGCGCTGAAAACGCCCAAGGTCTTCCTGTTCGACGACGAAAAAGAAGAGGAAGAACGCCGCCAGAAGGCGCGTGAAGCGGCGCGCCTGGCCGCCCAGCGGAAAGCTGAGCTGGCGCGGCGCGCCGAAGAAGATCCCTTCTTTGACGACGAGGAAGACGATGACGACGATGACTATGACGACGATGAGCCTACCGGCCGCGGCGGGAAGATTTTCGCAGCGGTTATTTCGATCGTCACCATCATGATCCTGATTGTTGGCGCTCTCGCCTTTCTCTTCTATACTCCTACCGGCAGCCGTCTGCGGGCTTATTACGGCTTCGCCGCCGGCGCGGAGGATTATGTTTCCCTGGCTGACTGGCAGCTGAAGAGCGGCAATAACGCCGAAGCGGCCGCGTCGTACTACAACGCGTTTTTGCTCAACCGCGATGACTACGATTTTGCCTTCACCATCGCGCAGCGCTTTGAAAGCTGCGGCGCGAATGAGCGGGCTGAGCAGATGTACATGTACCTGATAGACCGCTATCCCCTCGAGAGTGATCCATACGATTACCTGATGGCGCTGTTGATGCGCGAAGGCAAGGAGGATGAATACGCGGCGCTGCTGACCTATCGCGCCGAACACCAGCCGGGCTACGTCATTCCGCCCTCGGAGAGAACCGTCGCCGCGCCTTTCGCCACGCCCGGCAGCGGTTCGTATACCGGAAGCGTGCACATCACCCTTGCCGCGGAGGAAGGCGCCGAGATCCGCTTCACCGTGGACGGCAGCGAGCCAAATGAACAGTCGCGCCTCTACACGGGGCCGATCATCCTCTATACCGGCACCTACACGCTGCGCGCCGTTGCCGTGAGCGATGGGGCGACCAGCGAGATCTTTGAGGCCGCCTATACCGTCAGCTGATCACGCGACGAGATTGACAGAACACGCAAACAATGGCATAATAGAGCCGCGAAAGAACCGTTTTCAGTCATTCATATATTTAGAGGAGGAAATGGACATGAAGACTTCGCTTGTGATCATGGCTGCCGGCATTGGATCGCGCTTTGGCGGCGGCATCAAACAGCTTGCGCCGATCGGCCCGAACGGAGAGATCATCATGGATTATTCCATCCATGACGCCATCGCCGCCGGATTCAATAAAATCGTGTTCATCATCCGCAAGGACATCGAAGCCGATTTCCGTGAAGTCATCGGCAATCGCATCGAAGCGCTGTGCAGCAGGCTCGGGGTGGAAGTCGCCTATGTATTCCAGAGCCTCGACGACCTTCCTGAAGGATTTGTCCGGCCTGCCGACCGCAAAAAGCCCTGGGGCACCGGCCAGGCCATCCTCACCTGCCGCGGCGTGGTAAAGGAGCCTTTCGGCGTCATTAACGCGGATGATTACTATGGTCGTGAAGGTTTCCGGAAGCTGCACGATTTCCTTGCTGCCGAACGGAAGCCAAATGAATACTGCATGGTCGCCTTCCAGCTGGGAAAAACACTGAGCGAAAACGGCGGCGTTGCCCGGGGCGTCTGCCAGGTGAATGCCGAA
>LVAP01000166.1 GCA_001603025.1 Clostridiales bacterium Firm_10 | reverse complement strand
TGCCAATCTTGTCCTCAATGCTGGGAACAGGATCGGAGTTGTCAGCCCACAGAGCCCAGTTCTGCAGGGTGTCGGTGATCTCCTCGCCGTCCACGGTGAAGGTCACGTTGATCTTGCTGGTGTCGTAGCCAAACTCCATCTGCTGGCCGGAGCCGTCGCAGGCGTCGCAGTAGCACTCGTAGAGGATGGTGAAGGGCTGCATGGAAGCGCCGCCCCAGGTGGTGAAGATCATGTCCGCGCCGCCGGAGTAGTTGGTGTTGTAGTAGTCGGCGTCCACGGTCATCTTCAGGGAAACCTTGCCTTCGAAGCCGGTGCCTTCGCAGGCGGCCTTCAGGTGCTCGTCCAGATAGGTGAACATCTTCACATAGATTTCATCACTCTGGTACACGCGGAACTCGATCACGACGTCGCTCTCGCCGTCATAGATGCCGGCGGCCACAGCCTTGTCGTAAGCGACCTGCATCAGGGCCTGAGCCTTCTCCACGTCGTAGCCGGTCATGGCCTCATAGGCCTCGTCCAGCGTCTCGTAGTCGCCGCCCTCACCGTAGGTGATGTCGAAGACCTTCAGCAGGCCCGCCTTGGCGTGGTCGTTGGCGCGATAGCTCTCGCCGGTGAAGGGGTTGTAGCAATACAGCTCGTTCAGCAGGCCGAAGCCGGCGGTACCGGCCGCGGTGTAGGCGGTAGCGAACTCCTTGCGGTCGTAGCAGTAGGCGAACGCCTGACGGAACTCGTCGACCACCAGGACCTGAGAGTTGGTGCCGCGGGAGAGCAGCTTCTCATAATTGGTGTTGAAGGTGAGCTTGGTGGTATAGCCGTTGTTGGGGCCATACTTCACGTAAGCGGAGGTGGCGTACTTGTCCATATCCTCGCTCTGCAGGCCAATGCCGTCGATCTCGCCCTTCTCGAAGGCCATCATGGCGGTGGCGTGCTCGGCAATGACGGTCACCTTGACGGTGTCGGTCTGATACTGGCCGAGGTGCTTGCCGTCGCGATAGCCGTACCACTCCTCGTTGCGCTCAACGGTGTATTCCTTGCTCAGCTCGAAGCTGGTCAGTTTGTAGGGGCCGTAGGAGATGGTGTTCTCCAGGGAGCGGCAGTACTTGGTGGTCACGGTCGCGGCCTCTTCCTCGGTGGCGACTTCCTTGCCGTCCTCGTCGAAGAAGCTCTTGCACTCCTCGTAGAGGGGCTTGTAGACCAGGTAGCTGGAGCTCAGGTTGTAGGGCACATAGAAGGAAGCTTCCTCAACGGGGTTCATCAGGATGAAGTCGATGGTGTAATCGTCGACCTTCTTGAAGCCGACGTCGTCCCACCCGACGACCTCGCTGGTCTTCTGCACGTAGCAGTACTGAGTCTTGTAAGCCTCATAGGCAGCGCCGGCAGCAAAGTAGCCGTCATAGATTTCCTTCGCGGAGATCCAGTCGCCATCCTCGCCCTCGGCCACAGCCACGTCGCGATACTTCACTTCGTCGGTCACAGCCACGTAGTTCGGGCACTCGTTGCCGTCTTCGTCGACGCAGCCCTGCAGACCCCAGAAGCCCCACATATCCACGAACAGCGCCTCGTCTTCCTCGGTGCCTTCGCAGAGATCGTAGGTGACGCCGCCGGCGTAGAGGTAGTTCTTCGCGTTGTAGATCACGAAGGAACCGGCGTAGTAGCTGTCAGCGCGGCGGTTGAGCATCTTCGGGTTCAGCAGCTGCTGCATGGAGTACACGAAGTCATCCGCGGTGATCTTCTCGCCGTTCTCCCAGGTGGCATCCTGGTTCAGCGCGATACGCCAGGCCTTATTGGTTTCGCCTTCTTCGACACCGTACTGGCCGACATACTCGGCAGTCACGTCGACAGGCATCTCGGCGGCCAGCTCAGGCATCACGGAGTAGCCGGTCTTGTCGGTGTTCAGCACGAAATCATAGAAACCGGTGCTGATGTAGCCCAGCACGGTGCTGTCGTCGCTGGTTTCCCAGGACAGCGGGTCCCAGTTCATGCTGGAGTTGATGTCAGCGGTGAAATCGTTGAAGGTGTACATCTTCTCATCGGTGTAGTCCTGGCCCTCAAAGCCTTCGAACACATCGGTGGTCACGGTGCCGCCGCCTTCGCCGGCTTTTTCCAGCGTCACTTCGCCGCCGTCAAAGTTGCGCTCGCCGATGTCATAGGATTCCGCGGGCGTGAAGTCATCAGCCAGCGCGGAAACGCACGACAGGACGAGAAGCAGAGACAGAACGATGGATACGATCTTCTTCATTTGGTTCTCCTCCTCTTTTTCTTACCATTTATTTTGCCAAAACAAAATAAGTGATTGTATCAATTATACAGTACCAATAAAGAAAGTGCAACACCGTTTCCGTAAAAATCAGCGTTGCACTATTACTTTTTTTGATTTTTTATTGCATTCAATCAGTTCTTCTGACGGTTTGCGCCGCCGGCTTCGGCCATTTCCCGAACGGACAGCGCGCGCCGCGCCGGGCTGCCCGCAGCTCCACAAGGCAGCCGCATCCCATGCAGGTGGCGTTTGAAAGCTGGCCGCAAGCGCGGCACACGGCCAGCCTTGCCGCACAGGTTGCGTCATCGGCGCGCTCGCCCGGCTTCATGCTGCGCAGCACGGAGGCCACGTATTTTTCGTAATCATCCGGATATGCCTCGCGCAGCAGGCACTTCCAGCACCTTTCCCGTTCCATGCCGTCAGCGGATAGCCAGGTGCACCAGACCGCAGGTGGGTACAACCGCCTTTACGCTGTGCTCTGCGATCGTGAAGCTCTCAAACTTCTTGTCCGCCACGATGTGGGGCTTGTCGAAGCTGTTGTGATCGTCCATGGCGCCGGTAAGCACTTCACCGGACACAGACTGGACCGTCTTGCCCTGCAGTACGATGTCGACTGCCTGCGCCTCATCGAGCGACGGATTGACCAGCGTCACATGCACGGTGCCGTCCGGCGCAAGGGACGAGGACTCCTGCAGCGCGGGCAGCTTCACGCCGTCCTTTTCAAACAGAGGCGCCGCGAGCGCGCTGTCCAGCAGTTCGTTTTCCTGATGGTGGCTGAACAGCTTGAAAGCGTAGTAGGTGGGCGTAAGCACCATGTCGGGCCCCTCCGTGAGGATCGGGGACTGCAGCACATTCGCCAGCTGCGCGATGTTCGCCATGTGCACACGGTCGCAGTGTTTATTGAAGATGTTCAGGTTCAGCGCAGCCACCATGGCGTCGCGCATGGAGTTCTGCTGATACAGGAAGCCGGGGTTTGTGCCCTCCTCCACATCATACCACATGCCCCACTCGTCCACGATGAGGCCTACGCGCTTCTGCGGGTCATAGCGATCCATGATGGCGCTGTGCAGCCGGATGAGCTCGTCCATCACGAGGGTCTTGCTGAGGGTTTCGTAATAATCCTGCTCAGAGAAGCCCAGGGCGCTGCCCTTGTGCTGCCAGGTGCCCAGCACCGTGTAATGGTGCAGCGACAGCCCGTCCATGTAGCGTCCGGCCTCGCGCATGAGCACCTCGGTCCAGGCATAGTTGTCACCGCTGGGACCGCAGGCGATGCGATATACCTTCGAGTCCTTACGGTACTGGCGCACATAAGTCTGGTAGCGGCGGTATTCGTTCGCATAATACTCGGCCGTCATATTGCCGCCGCAGCCCCAGTTTTCGTTGCCCACGCCGAAATACGGCACCCGCCACGCTTCGTCCTGCCCATTGGCGCGGCGCAGATCCGCCATGGGTGAAACGCCGTCAAACGTGAGGTACTCCACCCATTCGCTCATTTCCTGAACAGTGCCGCTGCCAACGTTGCCGTTGATGTAAGCGTCGCAGCCCAGCTGGCGGCACAGCTCCATGAACTCATGCGTACCGAAGCTGTTGTCTTCAGTCACGCCGCCCCAGTGGGTATTGACCATCTTCTTGCGCGATTCACGGGGGCCGATGCCGTCTTTCCAGTGGTACTCATCCGCAAAGCATCCACCCGGCCAGCGCAGCACGGGAATCCTGATGGCCCGGAGCGCCTCCACGACGTCCTTGCGCATGCCGTTCACGTTCGGGATGTCAGAATCTTCGCCCACGAAAAGCCCGCCGTAGATGCAGCGGCCAAGGTGTTCTGAAAAATGCCCCTGAAGCGTCTTGCGGATGTGCCCGCGGGTAACCTCGGTGTTGATAAACAACTTGTTCATCCCCGTACCTCGCTTTCATGAATCTTATCGATGCACAGTATCATTAATAATGCCGTACATCATCAAGCTAACAGAGCACATGCGGCTTGTCAATTGATTTACATTCATTTAACGTTCTGTTTCGCCCGGAAAAACCGCTTGACAGGGCTGCGGGAGAAAACTACAATTATTATCAGGTTTCTTCCCCTTGAAAGGTGGCTTTCACGTGACCAGTTTTCTCATGATCGTCATAGCCGCGGGCGCCGTGATCGGAGGGCTTGACCGCGTGTTCGGCAACCGCCTCGGGCTGGGCGAGCGATTTGAGGAAGGTTTCAGCCTGCTCGGGCCGCTGGCGCTGGGAATGGCGGGCATCATGTGCCTCATGCCGCTGCTCGCGGCGCTGCTGCAGTGGGCAGCCGCCCCGCTGTTCTCCGCGCTGGGTCTCGATCCGGCGCTGCTGGCCGGGCTTCTGGCCATTGACATGGGCGGCTATCCCCTGGCCATGACGCTGGCGGAAAATCCCGTCGCGGGTCGGTTCGCCGGCATCATCGTCGGGGCGACATTCGGCTGCACAGCGGTGTTCACCATTCCCGTCGGCATGTCGCTCATGCCGGAGGAGGCGCAGGATTCCTTCGCGCGCGGGCTGCTGATTGGCCTTGTCGCGCTGCCGGGAGCGCTGCTGCCCGGCGGACTGATGTGCGGGCTGGGCCTCATGGGGACGCTGCGGCAGTGCGTGCCGGTGCTGATTGTGGCGGCGCTGCTGCTTTGGGGCCTGACGCGCCACCGCCGGCGTCTGATCCGCGGCTTCGGCGCGCTGGCAAAAGGCCTCCGCATCGCGGGCACGCTCGGCATCACGCTGGGCGCCGTCCGCCACATGACAGGCTGGATGCCTGTTTCCATCACGCCGCTCGCCGAAACCATGGAGGTGGTATCTTCCATCGCCATCGTGCTGCTGGGCAGTCTGCCGCTGGCAGAACTGGTGCAGCGGCTGCTGAAAAAGCCCTTTGAGCGGCTGGGCCGACGCACCGGCATGAATGCCGCCGGCACGACGGCGCTGCTCATCGGGCTGATCAACGTGACTCCCGCGCTGGGGCTCTTCCGCCGCATGGACCCGCGCAGCCGGATCGTCAACGGCGCGGCGTTGGTCTGCGGCGCGTCGGCGTTTTCGGCGCACCTGGCCTTTACCGCGGCGGTCGAACCCGCGCTGGTTCCCGCGCTGCTCCTCTCAAAAACGACCGGCGCACTGCTGGGCGCGGCTCTCGCGCTTCTGTTTACCGGCAGAATGAACGCCGAAATCAGAACACAATCTCCGTGTACAGGGGATAGTGATCCGAAATCCTGTCAAACCACGGCTCCGTCAGCCGGCGGAAATACAAGACCTTCGCCTCTCCCCCGTTCCGTATCATGATATGGTCGATTGCCTGCTCGAACGTACCTGCGTCGCCGCGCTCGAATCCGGCCGGTCCGCAGGGGTGATGCCCGCGCGTCTGGTCGCAGTCGCCCAGCGCCAGGTCATGAACCTCCCGCCAGCCGGCCTCACGCGCCGTATCCAGGCACAGGCTGTTCACCGAAGCGTTGAAGTCGCCCATCAGCACGCCGGGGCAGGCGTATTTTTCCATCACTTCATCCATGCGGGCGGACGCCAGCCGGATCTGGTATGCGCGCGCCTCAGCAGAACCCTCGCGGAAATGCGCGGAACCGGGCTTCGACGACATCCACCACAGATGCGTACTCATCAGCGCAAAGCGCCGCCCCGTTGAGCGGTCCTCAAACGCGCCGAAGCAATAAGACTTGGTCTCGCCGTTGTTAAAGCTGCCAGCCAGGCCGGGGACCGCCTCATCATAGAGAAAAAAGCCTGACTCCAGCAGTTTCAGCCTGTCGCGCCGATATACGATGGGCGTGTCGCCCCCGGAGATATACTCATAGCGCGCCGCGGAACCATCCGGCAGCCGCGCCTCCGCCATTTCAGCCATCATCAGCCCGCTCATGCGGGTTGAAACCTCCTGCAGGCCGAGCACATCCGGCATCACCGCCTTGTAGGCGCGCACCAATCCCTTCACGCGCGCCTCGGCGGAGCAGTCTTCGCCCATGGCGCGCCAGGTTTCGTTGTTGTGATCACACTTCCATTGATTGTTCGACATCAGAAGCATAAAACGCCCTCCCTTGCGGCATCGTCCACAGGCGCATTATACATCTTTCAGGACCGGCGTGCAAGGCTGGTCTGTGCCGGCGTCTTGCCAAAACGCACAGTTCATGATATGATGATATCAAACCGGAAATACAATCAAAGGAGGAACACCGACATGGAGCTCTATTCCTATGAAAAGGAACATATGGCCCGCGTGCGCGAGCTTGCGCCGGAGTGTATGGTGCTGCTGAAATCGGATGGAACCTTCCCGCTGGAGCGGCCGGGGAGGATCGCGCTGTACGGCAGCGGCGCGCGCCGCACGCTCAAGGGCGGCACCGGCTCGGGCGACGTCAACGTGCGCGCCTACAACACCATCGAGCAGAGCCTGAAGGAGGCCGGCTTCACCATCACCACCAGCGCCTGGCTCGACGCCT
>LVAP01000165.1 GCA_001603025.1 Clostridiales bacterium Firm_10 | reverse complement strand
GGACCCCACCAAGGTGGACCGCTCCGCGGCCTACGCCACCCGCCACGTCGCCAAAAACCTGGTGGCCGCAGGCCTGGCCTCGAAGTGCGAAATTGGCGTCGCCTATGCCATCGGTGTGGCGAAACCCGTCTCGCTGAGCGTGGATTCTTTCGGCACAGGCGCGCTTCCGGACGACAAGCTGGCTGAGATCGTGAGCCGCGTGTTCGACCTGCGTCCGGCCGCCATCATCGACCGGCTGAACCTGCGCCGCCCCATCTACGCGCAGACCGCCGCCTACGGCCACTTCGGCCGCACGGACATCGACCTGCCATGGGAGCATCTGGACTATGTGGACGCCCTGCGGGAAGCCGCGAAGAACGCGTAAAGGCCCATCGCAACGAGACCGCCCGCCGCATGGAATGCGGCGGGCGGTTGTTTATTTATGAACCTGTTTGCGATAGCGGCGCACCAGGCCGCCGAAGGAACCGACGTAGGCCATTTCCTCCCAGCCCCTGGCCAGCAGGTCCCCGTTGGGCGGCCTGTCGCCCGGCTGGTCGCCCGGGCAGTCCAGCAGCCAGCCGCCGTCCTTCGCCACGCGGGCCAGCTCGGCGGTCTCTTCCTCCGGGAAATCGCCCACCACATGGCCGCTCATCACGATGTCGAAGGTATCGTCCGGATAGGGCAGGCAGTGGCACATGCCGTCCACCACCCGCATGTTGCGAACACCGCGTCGGGCGATCTCGTCGCGCAGGAACTCGCGCAGCGTGTCGACGGGCTCGCTGGCATAGACCCAGGCCGCCCGCTCCGACGCTGCGAAGGCCAGCCGCCCGGAGCCCGCGCCCACGTCCAGCACGGTCTTCCCGGCGAAATCGGCCATTTCATACAGCCGCGCCTGATCCCAACCGTAGATGAAAGGGCAGCACGCAGCCATCCGCTCCGGCGTGGTGTAGATCACGAAATCCTCAAACGCGCCCAGCGCCTCGATCTCGGCTGCCCGCCCCTCCTCCTCGCCCACGCGCGGCGCTCCGGCCAGCAGCACGGCCACGGCGTCCGCCCGTTCGGGGCACTTGTGCGCGCAATACCACGCGACATCGGGATGGCGCTTCAGCGCGACGCCCAGCGCGCGGCGCAATTTCGGGTCCTTGACGTTCAGCATCCAGTTGAGCTGGAAGCGCTCGAACATCAGCACGCAGGAAAAGGAGTAATCACTCGGATTGATCCAGTTGATTCTGCCCATAAAACCTCCCTTCCGCTCCGGCGGTCAGAGATACATCGCGGCCAGGGCCGCCGCGCCGCGGATGCCGGCGTCGTTGCGATGCACCGCCAGGCACAGCAGATTCGCGATGGTCTTGGCCTTTGTCGGCGCCACGATCTCCAGCTGCTCGTTGAGCGTGCGCAGCAGGATGTCGCCCGCGGCGCTGATGCCGCCGCCCAGCACGATGGCCTCGGGGCAGAACAGCATGTAAATGCTGGCGATGCCGATGGCCACCTCGTGCAGGTACGCCCGGAACACGGCCATCATCTCGGGATCGCCCGCGCGGGCGGCGTCGATGACCTCACGCGCGCTGTCCTTTTTCGCCATGCGGCACAGCGCGCCGGCCGAGGCGTAGGCTTCATAGCAGCCCTTGAGGCCGCAGGTGCAGGGCAGGCCGTCGGCGTGGGTGATGAAATGGCCCAACTCGCCGGCCGTGTTCATGTGGCCGCGCCAGGGCCGCCCGTTGAACAGGAACGCCCCGCCCACGCCGGTGCCGAAGGCCAGGTACACCACGCTGCTGAGGCCCTTGCAGGCCCCGTCCCACCATTCGGCGGCCAGCTGGGTCTGCGCGTCGTTGTCCACCCAGATCGGGATCTTCAGCCGGCGGTTCAGCATGGCGCAAAGCGGCGCGCTGCGCCAGCCCAGGTTCGCCGCGGACACCAGGTTCTGCGGCAGCAGCACCGTGCCGGGGGTGCCGACGCCCATTTTCCCGATCGCGTAATGACAGTCTTCAACCATCTTCGCGATCAGCTCCACCATGGCGTCCGGATTGTTCAGCACGGAAGGCGCGCTGGTCTTGTACACCAGGTTATGCCCGTCCTCCAGCACGCCGAACTTGACCGAGGTGCCGCCGATGTCGACGCCCGCAATGTAATCTGCCATATCCATGTGCCTCACTTTCTCATGTATATATTTTCGCCGATGAGCGAGAAAACCGGGTTCAGCGCCTCGTCGAAGGCCGCCAGGTGCGCCTGCGCGCCGGGCCGGGCCGCGCCGATGTCCGAACGGCCCAGGCGTTCCGCCG
>LVAP01000164.1 GCA_001603025.1 Clostridiales bacterium Firm_10 | reverse complement strand
ACCTCCGTGAAAGCGTAACCAATCCGGCGGGCGGCGCAATGCGCCGCCCGCCGGCTGCCTCTTCCTTTATCGCCCGCGGGATTGCCCGCGCATCGAATGCCCTGAGCCCTTTCATCACCCCAGCGCCACATCCAGCGCCATCATCGCGGTGAAGCCCAGCGAAAACATGACCGTGCCCAGGTCGGAATGCGTGCCGGCGGCGGTTTCGGGAATCAGTTCCTCCACCACCACATAGATCATGGCTCCCGCCGCGAAGCTCAGGAAATACGGCAGCAGCGGCGTGACCAGGGCGGACAGCCAGATGGTGGCCAGCGCGCCGGCGGGTTCTATGACGCCCGACAGCACGCCGTACAGGAACGCCCTGCCCCGGCTTTCCCCCTCCGCGCGCAGCGGCATGGAGATGATCGCGCCTTCCGGAAAATTCTGGATGGCGATGCCCAGCGAAAGCGCCAGCGCGCCGGCCGCCGTGATGCCCGCCTTTCCCTGCAGGTATCCCGCGAAGACCACGCCGACGGCCATGCCCTCCGGCAGGTTGTGCAGCGTCACCGCCAGCACCAACATCATCGTCCGGCTCAAGGGGCTGCGTGGGCCCTCGGATTGATCCGCCCCCACGTGCAGGTGAGGGATGGTCCTGTCCAGCAGCAGCAGGAACAGGATGCCCGCCCAGAATCCCGCCGCCGCGGGCAGGAACGCCAGCCGGCCCATGGCCCCGCACTGCTCCGTAGCCGGAATGATCAGGCTCCAGATGGAGGCCGCCGTCATGACGCCCGCCGCAAATCCGGTCAGCGCCAGCTGAACCAGCCTGTTCAGCCCGCCTTTCATCACAAACACGCACGCCGCGCCCAGCGAGGTCCCCAGAAGGGGAATCAGCAGGCCGCGCCACACGTCCATCGCCATGAGACCACCTCCTGTGTCCATTCTATTCACGGCGCTTTTCGCCCGCGACACCGCCTCCGCCATGCCGACGCGGAAGCGCCGGGCGGCCTGAATTGTGTTAGCATTGCGTAACAGCCGCATTTTTCTGAAAAAAAGCGCCTCACAAGGCGCGGTTTATGCTATAATAGACCCATAACCGCCGCTTTTCGCGCAAGGCGCGGAAAAAGTCCGGCTCATATCACAGCCTGAAAGGACGGATCATCATGAAGCAGACCCCCATCACTCAGGAGCAGCTCGCCGCCTGGTCCGGCGATTTCAACGGATGCCCCAAGCTGCAGGTGGCCCAGCTGGCCCTGTCCAAAACAGACATCAACGCCGTCACCTATGTACCGAAGGCCGCTTTCGCCATGCGGCAAAAGTTTTCCATCGATATTCCCACGCTGGAAGTGACCAACCAGCAGGCCAGCGGCCGCTGCTGGCTGTTCGCCGCCACCAACGTGCTGCGCGAACGCATCGCCGCCAGGCTGAACCTGGAGAATTTCGAGCTGTCGCAGAGCTATCTCGCCTTCTGGGACAAGTTCGAGCGCTGCAATTTCTTCCTTGAGAGCATCATCGACACCGCGGACAGGCCCGCCGACGACCGCACCGTGGCCTTCATCCTGGAAACTGGCGTGCACGACGGCGGTCAGTGGGATATGTTCGCCAACATCGTGGAGAAGTACGGCGTGGTGCCCAAGGACGTGTACGACGAGACCTACCAGTCCAGCCATACCGGCGGCATGAGCCACATCCTGAACCGCAACCTGAAGGGCTGCGCCGCCAGGCTCCGCAAAATGATCGGCGAAGGCGCGTCCGAAGCCGACGTGCAGGCCGCCAAGGCGGAGATGCTGGGAAAAATCTACGGCTTCCTGTGCGCCTGCTACACCGAGCCGCCGAAGAGCTTCGATTTCGAGTATGTCGACAAGGACAAGGCCTATCACATCGAGAAGGGCCTCACGCCGAAGGCCTTCTGCGAAAAGTATGTGGGCGACCTGCTGAAGAAGACCGTGAGCATCATCCACGCGCCGACGGCCGACAAGCCCTGGCACAGGACGTTCACCATCGCCTACCTGGGCAACGTGGTCGGCGGCAAGGCCGTGAAGCACCTCAACCTGCCCATGGACGAGTTCAAGGCCGCCATCATCCGCCAGCTCGAAGCCGGCAAGGTCGTGTGGTTCGGCAGCGACGTGGGCAAGTTCGGCGAGCGCGAGAAGGGCGTGTGGGACGACCAGAGCTTCAACGCGGAGCTGCTCACCGGCCTGGACCTGACCCTCTCCAAGGAGGACAGCCTGAACTACTGGTTCTCCGCGATGAACCACGCCATGGTCATCACCGGCGTCAACCTGGACGACGGCAAGCCCACCCGCTGGAAGATCGAAAACAGCTGGGGCGACAAGAACGGCGCCAAGGGCTATTACATCTGCTCGGACAGCTGGTTCGACCAGTATGTGTTCCAGGCCGCCGTGGAGGCCGAATACCTGGGCGACCTCGCCGGCCTGGCCGGTCAGGAGCCCGTCGTGCTCGCGCCGTGGGATCCCATGGGCACCCTGGCGGACTGACAGGACGGCACACGCGCAAACGGGAGCGGGGCTGATGCCCCGCTCCCGTCTTTTGGCGTTTTTCGTTCCTCATTGCCGGCCCGCGCCTGTTCATTCCTTCACGTTCCTGAACGGCGTGCCGATGAGCCCGGCCTCGCTGAAGTCCTCCATGTTGTGGCGGATGATGTAGTCCATATAGGACATGAGCATCTTCGCGGTGAGGATGTAACCGCAGGGGTTCATGTGTCCGTTCAGGTAGAAACTGTCCTTGAACTCGCGGTCATAGACCGGCGCGTACCGGCGCAGGTCGATCACATAGGCGCCGAACCGCTCCGCCATGGCGCGGATGAGGCGGGCGTGCTCTTCCTCCAGCGGGACCCGCTCCCGCGGACGTTCCGGGTCCACGGGCATAGTCAGCAGGAAGAATTTGGCGTCCGGCGAGATGGCCTTGTAGCGCTGGATGATGGCGGCGTAATACCCCGCGAAGGTCTTGCCGTTGCCGCGCCAGTCGTCCTTCACGTCGTCCATCGAGCCGAGCGGCCAGCCCTCCCGCAGGGCCATGGACACGTCGTTCACGCCCAGCGCCAGGATGTACGCCTGGCAGGCCTTTTCGGGATCCCAGAATCCCATGTTTTCCGCGAAGCTTTCCATGTATTCCTTCGCCGTCATGCCGCCGCGGGAGAAGTTGTACGCCCGGCTGCCCATGGCCCGCGCCATGTACTGCCCCCAGGAATGCTCGAACAGGTCGTGGAAGCCCCTGCCGCCCTGCCCGTCCCGCGTTTCAAATTCGCCGGAAGCCAGGCTGTCGCCCACGCAGGCGAAGGTGCGGAAAAGCGCAGCGAAGCCGCCGTCGTCCACGATGCGGTCCAGCGGACGCTCCCTTTCGTTTTTCATGTAATCCCGGATGTTCATGACATAACCTCCCGCATCGCTTCCCGGATGGCCGCCGCGGCCCCCTCATCCAGGGGCACGACGGCCGCCTCGCGGCTCAGCACCACGTGGGGCGACTGATCCGCCGGGGCGTTCCCCTTGAAATCCAGCATGTGCCCGGGCATGGCCACATCCGTCCGGCCGGTGATCGCGGCACACAGCACCGAGGCAGCCAGCAGGTCGCCCTGGGGCGAGGCGTGTTCGCCGTCGGCGTAATACAGCTCGATCTCCGGGTGGCTTTCGCGCACCGCCTGCCACACCTTTCCCACCGGCGCCAGCAGCGAAGGCGCCATGGCGTGCAGCTTTTCATAAACGGCGATCATTTTCTCCTGGTGCTCCGGCGCGCGCTTTTCGGCCCAGGTCATGAAGAACACCGGGGTCACGCCGCCCGCGCGGCACAGGGCAAGCACCCGTTCGCCGTCGGCCAGCGTCTCCTCCTCCGGCGGGAAGGGATGCGCCGCCTGCTGGATCACGCAGTAATCGTAGCCGCCGTACAGCAGCTCAAAGCGCAGTGAAAAGAACTCATCGGCGTGCCATCTGAGATGCCGCCCGGAATAGGCCAGCATGGTGACCGCCGCCCGCGCCCCGGCGGTCTTTTCGTAAATCAGCCGGAACAGCTCGGGCATGTCGTTCATATAGGTGTGGCTGTTGCCCACGAACAGAACCCGGATGTCGCCCGTGCCGCGATCCTTCCCCGGCTCCATCACAGGAAATCCTCGCGCATGGGCGTGAAGATGTCCAGCAATGTGCCCTTCTCCAGGCACAGCGTGCCGTGGGGAATGCCGCCCGGGAAGGCGATGGTGTCGCCCTCGGCCACCTCCACCTCGCGCCCGTCGATGGTGAAGCGGAACCGGCCGGCGCGCACGTAGGTGTTCTGGCAGTGGGGATGCGTGTGCACGCTGCCCACGCCGCCCTTTTCAAAATTGACCTCAACGATCATCAGCTGCTCCGAGTAGGCCAGCACGCGCCGGGAGACGCCGCCGCCCAGGTCCTTCGCCGGCACGTCGGCATGAAAAACGACATTCGCTTCCATCCTGCTTTCTCTCCTTTGCTTCGATTGCCGCGGCGCAGCCTCTTCCGCCGGGAAGCGCTGCTTCCGCGCCTTTTTCCGGTTTAGTATAACACTTCCGCAGGCGCAATGCAACCGCTGTTTCCCCGGCCTGCCTCCCGCCGCTGGCGGCGTTTTCCTTCTTTTCGGTAAAATTCCCGGCTACATATTGAAGTCGCCGCGAGGGTATGCTACAATTCGGCATGGGAAAACAAATACCGCGAGGGGGAACCAGTCATGTGGAAGACGCGCCTCGAGTCGTTCCGTATTTCCTTCAGCGATATCTTCAACACCCGCGACGACATGGCCAGGGGCCGCACGATCAACCTGACGTGCACGCTGCTGGCCGCGTTCTACAACGTGTTCATCACCGGCATATTCTACACCGGCTTCCTGTCGATGTACGGCATATCCATCACCGGTGTGGGCATCATCACCTTCATTCCCTACATCGCCAACCTGTCCACCATCTTCTCATCCAAGCTGCTGTCCCGGTTCAGGAAGAACCGGAAGCTCATTCTCATCGCGTCGAAGATCTACTTCTATTTCATGTACATCGTGGCGACGACCCTGATGCCGCAGTTCGTCACCGATCCGAATGCGCGGCTGGTGTGCTTCGCCGTGATCCTGTTCCTGGCCTACGTGGTGTACGCCCCGTTCAGTCCGGGCATCACCATGTGGTTCTACCAGTTCTTTCCCAAGGACAACGAGCGCCGCACGCGCTACCTCTCCCTGTGCCAGATCTTCAGCTCCATCATGTCCACCTGCATCCTGCTGTTCAGCGGCGTGCTGACCGACGCCATCGCCGGCTCGCCTTACCAGCACACGCTGATCCTCGGCTTCCGCTATCTGGCCTTCGCCCTGGTGGTGATCGAGACCATGGTGCAGCTGCGCGCGAAGGATTTCTCGCCCCGCGAGGACGGCAAGAAGATGAAGCTGAGCGATGCCTTCACCGTTCCCTTCCGGCACCGCAAGTTCCTCATGTGCATGATCATGATGTTCTGCTGGAACTACATCGCCAACCTGAACAACGGCCTGTGGAATTACCACCTGCTCAACCACATGCGCTTCAGCTATACGCTGATCAACCTCATGTCCGCCATGTACACGGCGATCCTGCTGCTGCTCTCCGCCCCCTGGCGCAAGGTGCTGCGCCGGTTCTCGTGGATCAAGACGTTCGGCATCGCCTGCCTGCTCTGGGTGCCCACGGAGGTGGTCTACTTCTTCATGACGCCCGAGCGCGCGTTCCTGTTCGTGCCCATGTGCTTCGCGCAGAACGTGCTGGCCGTCGGGCTGAACCTCTCCTACGCCAACATCCTGTACATGAACCTGCCGGAGGAAAACTCCACCGCCTGCATCGCATTCCACATCATCGGCTGCAACATCTGCGCGTTCCTGGGCCTGCTGACCGGCACGGCGGTGAGCTCGATCACCGGCGACAACACGGTGTTCATGCTGGGCATGAACGTCTACGCCGTGCAGTTCACCACGCTGATGCGCGCCGTGACCATCCTGGCGATGGGCATCATCCTCTTCACGCGCTGGCGTTCGTTCACGCGCGACGAAGACATCGTGACCGTGGAACAGATCGCCGCCGAGCGGAAAGCGAACCGGGTGAAAATGCCCAGGCTGACGCTGCGCCAGGCCGCGCGGCGGATCGCGGGCCGCATCAGGAACCGCGGCGCGATGTGACCGGGAAATGAAGCGGGATCACGCGGCAAACCCACGCCTTTTTCGCGCCTGAAAGAAACACTTTCGGCGCGTTTCATTTTTTATTGGACATCCGGGCCGAAAAGTGGTATGCTATAAAGAGATTTTGCAGGCAGGGAGGCGACGGGGATGAGTTATCAGGCGCTGTACCGCACCTGGCGTCCGGAGTATTTCCGGGACGTGGTGGGCCAGGACCGCATCGTGACCACACTGATCAACCAGATCACATCGAACCGCATTCCCCATGCGTACCTGTTCTGCGGCAGCCGCGGCACCGGCAAAACCTCCACCGCGAAGGTGCTCGCGCGCGCCATCAACTGCCAGTCGCCGGAGAACGGCGAGCCCTGCGGGCACTGCCCCGCCTGCCTCCAACTGGCCGGCGAGAACAGCCTGGACGTCGTCGAAATCGACGCCGCCTCCAACAACGGCGTAGACGAGATCCGCGACCTGCGCGACAAGGTAAAGTATCCGCCCACGGCGGGACGCTACAAAGTGTACATCATCGACGAGGTGCACATGCTGTCCACCGGGGCGTTCAACGCGCTCCTGAAGACGCTCGAGGAACCCCCGGCGCATGCCGTGTTCATCCTGGCCACCACCGAGCCCCAGCGCCTGCCCGCGACCATCCTGTCGCGCTGCCAGCGCTTCGACTTCAAGCGCATCCCCGCCGCGCTCATCGTGAAGCGGCTGCGCCTGGTGCTCGATTCATTGAACACCCCGGCGGACGACGGGGCCGTGGAGCAGATCGCCTGCGCCGCGGAAGGCGGCATGCGCGACGCGCTGAGCATCCTGGACATGTGCCTCGCCTATGGCGGCGGCCGGCTCACCGCGCAGCTGGTGCGCGAGGTGCTGGGCACCTCAGACCGCGCGTTCCTGTTCGATTTTGCCGACGCGCTGATCGACGGCGAGGCCGCGCGCGCGCTGGTGCTGATCGACCAGCTGATGCGCGACGGCCGCGATCCCGCCGTTTTCGCCCGCGAGGTAACCGGCCACATGCGCGCCCTGCTGGTGGCGCGCACCTGCGAATCCGGCCTGGAGGACATCCTGGAGATCACCCGCGAGGATGCGGAGCGGATCAATGCGCAGGCGAAGCGGGCCCCGCGGCCCCGGCTGATGCGCCTGATGTCGCTGTTCATCCAGGCGGAAAACGACATGAAGTGGTCCTCACAGCAGCGCAGCGTGCTGGAGCTGTGCGCGGTCCGCGGGTGCCACCCGGAGCGTGAGGAAGGCGAAGAAGCGCTGGAGGACCGGCTCTGCGCCGTGGAAGCGGCGCTGGCCGCGGGCGTTCGCCCCGCGGCGTCGGCGGAAGGCGCGCCGGCAAAGCCCGCCGCGCAGGTCGCGCCCCGGGAGAGCGCAAAGGCCGCCGCGTCCGCGCCCAGGCGCGCGCCCGTTCCGGAAAACGACGAACAGGCCTGGCAGCAGGCTTTCAAGGCCATCGGCCGCCAGGATCCGAAGATATGCATCTTCCTCAGGAAAGGGCGGTTCGCGGGGCTGGATGGCAGCGAAGCGCTGCTGGAATACCCCGAGGATGGCAGCGAGGTGCTGGCGCAGCTGCTGGGCAGGGCGGACAAGCGCGCCGTCGTCGACCAGTGCCTGAGCGAGGCGTTCGGCCGCGAGGTGCACCTGCGCACCACCAAGCCCGGCGCGCCGAGAAAAGCGCCGGACGCGCGCAACAACCTCGAGCGCGTCTATGAGGCGTTCCCGAGAGACAAAATCGAAATCATCGACGAATAACAGAATATGGAGGAGAAAAGACATGGCAAGAGGCGGATTCCCCGGAATGGGCATGGGCGGCAACATGCAGCAGCTGGCGCGTCAGGCGCAGAAACTCCAGCAGCAGATGACCAAGATGCAGGAGGAGCTGGACGCGCGTGAATACGAGGCGGCGGCCGGCGGCGGCGTGGTCACGGCGAAGGTAAACGGCAAGAAGGAACTGGTCGCGCTGACGATCAAGCCCGAGGCCGTCGATCCGGACGACGTGGAAATGCTGCAGGACCTGGTGCTGGCGGCGGTCAACGAGGCGCTGCGCACGGCGACCGAAACCACCGAGCGCGAGATGGGCAAGCTGACCGGCGGCATGAACCTGGGCGGCCTGTTCTGATGCCATGAGCGGCCTGATCGAACCCATCGCGCGCATGGTCAACCAGCTGTCCAGGCTGCCCGGCGTGGGCCAGAAGACGGCGCAGCGGCTGGCATACTACATCATCAGCCTGCCGGAGGAGCAGGTGCGCGAGCTGGCGGCCTCCATCTACAACGGCAAAAAGCAGGTGCATTTCTGCTCCGTCTGCGGCAACTACGCCACGGAGGATCCCTGCCCCATGTGCAGGGACGAGGATCGCAAAAACGGCCTGCTGTGCGTGGTGAAAGATCCGCGGGATGTGGCGGCCATGGAACGCATGCGCGACTACAACGGGCAGTACCATGTGCTGCACGGTGTCATCTCGCCCATGCAGGGCGTCGGCCCGGACGACATCCGCATCCGCGAGCTGCTCTCCCGCCTGGCGGACGGCAGCATCCGGGAGGTCATCCTGGCCACCAATCCGGATGTGGAGGGCGAGGCCACCGCTGCCTACATCGCCCGGCTGATCAAGCCCATGGGCATCCGCGTGACGCGCATCGCCCACGGCATTCCCGTGGGCGCCGACCTCGAGTACACCGACGAAGTGACGCTCTCGCGGGCCTTCAGCGGCCGCAGCGAGCTGTAGCGCATAGCGCGCCGGAATGAAAGCGATATGAAACTGTTTGTCTGTCCCAATCAGAATACGCCCGGGCAGATCGCGGCCGCGCGCCGGTCCATCGAAACGCTCGAACGCCGGCTGGGCGCCCAGTGCGCGCTCTCCGGGGCGGACAGCCGCGCCGTTTTTGGCTCGGCCTCCCGCGCCGCGCTGCCGCCGGAGGCGTGCGACCTCATCGTCTCCATCGGCGGGGACGGCGCCGTTCTGCGGGCCGCCCAGACCGCGCTGGCCGCAGACAGGCCGCTGCTGGGCATCAATGGCGGGCGGCTGGGCTACCTGTGCGCGCTGGATCTCGCCGACGTGGGCAGCCTTACCG
>LVAP01000163.1 GCA_001603025.1 Clostridiales bacterium Firm_10 | reverse complement strand
GCCGGGACATTCCGGTTGCGTACGGGGCGCAGGTGGTCGTGGCGGGCGGCGGCCCGGCCGGGGCGATGGCCGCGATTGCCGCCGGGCGCGCCGGCGCGGAGACGCTGCTGATCGAGCGGGCGAACTGCGCGGGCGGCGTCTGGACGAGCGGACTGCTCAGCTGGATGCTGGACGTGACCAACAAGGGCGGATTGCTGCGCGAACTCATGAACCGCATCCGGAGCAGGGGCGAAGGCGACTTCGGCCGCAACGGCAACTTCCTCACCTTTCCCGAAACGCTCAAGCGGGAGCTGGACGACATGCTGGAAGAGGCGGGCGTGCGGGTGCTGTACTACGCGCAGGCGTGCGGCGGCGTCCGTGAAGGGGACCGGCTGACGCACGTGATCGTGGAGAGCAAGGCGGGCCGGCAGGCTGCCTCGGGCGAGGTGTTCATCGACGCCACGGGCGACGGGGATCTGGCCGCCCGTTCGGGCTGCCGGTTTTCGCTGGGCGGGCCGGACGGAAGCACGCAGCCCGCTTCGCTCGTCGCCCTGGTGACGGGCCTCGGCGCGGAAGCCCTGCGGGACTTTGACAGCGCCCTGCCCTACGCGCCGGGACGCAACGCCAAGACCGAACTGCTGGCTGAAATGAAGCGCGCGGGCGTTGCGCCCAGCTACAGCCTGCCCTGCCTGATGCATGTCCGCGGCGACGTGTGGGTGATGATGACCACGCACAGCTATGGCATCAATCCCCTCGATCCCGCCTCTCTCACCGAAAAGACCGTCGAGGCCCGGCGGGAGCTTTACCGGCAGGAGCAGGCCCTGCGCGCCTTGGGCGGACCCTGGCGGAACATGCGCATTGTGGCCACGGCGCCCTGCATCGGAATCCGGGAGGGACGGCGCATTTTGGGAAAATACACGGTGACGGCGCAGGACGCGCTGGACGGCCGCAGGCATGCGGACGCCGTGTGCCGCGTCGAATACCCGCTGGACGTGCATCCGCTCAGGGCCTCGCGCACCGCGGAGATGGAGCTGGGCGGGCTGAAGGCGCAGCCGTTCGACATTCCGCTGCGCGCGCTGGAATCGGCCGACATCGGGAACCTGCTGCTGGCCGGCCGGCTGATCAGCGGCGATTTCCTGGCGCATTCCAGCTATCGCGTGTCCGGCGACGCCGCGGCCATCGGCGAGGCGGCGGGCCGGGAGGCGGCCCGGCGGGTGCTTGCATAAAATTATATTTATGCAAAATTATCAGGCGCGGCCGCCGGGCGTATTGACAGGCCGGCCGGTTTATGATAGCATATCTTCAACAGCCGAATATTGCAATTAAAGGATAGAGGCGCAGCTGGTCAGGAGTACGACTGATGGAAGGCATCGCAAAGCCGTTGTCAGCCCGAAAGGGGCCGCTGCCGAAGAGGGGGAAAACGCGAACCTCCTCTGGGCGCGCGGATAACATCCGCCCGACTGCCGCATTTGTGGAGCGCTATGTATTAATTGTATATTCCCCTCCGCACCCGGTGCGGAGCCGGGTGTTTCAGTTAACACACAGCGAATGCCGAAAATGCATTTGCTGTTTTTGTTTCCTGACTTTGCAATGCGCGGTGAAAACACAGCGAGGAGAATGACCCATGAAGAAGCACACCGTTTTCCGCGGCGCCGCCACGGCGCTCATCACGCCGCTCACCCCGGACGGCATCGATTTTGAGGCCTTCGGCCGGCTCATCGACTGGCAGATCGACGAGGGTATCGACGCCCTGGTAATCGCCGGCACCACCGGCGAAGGCTCGACCCTGACCGACGAAGAGCACCGGGAGGCCATTCGCTTTTCCGTGCAGCGGGCGGCGGGCCGCGTGCCCATCATCGCGGGCACCGGCTCGAACGACACCGACTATGCCGTGTCCCTCTCGAAATACGCCTGCGAAGTGGGCGTCGACGCGCTGCTGGTGGTCACGCCCTATTACAACAAGGCCACGCAGAAGGGCCTTGTGACCATGTTCACCGTCATTGCGGACGCGGCGAGCAAGCCTGTGATCCTCTACAACGTGCCCTCGCGCACCGGCGTGAACATCGAGCCCGCCACCTACGCGGCGCTGGCCGGGCACCCGAACATCGCAGGCATCAAGGAGGCCAACGGAAACATCTCCAAGATCGTGGAGACCGCGGCGCTGGTGGGCGACCAGCTGGACATCTACTCCGGCAACGACGACCAGATCGTGCCCATCCTCGCCATGGGCGGCAGCGGCGTCATTTCGGTGCTGTCCAATGTGATGCCCAGGGCCACGGCCGAGCTGTGCGCCCGCTTCTTCCGCGGGGACACGGCGGGCAGCGCGAAAATGCAGATGGAGCTGCTGCCTCTCATCAACGCGCTGTTCAGCGAGGTCAACCCCATCCCCGTGAAGGCGGCCATGGCAGCCATGGGCTGGTGCGAAAACTACCTGCGCCTGCCCCTTACTCCCATGGAGGAAGCGCACTGGCAAACACTGCGCGCGCTCCTGGCGCGGCATGGCCTGCTCGCATGAGGAAGGGGGAGGCTGAAAAGTGAACGTCATCATCAACGGCGCGAAGGGCCGCATGGGCCGCATCCTGGCGGATATGATCGAAGCGGAGGGCACTGACCGCATCGCGGCGCGGATCGACAGGAACGCCGCGCCTGGCGACGGCTGCTTCGGCGCGCTGCCTGAATATGATGGGCCGGCCGATGTGGTGATCGATTTTTCCCATCACACGGCGACGGAGAGCGTCATGACCTACTGCGAGGCGCGGCAGCTGCCCGTCGTGGCGGCCACCACCGGCCAGACGGAGGAGGAAACCGCGCGCATCCGCGCCGCCGCCGGCCGGATCCCGGTGTTCCTGTCGGCCAACATGTCCATCGGCGTGGCGCTGCTGGCCGCCATGGCGAAGCAGGCCGCTTCGCTCTTTCCGGACGCGGACATAGAAATCGTCGAGAAGCACCACAACCAGAAGCTGGACGCCCCCAGCGGCACGGCGCTGCTGCTGGCCCGGCGCATCCAGGAAGCGCGGCCGGAGGCGCGGTTCGTCTGCGGGCGGCAGGGGAACGGCCGGCGCGCCCCGCAGGAGATCGGCATCCATTCGCTCCGCTATGGAAGCGAAGTGGGCACGCACGAGATCATCATTTCAACTGGCCTGGAAACCGTGACCCTCAGGCATGAGGCGGAGAACCGCGCGTTGTTTGCCCGCGGCGCGCTGGCCGCGGCGCGCTTCCTCTGCGGGAAGGACCCCGGGCTTTACGACATGCGCGACATGGTGGGAGAGGGAGGAAAGGACTGACATGGATGCACAGCAGCTCATCAGCTACATCGCGAACGCCGAAAAGAAGACGCCTGTCAAACTGTATGTGAAGGAAAAAGCCCCCATCGACTACGGCGAGGGCGCGAAGGTGTTCGGCGCGGGCGACAAAATCGTGTTCGGCGACTGGAAGGCGCTGCAGCCCATCCTGGCGGCCAACGCCGACAGGATCGCGGACATCGTCGTCGAGAACGACCGCCGCAACAGCGCCGTTCCCCTGCTGGACATGAAGGACATTCCCGCCCGCATCGAGCCCGGCGCGATCATCCGGGAGCAGGTGAGCATCGGCGCGAACGCGGTCATCATGATGGGCGCGGTCATCAACATTGGCGCGGTGATCGGCGAGGGCACGATGATCGACATGGGCGCCGTGCTGGGCGGCCGGGCCATCGTGGGCAGGAAATGCCACATCGGCGCGGGCGCCGTGCTGGCCGGCGTCATCGAACCCGCCTCGGCCACGCCGGTGATCGTGGAGGACGGCGTGCTGGTCGGCGCGAACGCGGTGGTCATCGAAGGCGTCCACATTGGCAAAGGCGCGGTGGTCGCCGCGGGCGCGGTGGTCATCGAGGACGTGCCGGAGGGCATGGTGGTGGCGGGCTGCCCGGCCCGCGTGATCAAGCACAAGGATGAGAACACCTCGCAGAAGACCGCCCTGCAGGAAGCGCTGCGGACGCTGTGAAACCGGAGGCTTTTATGGAACCCAGGCTCAACACGGCGCTGTACGGCGTGAAGCCGAGCGCTATCCGCGAGTTTTCGCGCCTGGCCGCGCAGACGCCCGAATGCGTGCGGCTCACGCTGGGGGAGCCGGATTTCGACACGCCGGAGCCCGTGCGCGCCGCGGCCTGCGCGGCGCTTGAGGCGGGCGAAACGCACTACATCGAGAACAGCGGCGCCCCGGCGCTGCGGGAAAAAATCGCCGCGTTTGAGCGCGAAAAGAACGGCATGGACTACGGCGCGGACGAAGTGATCGTGACAGCCGGAGCCACGGAGGCGCTGTTCGCGGCGCTCTTCGGCGTGCTCAATCCCGGCGAGGAGGTGATCGTGCCCACGCCGGCTTTCGTGCTGTACGAGCGTATCATCACGCTGTGCCGGGGCGTGTTCGTGCCGCTGGACACCGCGCCGGACGGCTTCCAGCTGAACGCCGGCCGGCTGGAGGCGCTGGTCACGCCGCGCACAAAGGCGATCGTGCTCAACTCGCCGAACAATCCCACCGGCTGCGTCTACGGCCCCGGGAGTCTTGAGGCGGCGCGCGCCGTCGCCGAGCGGCACGGCCTGTTCGTCATCTGCGACGACGTGTACCGCCAGCTTTGCTATGGGCGGGACTACCACAGCTTCGCGGAATACCGCGCCCTGCGGGGGCAGATCATCGTGGCGCAGAGCTTTTCCAAGCCCTGGGCCATGACGGGCTGGCGCATGGGCTACCTGCTGGCCGACAGGCCCGTGTGCGAACGGCTGGCGCTGCTTCACCAGTTCATGGTGACGTCGACGCCCGCGCCCTTCCAGCGGGCCTGCGTGGCCGCGCTGGACCAGGATCCCCGCGGGATGCGGGAAACATACCGCCGCCGCCGCGACCTCGCGCTCGAGCGGCTGCACGCCATGGGGCTTCCCGTGGTGGAACCGGAGGGCGCGTTCTACGCGTTTCCCTCAATCGCCCGCTTCGGCATGGATTCCACCGCCTTCTGCACGCGCCTCCTGAAGGAGGGCGGCGTGGCGGTCACGCCCGGCGCGGCCTTCGGCGCGGACGACCACATCCGCCTGTCGTTCTGCTGCGGGGAGGAGACGCTGCGGGAGGGATTGGACCGCTTGCGGCGCTTCATCCGGACGTTGGAAGGAGGCTGCGCGAATGATCTGTGACTGGCTGAACGAGGCGCACGGGATAGCCGGGGAGCTCGCCCGGCTCCGGCACGATTTCCACGCCGAGCCCGAGCTGGGCAACCGCGAGTTCAGGACGGCGGAGAAAATCGAGGCGTATCTGCGCGCCTGCGGCCTGCAGACCCGGCGCGTGCTGGATACCGCTGTCATCGGCAGGCTGGAAGGCGCGCTTCCCGGCCGCTGCGCCGCCCTGCGGGCGGACATGGACGCCCTGCCCCTGCAGGAGCAGACGGGCGCGCCCTTCGCATCGCAGACGCCGGGCGTGATGCACGCCTGCGGGCACGATGTGCACATGGCGGCGGCGCTGGGCGCGGCCCGGCTGCTGGCCGCCCATCGCGGCGCGCTGCGCGGGCGCGCCGTGTTTCTGTTCCAGCCGGACGAGGAGGGCGACGGCGGCGCCCGCCGCATGATCGAAGCCGGCGCGCTGGCGGGGGTGGACGCCGTGTTCGGCGCNNTTCTACGCGGCGTCGGACGTGTTCCGCGTGACGGTGACGGGACGCAGCGCCCACGGGGCGGAGCGGGAGAAGGGCGTCGACGCGCTGGCGGCTGCCGCGCACCTGGTCAGTGACGCGCTGGCGCTGCCCGCCGCCATGCCGCGCGAGCGGGTGGTGGTGTCCATAGGCACGTTCCGGGCCGGCACGGCCGGAAACATCGTGGCGGACAGGGCGGAGCTGACCGGCATCATCCGCACGCTGGGGCCCGATGCGCGCGCCGAGGCGAAAGCCCGCTTCCGGGAGATCGTTCGTTCGACGGCGGCGTCCTTCGGCGCGGCGGCCGAGTGCGATATCCGCGAAAGCTACCCGGGCGTGGTCAACGACGAGGGCATGACGCGCCTGGCGGAGGATGCGGCGCGGGCCGCGCTGGGCAGCGTTCGCCTCATCGAGCAGCCCACCATGACCACGGAGGATTTCGGCTTTTTCCTGATGGAGCGGCCCGGTTCATACTATCACATCGGCGCGGGCTGCGCCGAACCGCTGCACAGCGGGGCTTTCCTGCCGACTGACGATGCGGTCGTTTCGCTGGCGGCGCTGCACGCCGCGGTTGCGGACGCCTTCCTGTCCGGGCTGGACAAAGCGGGCAGTTCCATGATAGAATAAGCCAGCATGGTTCAAGCGGAAAACGAGGAGGCGGCCGATCGTGAGAGAGATGGATATCAACAGAGGATGGTTTTTCGACCTGGGCGCGCTCGACGTGGGCCGGCGCATGCGCGGCGAATTTGGCAGCCGCGTCGTCGACCTGCCCCATGACTACATGATCGAGAGCGACGTGTATCCCGAAGCCCCGTCCGGCATGGCCAGCGGATACTATAATGCCGGGGTGGCGCACTACGTCAGATCCGTGTCCATTCCGGCCGAGTGGGCGGGCAGGCGCGTGTTTCTGCGCTTCGACGGCGCGATGATGAACGCCACGGTGGAGGTGAACGGCGCGAAGGCCGCGCTGCATCACTACGGCTACGCCCCCTTTGAAGCCGACCTGACGCAGCTGGTCTATCCCGGGCGGGAAAACCGGATCGTCGTGACGCTCAATCCCAGCATGCAGCCAAACTCGCGCTGGTATTCCGGCGCCGGCCTGTTCCGCGCGGTGAGGCTGGTCGCCCTGCCGCCGGTGCACCTGGCCTGCGACGGCGTTTTCGCCTGGACGAAGAAGATCGACTTCGCCGCTGACGGCGCGCCGGAAACCGCGCATCTGGCGGTTCGGGCCGACATCCGCAACGACACGGCCGAGAACCGCATGGTGGAGGCAATCTGCCAGCTGACGCGGGAGGGCAGCGGCGAGATCTTGGCCGAGGGCCGCGCGAGGGTCCAGGTTCCGCCCATGTCTGCCGCCGCAGCGCACATGACCATGACGGCGGACAGCCCCGCGCTGTGGAGCGCGGAGGCGCCCTCGCTGTACCGCGTCCATGTGAAGGTGACCGATGAGGGCACCTTCAAAACCCACGCTGTCGCAAGTGAGCGGCCGGAAACGGATGAGGACAGCGTGCTGTTCGGCATCCGCACGGTGGAGGCGGACGTGCGGCACGGCCTGCGGATCAACGGGAAGAGCGTGAAGCTGCGCGGCGGCTGCCTGCACCACGACAACGGCGTCATCGGCGCGGTCAGCCTGTACGACGCGGAATACCGGAAGATGGAAAAGCTGAAGGCGTGCGGCTTCAACGCCGTGCGCACCACCCATAACCCGCCTTCTGCCGCCCTGATCGAGGCCTGCGACCGGCTGGGCATGTATGTGTTCGACGAAGCCTTCGACGCCTGGGGCATGGGCAAGCAGCCCGGCGACTACAACCAGTATTTCGCCTCGGACTGGCAGGACGACCTGACCGCTTTCGTGCGCCGCGACCGCAGCCATCCGTGCGTGATCATCTGGTCCACCGGCAACGAAATCACCGAGCGGGCTGGTCTGGGCGACGGCTACGTGCTGGCGGAGAAGCTGGCGGAAACCATCCACGCGCTGGATCCGAGCCGGCCCGTGTCCAACGCCATCTGTTCCTTCTGGAACGGACTGGACGACGACATGCAGGAGGCGCAGCTGCGCAAATGGCGCTTGGCCGGCGGCCTGCAGAACGCGGATCTGGGCGGTGGGGAGGACCTGACCTGGGAGACAGTGACGGAGGCCTTCGCCAACGGGCTGGACATCGTGGGCTACAACTACCTGGAAGACAAATACGCCCGCGATCACGAGCTGTTCCCGGAACGGGTGATGCTGGGCTCGGAGAATTTCCCCAAGGAGATAGGCATCCACTGGCCCATGATCGAGAAGACGCCCTGGCTGATCGGCGATTTCACCTGGACGGCCTGGGATTACATCGGCGAGGCGGGCATCGGCAAGAGCGCTTTCTTCAGCCAGGCGGAAGTGGAGAGCGGCAGGGCGACGGTGGAGTCCCACATGGGCTCGGATTTCCCCTGGCGCACCGCCAACGACGCTGACTTCGACATCACCGGCCGCGTGCTCGCCCAGGGCATCTACCGCCGAATCGTCTGGGGCAGCGGCGAGACGGCCGTGCTCAGCTATGATCCGGACACCTTCGGCAAGGCCGAGCGCCTCACCCGCTGGGGCTTCACCGACGCGCGGGCGTGCTGGACCTGGCCCGGCCGGGAAGGCGCGAAGGTGGCCGTGGCGGTGTTCAGCAGGGCGGACGAGGCGGAGCTGTTCGTGAACGGCGTGAGCCAGGGCCGCCTGAAGGCGGGGGAGCGCACCGTGCCGGAG
>LVAP01000162.1 GCA_001603025.1 Clostridiales bacterium Firm_10 | reverse complement strand
GCCGGATGCGGGATTGAAGATTCCGCTGATGATGTTGCCGATAATTCCCAGTGCAAATAGGATCACGATATGCGCATCTTTTTCCGGGAAGAGAAGCATCAGCGCAGTAGCCAGGATAATCGTTCCGCCCTTGCAGAAATCGCAGACGTACATGATCTTCGCCTTGCTGAAGCGGTCACCCAGAACGCCGCCTACAGGGGTAAACAAAAGCATCGCTACGCTGCACAGCGCCAGGTACAGGCCCTGCAGGAACGCGTTGTTTCCGCTAATTTGCAGGATGTAGAAGCTGACGGCAAAGCTGTATAACAGCGCCCCAAGCTCCGACACCAGCGCTCCAAGGAACACCAGCCGGAAATTCCGGTTATGAAAGACGTTCTCAGGCTTTTTCATGTTCATTCTCCGTGATCCTTTCCCAAAGGCTTGTCATTTGCCCATCGTCCAGTAATCGGTCAATAAATCCTGTAACTGCCGGGACTGTGTATGAACCCTTCCTTTGCCAGCATGGACAGTACGCAGGCTAAGTCCTTCTTTCTGACCTTGATCCCCCAGATATGATCCCTGTGGGGCAAGTGGTACATGCTCCGAAAGAACATTTCGTCAAAGGGCATCCGAAAGGGAATCCTGTTTTCCTTCAGAAACTCCCTGACCCTGTAGGCTGTTTCGGTTTTCCATTTGTATCCGATATCGATCCATTTGCTCATGGCTGCTTTCCTCCGGTTCAATCAACCTTCGTCCGGCAGCTTTGAGGCATCAGAGCCATTCCGCCGGACAAGAAACTTTGTCCGGCTCTGCGCCTCAGAATGACTCTGATGCGTCTGGCTCTCCTGTTATTTCAAGCATCCCGCTTTTGAATGTGACCACGCACGCATATCTGCATTTTGGGCAGAACAGCGGAAAACGGATCAGTTCCGTATCTTCCCGAACCTGCGTGCGGGTCTTCCTGCCGCAGCGGGGGCAGAGCAGGAATCTTGTCGTTGTCTGTTCAGGCTCCATGATCGCGTACCTCCTCCCAGAGTTTCCGGAGTTCCGGATCTTTGTCGCGCAGAACAGTTTCCACCGCCTCCATGGCTGTTTCCCCGAGCAGATCATGCGCGTTGGTTGTTTCCTTTTCGCGCACGTATTTCACCCGGTTCGCCGCATAGTCCGGCGCGGCGTCAAAGGCACCGGCCAGGGATTTTGCCTTTCTGAGGCAATCTTCCGCTGCTTTCCGGTTTCCGGACTTATACTGAAAGACCGCCAGGAAGACATCGAAAACTGCGATCATCTTGTCCAGAAAGTCCGGTTCATCGGTCTTTTTCAGCCCTTCCAGTGTGGGAATGATCCAGCGCATCATTTCCACGCCGGATGCGTTGTCGTTCTTCACGTCAAACAGCATCGCATAGCCAATCGCAGTCTGGATGAGCCGACTGATCGTCCGCAGAAACCCGTCTTCCAGAAAATCATTTGCCTCCTTCGGATCTCCTCCATGGGAGAGCAGCATGATCCCGATCATATCATTAAAAATCGCGCCGGGGTTGTGCGCTTTCAGCAGTTCCAGCGCTTTGTCCGTTTCGCCCAGCATCTCATGCATCTCCGCCATCATGCCGCAGAGATAGGATTCATTCAGCCGGGAATCCGTGCACTGAGACACCAGCAGGCGCGCGCTGTCCAGCAGTTCAATGGCTCGCCGGAGCCAGGGCTCCTTTTTTGTTCCCGCGCCGAAGGTATAGTAAAGAAACGCGCCGGCAAAGACCACATCGAAGGAATGCGGGTATTTCCGGATCGCCTTTTCCGCCTCAGAAATTGCATCGTAATCCCGGCTGCTGCTCGCCTTCCACAGACGTTCCACCGCAGCGTTCAGCCGGTTGTCCTTTATCTGATAGCCCAGCAGCGCATCCACAGAGACCTCGAAGAAATCCGCCATCTCCATGATGAGCCGCAGTTCGGGCAGGGACGATCTGGATTCCCACTTATACACCGCGCCGACGGATACCCCCAGCACCTCCGCCAGCTGTTCCTGGGTCAGCCCGCGCTGTTTCCGGTAAGAACGGATGTTTTCCGCGATGCTTGTTTCCATGCCGTCCTCTCCCTTCCTGCTGATAAGGACATTATATGACAGAAGTTGGGAACGGTAAAGAGATCAGTATTATAATTATTCGGGTATTTTCTCATACCAATGGTATGGGTCAGCTTGATTCTCACAAATCCTGCATCATTTGCACATGAAAGTTAAAGAAAGGCCCGAAACCGCCGGATTTGCTTCACTTCAAAAGCGAGGAATGCCGGTATTTCGGGTTGTTTTGCTATAACTCAGTGAGTTATCTGAATTTTCCGAGCTTATACCTTATGTGAATTGTCATAGAAATTTAAGGATAAATGATAGTTGAAAAAGTCATTACTTTTTTGTATACTGCTCTACGCCTGCACTGACGAAGAACTTCAACCGGATGAAGAATATGTCATACAGGACAGCCGGATTGCGGTGAAGATGCTGGATCTGAACAGGCCGTTTGAAGAAATCAGGCTTGCGCTGGATGGTATCGTGCAAGAGCATTTTCCGCCCCGATGGTGACATCTTTCCAAAAATGTTTTTCCCTCTGTTGACACCCCTTCGTTGACAAGCTCTGCCGACTGCACGCCCCGCCACACCCGCCAAAGGAGGCCCTGCCATGATCCGCCCCATCATCCACGATCCGCTATTCCTCGCGCAGAAATCCCTGCCCGCCACGGAGGCCGACATGCAGGTCATCACCGACCTTCTGGACACGCTGCGCGCCAACCTGGACCGCTGCGTGGGCATGGCGGCCAACATGATCGGCGAAAAGAAGCGCGTTATCGCCGTGTGCAACGGGCCCTTGCAGATGGTCATGGTGAATCCCGTCATCGTGGCCCGCAGCGGGGAATACGAAGCGGAGGAAGGCTGCCTGTCGCTGGCCGGCACGCGCAGGGCGAAGCGATATAGGCAGATCACCGTCAGCTGGCAGGATCAGCGATTCCAGCGGCAGACCGGCGTGTTTGAAGGGTTCGTGGCGCAGATCATCCAGCATGAGGTGGATCACTGCGATGGCGTTCTGATATGACGGACACATCAGCTTTTGCTAGAGCCATGATCACATCATCTTCCCCGCTTACCCATACACCACCTCCCTCACCACTCCTTCTTCGGCCATCGCCACCAGCCCGTTCATATGAGCGGCCCAGCCCAGCGGATCGCTTGCCTTGTCTGGCGGGGGAAAGGTCTTGGTCAGCCGATCCACAATCCGCTCCTGTGCGCTGCGGTCGATTTCCGCCAAATGGCGCTCCAACTTCCCCGTCATCAACATGCTCTGATACCAGTGCGGCTTGTGTTCCTTCAGGTATGACTTGCGGAGCAGGCCGTACTTGCCTATGGTCAGCGTTTCATCTGTCTCCAGCGTCAGATTCGGATAAAGGTAATCTCCCTTGCGATGATACGTGATTTCCATACCCATTCCTCCCCTTGCAAATATCATCCTGCACCCCACGCTTTAGCATTGTAAAGCGATTATAGGGATCGAAGCAGCTTTTGTCAAGACCTTTTCATCCTTCCCTGAAAAATAACCCTGTGTTCGCTTGTCTTTCTGGGTAGCATGATGTATACTCAATAAAGAACGTATGTTCTTTATTGAGGAGGCACCGCCATGCCGATGCGAAACGATACACGCCTGCTTTCCCTGTTTTTCTTCCTGCCGGAGGAGATCGTTGCGCGATTCCCGCAGGCTCAATCCATACCGTTGCCTACGTTCCCTTATGAGGCTTTCCATACAGACCGCTTCGCCGGTCTCTCTGGCTCGCCCGCATTTGCCGGATTCATCCGGGAGGCCTACGCGCGGGAAGCCTGGCAGAGCTTCCATTTCACCAGCGGCAAGGGTGTCCGCAAGAAGATTCCCGGCTGTTACGACGACTACGCCGACAGCTTCATGCTTCGGCAGCTGGCTCTGCAGGCCTGCGAGCCCATCGCGGAGAAGCTGGCGCAAACCGGGTATTCCACGGAACGTCTCTCAGGCATGGCAGCTGGCGAGGCGATGCCTCGTCCCTCTATGAAGCAATTTCACGATGAGATTGCCCGCATGATGGCTTCCATCATCGAAGAGCAGAATTGGCAGCCCATCATCGATCTGGCCTGCAAGAACCTGACGCCGGACGATTACAGCCGCCGGCACAGCAACGCCCGCATCGATGCGGAGCGCAAATGGCGTCACGGCCGCCTCCGGGAAGGCGCGCCGCTGTCGCTGGAAGCGCTGCAGGAGCGCGGAAGGCCAGACAGCGCTGGATTCGACATTCCCGATTCCAGCTATGATCCTTCGTCGCTTTTCGACAAGGTGGAAAATGACTACGGCCTTCTCTCCGGCGTGACGGATGCCGAGGATACCGGTGACCTTGATGACTCCGACATTTATCACGGTGAAGAAATCGACGGCGATTACAAGACATGGGATGTCAGAAAGCTGGCTGAGTATCGCGCGCAGGTTTCCGTCTACAACAGCATCCTTCACAGTCCGCTGGGTCACACGCTTTCAGAGAAGGATCGTGAGATGCTGCGACTGCGCAGGCACGACACACCCGTTACGGAGATTGCGCAGAAGCTGGGCTACAAATCCCACAGCACCGTGGTCAAGCGACTGAACAAGCTGGCAGGGCAGTATCGCGGGACGATTCCAATTCCGGCCAAACAGCAGCCTGCCATGGACAAATGGCTGGATGATAACTACTTTTCCGAGTGGTGAGAGCGTACACAAATCTTAACATTTCACCCAGCACAAAACTGGAACAATTCCCGGAACCCGTGTCGTAGATAGAGTGAAGGGACAATGAAGGCAAAGAAACGATGGGCTGGTCAGGTCTGATGGGCAGGTCAGGCAGGGCTGGCCCATTTGTTTTATCAGGCTGAGCGGCGATTGCAAAACGCAGTCGCCGCTCTTTTCGTTGCACCCGAACAGCAAGAGCGCGGTTTCCACCCTACAGCCCCGGATGTGGAATCGCGCGGAAAGGAGGCGTTTTCACCCGGAACACTGCTTTTCCCTCAATTACTGTTTTCCTCAATCACCGACAGTCATCTCAATCATGGACGAAGCCATGAGCTTCATCGACGGCCTCTGACTTGGTAACGATACGGTTTCCGGCAGATTTGATGTCATTGACATCTTTTTGATATGGCTTGCATGGCCTCCAAATGGCCTGTTTTCGTGATGAACGCAGGAGACGGTATCAAAGCAGTATCAGAACAGCATTAATCAGGCACAACCCAGCTTTTCTCACAGAGAGGCCCGAGGGAGTGGCCTTTCTTCCGAATGGGTCAGGACAACGGGCCTTCTCACCGTGGGGAAAGGACTGATCAGACCAGGGGATGTGGTCTGCCGCAGGCCGTTTTATTCGAGAGGCTTTTTGTCTCGAAGTACCGGGGCGATTATGTGTGCACACTTCAACTTTATCAGGAGGCGCTGGGGCACATGGGCGAGACGCCGAAGCGGTGGGAGACCACCGAGATCAACGACATCATGAACCTGTCCGTTCACGGCTGGAAACAGACAGGCCAGCACCGGTTTGCCAAATACGGCCAGCAGCGCAGCTGGACGCGCAGTCTGCCGGAGAAGCCGAAGCCGGAGGAATACACCGACGTGACCGGCGATCCGGACATTCCGATTTTCAGCGCGAAGCAGCTGTCCATAGACGGCTGTTGACGGTCCGTTGACAGATGGTTGACGGGAAAAGCCCTATGGCATATGGGATTTTGCCATCTGATAACCTGTCAACGAACACAAAAGACTTTTTCAGGAGGAAACAAAATATGTTCAATCAGAATGAGATTTATGTGATGAATCAGAACAAGGCTCTGGTCTCCATCGGCGAGAGCCTGAAAACCATCGGAACGCAGCTGCAATCCCTCGCGCCACCGGGGTATGAGCCCGACCCGCCTGACAACCTAAACACGGCTGCGGTTGACAGGCCGGAGGGTGATGCGGTATCATGTGAACAGATCCTTGAAAACTGCACAGACTGTCTGCACGCGCCATTGTCTTCGGAAGGAGAAAAGACAATGGCAAAGGTAAAAGTAAGGCTCAGGGTATGCGTGGGCTACAACCGGGATCATTCACCCATCATCAAGTAGGTTTCGGCCGACTCGGAAACAGAGCTGGCCGACCGCGTGGCAATCACGCTGATGCAGTCCGAACGGCGGGACGAGTTCATCCGCTTTGCAGACGGCCCTATCCGGTCCAACGTGCCCTCATTCAAGGAATACGCTGAGGAATGGTTCACCGTCTATAAGGCCAGCCGCATCAAGGCCACCACCGCAGGCGGCTACCGAACCATTCTTCAATCGCACCTGTACCCCATGTGGGGCAAGACACCGCTCAACGAAATCACCACGAAGGGCATTCAGGAATTCCTCAACGGGCGGAGCGACCGCTCCCGCAAGACGCTGCAGGAGATTCTGATGCTGCTCAAGGCCATTCTGGAATCGGCCCGGAAGGATCGGCTCATCGAGTTCAACCCAGCCGACGACCGCCGCCTCAGAATCCCATCTGAGAAGAAAACGGAGCGCATGGCCCTCTCCATGGAGGATGAAAGGGACATTCTGGCCAACATCTCCAAGCTGCAGCGGCAGGATCAGCGCTTTCTGGCGCTGCT
>LVAP01000021.1 GCA_001603025.1 Clostridiales bacterium Firm_10 | reverse complement strand
GGCGGCGCGCTGCGATGGCGGCGCGCCGCCCGCTTTGTTGCCGTCCGCCCGCGTGATTGCGATATTAACATGGACATGGTAAAATAACATCGGTGCCGTTTCTGCAGTTTTTTGAAAATGAACCGAAAGAAACCGGGTTCCGTCTATATTAAAGCGCAATTCTGAAAAAAACCGGGCCGTTCAGTCGGACGCGGGAAAGGACTGGTGCGATTGTTTAGCGAAGTTTTTAGTGAAATAGCCGGCCAGCTGGCAAAAAACCTGGCGCAGGGCATAGTCTATGTCGCGATCGCGATGCTGTTCATCGTGGCGGTGGTCAAGTGCATCATGCCGGTGATGCAGGCGCGCAGGCAGCTGCGGCGCGGCGTGCGCCGCATTCGCCGGAACGACAGCAAGGAAGTCTGGCAGGACAAGCGCTTCCTGGGCAACGGTCCCCTCGCCGTGCCGTGGGTGGAGTTTCTGAACAGCCGCCTGTTCGCGGACGACGATTACCATAACGCCAGCCCCATTGACAATTACATCAACGAGGACACGGCCATCTACGAGCCCGGCTTCTCGAGCTTCGCGGACGCGGTGCCCGGCCTGCTGGTGTCGCTGGGCTTCCTGGGCACGCTGCTGGGCATCGTGATGGGCCTGACCAACTTCAACCTGGACAGCTCGGCCGCCACCATGGACGCCATCCGCGTGCTGATGAGCGGCATGCGCTATGCCTTTGCCACCTCCATCGCGGGCGTCATCGGCTCGGTGCTCTTTTCGCTGATCATGCGCATCGCCCAGGGTTCCACCCGCAAGGCGCTCAAGCGCTTTTATGACGCCATGCAGCAGCAGGCGCACATGGTCACCGTTGACCCGATCACCCAGATCGCCATCTATCAGCAGGAGCAGACCGCGATGATGCAGAGCCTGGCGCAGGACATCACCGGCGGCCTGACCGACCGCATCGGCAACGCCATGGAGATGGCGCTCCAGCCGCTGCAGGAGAGCCTGGACAACTTCATCGACACGGCTTCCCGCGAACAGGTGCGCGGGCTGGATGCCATCGTGACCAAGTTCATCGAGAACATGAACGCCTCGCTGGGCGGGCAGTTCCTGCAGCTGCAGCGGGTGCTGGCCGAGACGAACGCCTGGCATGAGGAAACGCAGGAAACCGTGCGCGCCACGATCGAGGGGCTGAACCGCGTCTCCCGCGACATCGTGCAGATCCAGCAGATGTCCGAGTCGCTCATCGTGAAGTTCGACGGCTACATCGTGCGGCTGGGCGCGGCGCAGCAGCAGGTGGAAAGCGGATACGGCGCGGTGGCCGACAACGTGAAGAACATGGAAATGGTGGCGCGCCAGCAGGCGAACTACATCGCGCAGATCGGGCAGATGCAGTCCGACTTCATGCGCGAGGTGAACTCCTTCCAGACGCGCATGGATTCCTTCACCAAGACCTACACGGAGAACAACAACATCTCCACCGCGGCGCTGCACAAGGTGGCCGAGGAGATGAAGGCCAACGGCGAGATGCTGCTCAACGCGCACAAGTCCTTCTCGAAGGGCGTCAACAATGAGCTGCAGCACGCCTTCGGCATGTTCGACCAGAACATGCAGGACATCATCGACCACCTGACCGAGGTCATCAATGGCGTCCACGATTCCGTGCAGGACATGCCCGCCATCATGAACGACGCGGCGCAGCAGTACGCTGAGCAGACCAAGCAGCTGGTCCGTTACATGGAACACACCACGCGCCTGCTTGAAGACGCCGTTCACCGCATGGGCCGCGGGGGTGGTCAGCCGTGATGCGCGGACGCAGCCGGAACCACGGCGACAGCGGCACGCTGTGGATCAGCTTTTCAGACCTCATGAGCGCGCTGATGCTCATCTTCGTGCTGATCCTGTTCTACGCCGTGTATCAGTATTATGACATGCTGGAGATCAAAACCGCCGAGCTGGTGAGGCAGAGCGGTATTCTGGACCAGCAGGCCCAGCAGCTGACCCTTTCCCAGCAGGAGCTGGAGGCCAAGGAAAGCGCGCTCAACGAGACGCAGCAGGCGCTGGAGAACAAGGAGGCCGAGCTGGACGCCCAGTCGGCCAAGCTCACTGAAACCGAACAGGCGCAGGTGCTGCTTCAGGCGCAGCTGCTGCTCCAGGAGGACGCGCTCAACTCGCTGCAGAGCCGCCTGGACGAGCAGAAAGCCCAGCTGGCCGCCGCGCAGGCCGAGCTTGAAACGGCGCAGGCCAACCTCTCCGAGGCTCAGGCCGCGCAGCAGGCGCAGCAGGCCCTGCTCACCGCGCAGCAGGCCCAGCTGGAATCCCAGCAGGAGCAGATGGTCGCGCAGCAGGCCCAGCTGGACAAGCTGGTGGGCGTGAAGAGCGCCATCATCGAGGAGCTGGTGCGCGCGCTTGCCGATTCCAACATCAGCGGCGCCAGCGTGGATGATTCGGGCGCCATCGTGTTCAGCAGCGAGATGATGTTCGACGTGAACCGCTCGACGCTCAAGGACGTCGGCAAGGACTTCCTGAACAGCTTCATTCCGGGTTACCTGAAGGTGCTGATGAGCGACCAGTACAAGCAGTACGTGAGCCAGATCATCATCGAGGGCCACACCGATACGGACGGCACGTTCCTCAAGAACATGCAGCTCTCCCAGGAGCGCGCCTACGCTGTGCTCCGCTACATCCTGAGCAGGGAGTTCACGGGCATCTCCGACGATGCCAAGCTGCGCCTGCAGGAGATCGTGACGGTCAACGGCCGCTCCTACAGCGACCCGATCTACAAGCCCAACGGAGCCGTGGACATGGCGGCTTCCCGCCGCGTGGTCATCAAGTTCCGCCTGAACGACGAGCAGATGGTCAATGAGATGCTCAGCATCCTGGAAAATATGAACAGATAACGGAGGTGCGTCCCCCATGCTCAGCGTGGGCAACCTGACCTGTGAGTACAAAGTCAACCCCCTCGGACTGGATGTCGCCGCGCCGCGCTTCAGCTGGCAGATCAATTCCAGCGTGGGCGTCGTGCAGAGCGCCTATTGCCTGCAGGTGTTCCGCGAAGATGAGGCGGAACCCATGTGGGATACCGGGCGCGTACACAGGCGCGATTCGGTGCTGGTGCCCTACGAGGGCCCGGCGCTGCGCCCGCAGACCCGGTATCGCTGGCGCGTGCGCGTGTGGGACCGGAAGGGACGCGACTCGGAATTCAGCGAAGAGGCCTTCTTTGAAACAGGCCTGATGTGCCAGCCCTCCCGCACGCAGTGGATCAGCACGCCGCGCAAGGGCGACGTTTCGCGGATGCAGAGCGCCCCGCGCCTGCGCCGCTCGTTTGAGCTGGCTGACAAGCCCGTGCGCCGCGCGCGGCTGTATGCGTCGGCGCTGGGCATTTACGCCATGCGCCTGAACGGCCGCCCCGTGAGCCCGGACGTGCTGTGTCCCGGCTGGACCACCTATAAAAAGCGCCTGCAGTATCAGACCTGGGACGTGACAGCCCTGCTGCGCCCGGGCGAAAACGTGATGGCCGCCTCGCTGGCGGACGGCTGGTACCGCGGCTACCTGGCCCTGAAAGACCAGCGCAACGTGTTCGGCGACCGGCTGGCCCTCGCCGTCCGGCTCAGCGTCGTGTTTGAGGACGGCACGGAGCAGGTGGTGGTGACGGACGGAAGCTGGAAGGTTCTGGCCGACACGCCGGTGCGCTATGCCGATTTCTACATGGGCACCCATTACGACGCCCGCATGGAGACCCCCGGCTGGGACGCGCCCGGCTTCGACGATTCCGCCTGGGACGACGCGCAGGTCCTGCGGCGCGTGAAGGCGCCGCTGGTGAGCCAGCTGGACCATCCGGTGCGCCGCCAGTACTCGATCACACCCGTGGCCCTCATCACGACGCCGAAGGGCGAAACCGTGCTGGACATGGGCCAGAACATGGTGGGCTGGCTGCGCTTCACCGTGCGCGGCCCCGCCGGCCAGACCGTGACCGTGAGCCACGCCGAGGTGCTGGACAGGGACGGAAATTTCTACACCGAAAACTACCGCCTGGCGGAGGCGAAGCTCAAGTACACGCTCAGGGGCGAGGGCGACGAGACCTATGAGCCCGAGCTGACTTTCTATGGCTTCCGCTACGTGCGCCTGGAGAACTGGCCCTGTGAGGTGAGGCTGAAGGACTTCGCGGGCATTGTCATCCATTCCGACATCGAGGTCACCTCCGGCTTTGAGTGCTCGGACGAGCGCGTGAACCAGCTGTTCCACAACATCCAGTGGGGCCAGCGGGGCAACTTCGTGGACGTGCCCACCGACTGCCCGCAGCGCGACGAGCGCCTGGGCTGGACCGGCGACTGCCAGATGTTCGCCCGCACCGCCTGCATCAACATGGACAGCGCGCTGATGCTCTCCGAGTGGCTGAAGGATCTGGCGCTGGACCAGCGCGAGGACGGCGCGGTGCCCTTCGTGGTGCCGCACGTGCTGACCCCCGCGAATTACGGCTCTGCCGCCTGGGGCGACGCGGCCACCGTGGTGCCCTGGACGCTGTATCTCTGCTACGACGACAAGCGCGTGCTGGAGCAGCAGTATCCCTCCATGCGGCGCTGGCTGGATTTCATTGCCTCCCAGTCTGAAGGATACCTGTGGAACCAGGGCTTCCACTTCGGCGACTGGCTGGGCCTGGACGCCTACGAGGGCAGCTATGTGGGCGCGACGGACAAGACGCTCATCGCCACGGCGTTCTCCGCCTACAGCACGCGCCTGACAATGCGCGCGGCCGAAGTGCTGGGCTATGAAAAGGACGTTCAGGAACTGCGCGCGCTCTACCGGAAGATCGTGAAGGCGTATCGCCAGGAATTCATCACCGCCACGGGCCGCCTGGCCGTGGAAACGCAGACCGCCTACGCGCTCACGCTGCACTTCGACCTGGCCGAGGAGAAGGACAGGCCCCGCATGGTGCGCGACCTGGTGAGCCTGATCGAGAAGAGCGGCGGCCACCTGACCACCGGCTTCGTGGGCACGCCTTACCTGTGCCTCGCGCTGACCGAGTGCGGCGCCCACGACGCGGCGGGCCGGCTGTTCCTGCGCACGGATTACCCCTCCTGGCTGTATCCGGTGATGCGCGGCGCGACCACCATGTGGGAGCACTGGGACGGCATCAAGCCGGACGGCACCTTCTGGTCGAGCGACATGAACTCCTACAACCACTATGCCTACGGCGCCATCGGCGAGTGGATGATGCGCGCGCTGGCGGGCATCGACATGGCCAAACCCGGCTACGCCGAGCTGGTGCTGCACCCGCGGCCCATCGAGGGGCTGAGCTTTGTGTCGGCCTGGCAGATGACGCCCTACGGCCGCGTGCGCTGCGGCTGGCGCGTTGAGGATGGCGAACAGACGGTGAGCTGCACCGTGCCCGGCGGCACCACGGCGGTGCTGGTGCTGGAAAACGCCAACCTGCGTCAGGTGACGGAGAGCGAGCGGCTGCTCTCGAGCGACATTCCCGGCGTGATCCGCGCCTGGCAGTCCGAGGGCGACACCCTGCTCGAGCTGGAATCGGGCCGCTATTCGTTCAAGTGGAGGAATTCACAGTGAAGCACATCCGTCGGTTTCTATCGTTCGTGGCCAGCAGGCTGGTGATATTCAGCATCGTCGCCGCGCTCCTCATTCTGGCGTTCTACCTGGCGATGAACACGGCCAACATCTACCTGCTGCTCAATGACGGCATGACGGCGCGCGCGTCGGTCATCCTCACGCGGAAGAACGCGGACGAACTGGTCAACTTCTTCACGAATGATTTCCTGCTGGGCGACGAGACGCTCAATATCGGCCTGAGCAACGCCTCGCCCTATATTGATTACAGCATTACCGATTTCAAATATAACCTGTCGCTGGAGTGGGTGTGGGCCTGGCCCTGGGAGAACAGCGCCACAGCCACCATCGTGGAGCGCGTGCCCCGGATCACCGGCAAGGTGGTCGAGGGAAAGCAGAATCTGGTGAAGAACGGTACGCTGTCCGCCACGCCGCCCAGCTGGTATGGCGGGCGCTACACCGTGCGGCTGGTGCGCCAGGACGGCCGATGGAAGATCGACCAGCTCACGCAGACGCAGCTCATCATCGAAGAGGCGACTGCCGCCCCGTCGTCGGCGCCGGCTCAGCCATGAGGATCGGCGGCCTGGAAATGCCGGAAGGCGCGGCGCTGGCGCCGATGGCCGGTATCACGGACATGCCCATGCGCCTCCTGTGCTTCGAGCAGGGCGCCGCCTGGGCCGTGAGCGAAATGCTCAGCGCAAAGGGCTTCCTCTGCGCGCCCAAAGGCACCCGCGCCATGCGGGAGCTGCTCCGCCGCTCGCCGGAGGAGGGCATCCTGGGCCTTCAGCTGTTTGGCCGCGAGGCGGAGGACATGCGCGAAGCCGCCAACCAGCTCTCTGGCGCGGGATTCGATTTCATCGACATCAACATGGGCTGCCCGGCCCACAAAATCGTGTCCAACGGCGAGGGCTCGGCGCTCATGAAGACGCCGGAGAAGGCCGAAAGGATCATCGCCGAGACGGTGAAGGGCTCGAAGCTGCCCGTGACCGTGAAGATCCGCGCCGGCTGGGACGCCGGGCACATCAACGCCGTGGAGATCGCGCGGCGGGCGGAGCAGGCCGGAGCCTGCGCCATCACCGTGCACGGCCGCACGCGGGAGCAGATGTACATGGGCCATGCGGACTGGGAGGTCATCGCGCGCGTGAAGGCGGCGGTGTCCATCCCGGTCATCGGCAACGGCGACGTGCGCAGCGCCGCCGATTTCATGGCCATGCGCCGCGAAACCGGCTGCGACGGCGTGGCCATCGGGCGCGGCGCCCAGGGCAACCCCTGGGTGTTCCGGGAGATCCGCGCGGCGCTGCGGGGGGAGAACTGCCCGCCGCCCACGCTGAACGAGCGCATCGCCCTGGCGCTCAGGCACGCCCGCATGCAGTCGGACTACATTGGCGAGAAGGTGGGCGTGCGCGAAATGCGCAAGCACGTGGCGTGGACCATGCAGGGCATGCCCGGCTGCGCGCGCCTGCGGGAGCAGATCAACAAAACCCAGTCGCTTGAAGAACTGGAGCGGCTGCTGAAGGATTACGCGGAAGGGAGGGAGAAGGAGATTGGCGAAAAGTAAGCAGGAGCGGAGGAACCTCATGGCGCGGGTGCTGGCGATCGTGCTGGCGCTGCTGCTGGTGGGCAGCATCGTGCTGTCCGTGCTGCCGGTGTTCGGGCTGGCGGAGGAAGAACCCCGCAGCCATTACGCCCTTGACATGTCGGTGGATCTGGACGCGCAGGCGGTCACCGTGAGCGAGACGCTGGACTACGTGAACGCGACCGGGCGCGCGCTGGACGCCCTGTGGCTGAACGTCTACGCCAACGCGCTGCGCCGCGCCGACAGCGTGCCGGTGGAAAACAGCGAATGGAACGACGCCTTCCCGGCGGGATACGCCCCGGGAGGCGTTGATTTTATCAGTGTGACCGTAAACGGCGAGCCGGCCAGCTGGGCGATGAGCGGCCCGGGCGAAACTTTTATGCGCGTGGAGGCCGCGCTGCAGCCCGGCGGCACGGCCCGCTTCGCCTTCCGCTTCCGGCTCCTGCTGCCCCGGTGCGACTGGGCGCTGGGCCTGGGCGAGCTGGGCTGGCGGCTGGTCAACTTCTATCCCGTCGCGGCGGCCTATGACGCGCAGGCGGAGGATTTCGTGCTGAACGGCTGGACCGTGGCGGTCGATCCGCTCATGAGCGACGCGGCGGATTACGAGGCGACCGTCACCCTGCCGCGCACCTGGACCCTGGCTTCCACGGGCCAGGCGTCGGCCTCTGAACCGGATGAAAATGAGCTGGTCGTCTGGTCCATCCGCGCGGAGGGCGTGCGCGATTTCAGCCTGGCCTTCAGCCGCAGGATGAACGAACGGCGCGGCGAGACGGCCTCCGGGACGGGCGTGCGCGCTTATGCCAGCACGGCATCCGCGGCGCAGGCCATGCTGGACGCGGCGCTGGCCGCCCTGAACGCATACGAAAACTGGCTGGGACCCCTGTCCGCGCCTGAACTTGAACTGATGGAGACGGACTACCTGCGCGACGGCTTCTCCAAGCCCGGCCTGATCCAGGTTTCAAGCGCGCTGTGCGCGATAAACCGGCGCGGCGCGCTGGAAAACGCGGTCGTGCGGCTGTGCGCCGGGCAGTGGTTCGGCGGCGAGGTGGGCTGCAATCCGGAAAACGAACCCTGGATGACCGACGCGCTGGCCGGCTACGCGGCGCTGCTGGTCTGGGAGGAGCGCGAGGGCTACGACGGCTACCTGAAGCGGCTGAACGCCCAGGTGCTCAGCGCGCTGCAGACGACGATTCCCGGCGGGCTGACGGTGGACAGCCATGCCAGCCGCTTCAATGGGACGGATGAGTTCGAGCTGGTGGTCGTGGACCGCGGCGCGGCCGTGCTGCATGAGCTGCGCGACCTCATGGGGCGGGAGGCGTTCCTCGCCTGCCTGGCGCGCTACGTCGCGGACAACCGCGGAAAGAACGCTTCCATCGCGCAGTTCGTCGACGCCCTCAACGTGACGACCGGCGAACGGTGGGACGAATATCTCGTTTCGCAGATGCACACGATTTCGGATTATGTGAACCAGAGACTGACATGGTTTGAGTAAACGGCGGGAGGATGAGGATATGTTTGTTGCCGACGCGCATTGCGACACCCTTTACAGCATTGCCATTCAGCACGGCGACCCGGCGGCCTGCGCGGTGACGCCCGAGCGGCTCGCGCAGGGCGGCGTGGGCGTTCAGACCTTCGCGATGTTCGCAGGCGGGCAGGACGCTGTCAAGCGGGCGCATCAGAACGCCCTGGACATGCTGGCGGCCCGCGACAGCCTGGGCGTGCCGCTGTATCTGGACGCGCTGCCCGACACGCCGCCAGAAACGCCCCACGGCGTGCTCTCCATCGAGGGCGGCGAGATCCTGGAAGGCAGCCTCGAGCGGCTGAACGAATTCGACGAAGCGGCCCGGATCCGCATGATCGCGCTGACATGGAACTTTGAGAACCAGATCGGCTTTCCCGCGAAGGGCGGCTCCGCCAAAGGCCTCAAGCCGTTCGGCATCCGGCTGCTGGGCGAGATGGATCGCCGCGGCATCCTGCCGGACTGCTCGCACCTGAACGAGGCGGGCTTCTGGGATGTCGTTGAGCATGCCGCCCTGCCGCCCATCGCCAGCCACTCCAACCTGAAAAAGCTGTGCGGGCACAGCCGCAACCTCACGGACGAGCAGGTCAAGGCCGTCATTGCCCGGGGCGGTTTCATCGGCATCAACTTTTACAGCTGCTTCCTGCGCGACGAAGGCGCCGCGACGCTGGAGGATGTGTTCCGCCACATCGACGGCATTGCCCAGCTGGGCGGCATCGACGTGCTGGGCTTTGGCTCGGATTTCGACGGCATCGACGCCTGGCCGGAGGGGTTGGGCGATCCGACGGGCTTCCCGGCGCTGCTCGCCCTGCTCGAAAAGCACGGCTATGGGCGGGCGGATATCGAAAAAATCGCCGGGCTGAACCTGTGGAACCTGCTGAAGCGGGCGGAACGCATCCGCACCGCCTGAGCGTGAAGCGGGACAATATAAAAACAATCCGGGGCGCTTCCGCATTGCGCGGAAGCGCCCCGGGTTTGTATCCGTAACGCGGTCAGCCGTGCGCCTCGTCCTCTTCGGACGGGACCTCGAGCTTGCGCACGGTGGCCCATTCGACGCGGTGGTCCGTCAGTTCGTCCACGCGGATGTGCAGCCCGAAGCACTCCACCTCCGGGTGGCTGCCGTCCTCGGGGATGGCTGTAAGCTGGCTGAACACCAGCCCGCCCAGGGTGTCGAATTCCTCGCTTTCGATCTCGTCGATGCCGAGGGCTTCGCACAGCGGTTCCAGCTCGACGGATCCGGCCACGCGCCAGCTGCCGTCGGGCTGGGGAATGATCTCCTGCCCGGCCTGCTGGTCGAATTCGTCGTAGATGTTGCCCACGATTTCCTCCAGCAGGTCCTCCAGAGTCACCAGGCCGCTGGTGCCGCCGTATTCGTCCACCACGATGGCCATGTGCGATTTGCGGCTTTGCATTTCGTGGAACAGCACGTCCGCGCGCATGCTTTCGGGCACGAAGAAGGCCGGGCGGATGAGCTCGCGCACGCTCTTGCGCTGGTCCTCGGGCAGGCGGGCGTTGAGCAGGTAGGCGCGGGTGGTGAGGATGCCGAGGATGTCGTCGATGTCGTCCCCGTAGACGGGGAAGCGGGAAAAGCCGGTTTCACGGATGATGGAGATCAGCTCGTCCTCGCTGGTCTCCACGTCCACGGCGGTGACGTCGGTGCGGTGCACCATGCAGTCCACGGCGGTCAGGTCGTTGAATTCAAAGATGTTTTCGATGAGCTCCTTTTCGTTGCTTTCAATGGAGCCGGATTCCTCGCCCATGTCCACCATGGCGAGGATCTCGTCCTCGGTGACGTTTTCATCCGCCTTGCTGGGATCTTCGCCCATGAGGCGCATCACCGCGCCGGTGGCCGCGTCGATCAGCGCGGTCATGGGGCGGAACAGCCCGCGCAGGAAGGCCATCGGGCCGAAGAGCGCGCGCAGCAGCGCGTCGATGTTGCGCGCGGCCATGCGGCTGGGCAGCTCGACGCCCAGAAAGCGCACGAGGAAGCAGAGCGCCAGCAGCGCGATCACCAGGGACAGCCCGTTCAGCAGCTTCGCGGGCATCGCGGCCAGGAAGGGAATGGCGCCGAGGGCCCCGGCAAGCGGGCCGACCAGCCCGGCGGCGGCGAAGGCGCCCATCAGCAGCTGCAGGAAGCACAGCGCGCTGTGCGTGGCGCTGACAGTGGCGCGGCATTCCGTCAGCCGCGTGAGCAGCTGCTCGGCGCGGGCGCTGCCCTCCTCCTTCATGCGCTCAAGCCGGCCCTCGGTGAGCGAATCGGCGGCGGCGTCGAGAAGCGTCATGAAGAGCGTGACCAGGATCAGCCCCAGCTCAATCAGCAGGGTCTGCCACAAGGGAACAGGATCCAAGATAATTCCTCCCAAATTTCACCGGCACAGGCCGGCAGGATATACATAATTATTATATCATGACTTGAACCTGTTTGCACAGGATTCCCGCCTTTTTTTCTGTTTTTTCGCAATTTTTACGACTGACACAAATTATTCCTTTCGCCGGCTGCAAGTCTATGGTATAATATTACGTGATTTTTGTAAGGAGTTGACGCGTTTGAAGCGGAAAAGCATGGCGCTGCTGGCGATCCTCTGCCTGACGCTGACAGGCTGCGGCCTGCTGCCGCAGGAGGAATCGTTCCGGACGGCGCCGATCATCCGGGAATACCAGAGGGAAGAATTCAAGCTGGCGGCATGCACGCGGGGCGACCTGAGCCTTACGCGCGCGGTCAGCTGCGTGTATGTGCCCGTGCGCACCGAATCGCTGAAATTCCCGATCAGCGGCATCAGCTTCGACGAGTTCTACGTCAAGGCCGGCGACGCCGTGACCGAGGGGCAGCTGCTGGTGCAGCTCGACCTGAGCGACATTGAGCAGCAGATCGAGGCCAACGGGCGGCAGATCGAACGGATCACCGTGCAGATTCAGCACCTTGAACAGGATCGCGAGCTGGCGCTGGAGCGCGTCGGCATCGAGTGCGAGACGGCCGGCGCGGAGGCGCTCAGGGAAGCGCGGGAGAATGTGAATCGCTCCTTCGACGCGCAGCGGCAGAGCCTGGAGGACGCGCTGGACATCGCTCGGCTCAGGCTGGCGGATTACCAGCGCCAGCTGGGCGAGAGGCAGCTGCGCGCGCCCATGGACGGCACCGTCACCTACGCGCGGCGCGTGGCGAAGGGCGACGTGAGCTCTCTCACCGAGCGCGTCGTAACCATTGCCGACTCGACGCTGTCGCTGTTCCGCTCGGAAACGGACCTGTGGGACCGCTTTGAGCCGGGCCAGCTGGTGATGATCACCTCAAGGAAGGTGGATTACGAGGCCGTCGTGATGTCGGAGGAGGAGCTGGGCCTCGAGCCGAAGCCGAAGGAAGCGGGCAAGAAGGCCTATGTGTACTTCGCGCTCACGGAACCCACCTTCGACCTGGAGGACAACGACCGCGGCTCGTTCTCGATCGAGTTGGATTCGCGCCAGAACGTGCTGCGCGTGCCGGTGAGCGCCATTTCCACGATCAACGGGGAGACCGTGGTGTATTATCAGAACGACGAAGGCATGAAAGCCTACAAAAACGTGACTGTGGGCCTGGAGGCCGGCGATCTCATCGAGGTCATATCGGGCCTCGAGGAGGGCGACCTGGTCATCGTCAATTAGGAGCATGAAGATGAAACGAACGCTGTGTGGGCTGGCGCTGCTGATGGCGGCGCTGCTGGCCGGATGCGCCTCCCGGGCCGATGTGCGGGATGAGGCGCCGGAGCTGCTCGAGCCGGTGGGCGTCAAGGTGGACACCGCCGTGGTCGAGCGCACCACTCTGTATACGACGGCCGCCTATGAGGGCTCGCTTGTGGCGAAGGCCGAGGAGCTGGACTTCGAGATCGACGGGCAGATCAGCGTGGTGCACGCCTGGCCGGGCAAATGGGTCGAAGAGGGCGAGCTGCTGTTCGAGCTGGACCAGACCGCGCTTGAGGAGCGCATGGAATCGCTGCAGCGGCAGATTGAATACACGGAGACGAACGGCGTTTACGACGACGCGGCGGCGGGCATCGACATCGAGATCCTCGAAATGAAGATCGAGAAGATGCGCGCGGACGGCGCGGATGAAAAGACGCTGGCGCTGGCCGAACTGGACCTGCGGCAGGCGCGGCAGGACCTGCGGCAGGCGCAGGAAATACGGGCGCTGACGCTCAGCTCGCTCCGGGAGGAGCTGAAGCTCGCCAGCGCGGATTACGGCCGCAACGAGCTGCGGGCGCCCTTCCAGGGCCACGTGTTCTATCTCGGCTACCTGGCGGAGGGCTCCTGGGTGCAGGCGAACAAGGCCGTGGCCTACATCGCCAATCCCGACGACCTGACGCTCGTCATATCGGATTACCTGAGCGAAAACAAGCTTGCCCGCGCTGAATATTACGCGCTGATCGGCGGCCAGCGCTACGAGCTGGCCCACGAGCCGATGACCCTCCAGGAGATGACTTCCATCCTCCTGTCCTCGCGCACCATTCCCACGCGGTTCCGCGTCGTGGGCCCGGAGGACCAGCTGGGCGACATCTCGGCGGGCATGTACGCCGCGGTGTGCCTGGAGAGCAACCGGGTGGAGGACGCGCTGACGGTGCCCATGGGCGCGCTGTACGCCGCGGCGGGCGAGCGCTATGTTTACGTGCAGACGGAGAACGGCCGCGAGCGCCGAACCGTGGTGATCGGCGCCACCAACGGACTGGACGCCCAGGTCCTCGAAGGGCTGTCGGAAGGGGAGGTCGTGTATGTCAAAGAATAGGCGCTTCGCCGCGCTTCTGCTGGCGCTGATGCTGGCCTGCCCGGCCGCCGCAGCTTCCGAGCTGATCGCTCCGGAAAAGATCCAGGCGGACGAAGTGAAGTATACGACCTGCACCGCGTATCTGGGCGAGTACGTCAAGAGCATCAATGTGGGCGCGAGCGAATACTATCCGCTGGTCATGACGGTGAATTACAAGGGAGACCCGGCCGTGTACGCCGAAACGCTGGTGAAGCGCGGCCAGGAGGTCAGGACGGGCGATCCGCTGCTGCGCGTGACCGTGCTGTATGACGCCGTGCAGATGACGGAGCTGGAGCTGAGCTATGAGCGCGCCGTCGAGGCCTACGAGGCCGGCGTAAAGGACCGGGAGGAGGCCATCGACGCGCAGGAGCGCTCCCTGGCCGCGGAAACGGATGAATACCGCCGGCGGCTGGGCGCGCTGCAGCTGAAAAAGCAGAAGCTGGCGCTGGAACAGTATATCTATCAACAGGAATACGGGCTGGAGGACCGCCGCAGGCAGATCGACGACCTGAACGAGCGCCACGAGGCTACCATCGTGACCGCCCCGATGGACGGCGTGGTGAGCGACCTGACGTACTTCAAGGAGGGCGACCGCCTGTACAAGGGCACGACGATCTGCCAGATTTCCAGCCAGGACGTGCTGCTGCTGGCGGTGCGCGACGGCCGCCTGCGCTACGGCATGACCGTGGGCGTCGAAACAGGCGCCGCCAAGGAACGGGTCGGCCTCGTCGGCCGCGTGGTGGCCGCGTCGGACTGCCTGGACGGCGTGGTCAGCGAATACGCGCTGGTGGAGCCCGACATGCAGACGGCGACGGATGAAGTGAAGTGGCGCGCCACCAAGCTTGCCGTGGACGTCGTGCGGCTGGAAAACGTGATCCTCGTCGACCGCAAGGCCGTTTCGCTGAACAACGGCAACTACATCGTGACCAAACTGACGGAGGACGGCGTGACGCAGAAGCGCTTCATCAACCAGGGCCTCACCAGCTCCACGACGACCTGGGTGCTGCAGGGCCTTGAAGAAGGCGACGTCGTCATCATCGACTGATTAGGAGGAAGGCCATGCTCAGATTTGTCATCCGGAAAATGGTGAGCAAAAAATGGATGGTTCTGGCGCTCCTGATCGGCAACATCCTGCTCGTCAGCATCACCGCCTCAAACCCCATGTACACGCAGGCTGTGCTTCAGCGCACGCTGCTCACCGGCTTCAACAACTACCTGGCCGAGAAGAACCGCTATCCCGGCCTTTACGTGATTCGCGCCAACGCCATGCCCAGCAAGAACCACATGGTGCTGGAGGTGCGGGATATGGTCGGCAGCATGCCCGGGCAGTTCGGCCTGCCCGCCATCGAGCAGCTGGCGCATTACACGCTGTCGGCCTCGGCCACACAGTCCAACCTGGAGCGCGAGGACAGGAAGCGCACCTCGCTCACACTGGGCGCCATGACCGGCATGGAGGATCACATTACGCTGATCGCGGGCAGCGGATATACCGCCGAGCCGGACCAGGACGGCGTGATCGACGTGATCGTGAGCGAACGCGGCCTCATCGATATGAACCTGATTCCCGGCGAGATCCTTACCTTCCCGAACATCGCCAGGCCCGACGGCGAGCCGGTGAAGGCGCGCATCGCGGGCGTGTTCCGCAACAGCGACGCGGGAGATCCTTACTGGGTGCTTTCGCCCAGCAATTATTCCACCGAACTGTTCATGGACGAGGCGCTGTACGACGAGTGGTTCCTGACCGGCGAGATGCCCTACGCCGTGGGCGGGATCTGGTATACGCTGCTGGATTATACCGCCATCCGCGTGGATGCCGTGGCGGACATCATCGCCACGGCGCAGATGTACAGCGAATTCTCCGAAGAACACTCCAATATGACCACCAGCAACAACTTTGCCACGCAGCTGACTGAGTTCCAGAAGACGGAGCGCAAGGTGCGCACCACCATGTGGGTGCTGCAGGCGCCCATCTTCGTGCTCCTGGCCGCGTTCATCTTCATGGTTTCCCGCCAGATGCTGGAGATGGAGCAGGGCGAGATCGCCGTGCTGAAGAGCCGCGGCGCGGGGCGCGCGCAGATCATCACCGTGTACATCATACAGAGCGTGGTGCTGGCGCTGGTTGCGCTGGCGCTGGGCCTGCCGCTGGCCATGCTGCTGGTGCAGGTCCTGGGCTCGGCCAACGCCTTCCTGGAATTCGTGCGCCGCAGCGCGCTGTCGGTTGAGCTGAGCCGCGAGGCGATCATGTTCGCGGGCGCCGCGTCGCTGTTTTCCATCGCGGCCATGGTGCTGCCCGTGCGGCGCTATTCGCAGGTGAGCATCGTGAACCAGAAGCAGCGCAAGCACCGCCGCAGCGAAGCCCCGCTCTGGCAGAAGATGTTCATCGACGTGCTGGCGCTGGGCGTGTCGCTTTACGGCCTGTATACGTTCAACAACCAGCGCGCCTTCCTGGCGGAACGCGTGCTGGAAGGCGCGTCCCTCGACCCGCTGCTGTTCCTCAGCTCCTCGCTGTTCATGCTGGGCGCGGGACTGTTCGCGGTGCGCGTCCTGCCGCTGTTCGTGTGGCTCATCTTCCTGCTGTTCAGGAAGCAGTGGAGCCCGGCGCTGTACGCCTCGTTCCTGCGCGTGCTGAGGACGCGGAACCAGCAGAGCTTCATCATGGTGTTCCTCATCATGACCATTGCGCTGGGCGTGTTCGACGCTTCCGCGGCGCGCACCATCAACACCAACGACGAGATGAACCTGCGCTACATGGACGGCGCGGACATCGTCGTTCAGGAGCAATGGGAAGACAACAGCGCCCTGCGCGAGCAGGATCCCAGCATCGAGCTGGAGTACCGCGAGCCGGACTACGGCCGCTACACCCAGCTGGAGGGCGCTGAGAGCGTCACGCGCGTGCTGGTCAGCAAGAACGGCGTCATGGGCGTGCCCGGCGGCACGCTGAAAAACATCACCGTCATGGGCATCAACACCAAGGAGTTCGGCCAGACCGCGTGGTTCGACGAGACGCTGCTGCCAGAGCATTGGTATAACTACCTCAACGCGATGTCGCAGAAGGCGCGCGCGGTGCTGCTCTCCAGCAATTTCAAGGAGGACTACGGCTACTCCATCGGCGATGCCATCTACTTCCACACAAACAACAGCGGCTCGGTGCGCGGGGTGATTTACGGCTTCGTGGACTACTGGCCGACCTACGCTTCCACCGTTTACACGAAGGGCAGCAGCGGCCTGTATTCGGAGCAGAAGAACTATCTGATCGTGGCCAACCTGTCGCAGCTGCAGGCGATCTGGGGCGTGACGCCCTATCAGATCTGGCTCAAGGCCAAGGATTCCAGTCAGTTCATTTACGACTTTGCGGAGAGCAACGGCGTGGAATACCGGAGCTTCAGGGTGGCCGCGGCGGACATCGTGGCCCTGAAGAATGACCCGGTGATCCAGGGCACGAACGGCGTGCTCACGGTGGGCTTCATCGTGGTGCTGGTGCTGTGCGCGGTGGGCTTCCTCATCTACTGGGTGCTGTCCATCCAGTCCCGCGCGCTGCAGTTCGGCATTTTCCGGGCCATGGGCATGTCCATGCGGGAGGTCGTGACCATGCTCATCAACGAGCACATCTTCATTTCCGGGGCGTCCATTCTGACCGGCGCGCTGGTGGGCCGCCTGACGGCTTTGCTGTACATGCCGTTGATCCAGATTGCGTACTCGTCGTCCGACAACGCCATCCCCCTGCGCGTGGTGAGCCAGCAGAGCGACAGCGTGCGGCTGGCCATCGTCGTGGCGGCGATGATCGGGCTGTGCCTGATCATCCTGGGCGTGCTGATCAACCGCATGAAGATCGCGCAGGCGCTGAAGCTGGGAGAGGATTAAGCGATGGAAAACATCATCAGAACAGAAGGCGTCAAGCGCTGCTTCAGGACGCAGGGCGAGGATTTCTGGGCCCTCAAGGGCATCGACGTGGAGGTGCCCAAGGGCAAGCTCACCATTCTTCGCGGCCGTTCCGGCTCGGGCAAAACCACGCTGATGAACATTCTCGGCGCGCTGGACAAGCCCACGGAGGGCAAGGTGTTCTTCGAGGAGAGGAACATCGCCCGCATGGACGAGCACAGACGGGCGCGCCTGCGGCGCATGGAGATCGGGTTCGTGTTCCAGTCTGTGGCGCTGATTCCCATGATGAACGCGCTGGAGAACGTCGAGTACGCGCTGCGCCTTACGAAATACAGGGGCGACCGCACCGCCCGGGCCATGGAGTGCCTGAAGCTGGTGGGCCTGAGCCAGCGCGCGAACCACCTGCCCCAGGAGCTTTCCGGCGGCGAGCAGCAGCGCGTGGCCATCGCCCGCGCGGTGGCGCACCGGCCCAAGGTGCTGTTTGCGGACGAGCCCACCGGCGCGCTGGACACCAACACCGGCCTGGCCATGGTGAAGCTGTTCCGCGAGCTGACCGACGGCGAGGGCGTGACCATCGTCATGACCACGCACGACACCGACCTGATGGAACTGGGCGACAAAGTGTATGAGCTGGAAGGCGGTGAACTGATGCATGGCGAGTGAGCCGATCATCCAGTGCGATAACCTGGTGAAGATATACAAGACCAAGGACATCGAGGTGCTGGCCCTGCAGGGCCTGGAAATCAACATCGACCGCGGCGAGCTGATGGCCATCATCGGCAACAGCGGCTCCGGCAAATCCACCTTCCTGAACATGATCGGCGGGCTCGACCGGCCTTCGGCGGGCAAGCTGATCGTGGACGGCAAGGACCTGTTCAAGCTGAACGAGCGGGAGCTGGTGGAATACAAGCGCCGCACGGTCGGCTTCGTGTGGCAGAACAACGCGCGAAACCTGCTCCCGTATCTCACCGCCTGGCAGAACGTGCAGATGCCCATGCTGTTCGAGCACGGCGAGCGGAAGAAGAAGCGCGCGCTGGAGCTGCTGGACATGGTGGGCCTGAGCCGCCGGCGCAACAGCCGCCTGAGCCAGCTCTCCGGCGGCGAGCAGCAGCGCGTGGCCATCGCCATCGCGCTGGCGAACAACCCGAAGATCCTGCTGGCCGACGAGCCCACCGGCGCGGTGGACGTGAAGACCGGCGCGTACATCCTGGACATGTTCCGCGACATCAACAAGTCGACCGGGCTGACCGTGGTCATCGTGACGCATGACCGCATGCTCAGCAAGAAGGTGCATCGCGTGGCCGCCATCCGGGACGGGAAAATCAGCTCCGAGCGCATCATGAAACAGAGCTATATCGAGCGCCTGAACGAGATCACCTCCCTCACGGAGGAGGACGAGGTTCAGGATGAATACGCCGTGCTCGACCGCGCGGGCCGCGTGCAGATTCCCCACGACGTGCTGGCCCAGCTGGGCGTCACGGGAAACAAGGTGCGCATGGAAGTTCACAACGGCGAGCTGGTGATCAAAAAGGCGGACAGATGACCTCAGGCCTGTCCCGCAAAGCGTCATATGCCATTCCCTTCGCGTCCAAATGCGGAGGGAATGCTGTTTTTATGGGTCGTTTTACGATTTTGACCCCATAATTTAACCAAAAAGACATGTGGATATGATATGCTACCTATCATGGGATATTGTATGCACGGGCCACGGAGCCCGAAAGGAGGACGGCGATGAACCGGGAGACCTATGAGTTGCTGGCATACGCCGCCCGATACTGGTTTGCGCTGCTGGCGCTGCTGGTCGTGTTTCGCGGCTGGCGCGCCTGCGTGCAGGACAACCGCAAGGCAAAGCTGCTGCGCGAATGGGAAGGCGGAGCGGGCTGCGTGGGCGAGCTGGTGCTGGTGGACGACGGAACGCGCCGCCGCCGCAAAAAGCCGCAGAAGTGGCAGGTGCCCNNATCCGCCTGCGGGGCCGCGACATCAAAAAGAGACATATCTTCATGACGCGCCGCGGCGGCGAAATGGTGCTGCACGGCGCGAAGGGCGCGCCGTTCGAGGCGCACAGGCTGGCCGACGGCACGCAGGTGCTGCGCGACGGCGACACGCTGCGCATCGGGAAGATGAAACTGACCATGGTGTTTTTCGACGTGGACGACGCGGCGCGCGAGGCGCCCGTCCGTCCCCGGAAAAAGCCGGCGCAGATTCTGCCCGAGGACGCCTCGGACGATGAATTCGAAGATGTGTGGGAGTAGGCCATGAGGAAGAGGACCACTGAGATCGGCGCGATGCGCCGGGCGTTGAAGCGCGCGGACACCTCGCTCCTGCTGTACGCCGTCACGCTGTTTCAGGCGTCGGCCATGCTGCTTCTGACGCTGAGGACAAACCCCATCGACACGCAGTCGCTGCTGCTGGCGGGCATCATGCCTGCGGTGACGCTGCTGCTGGTGAAGGGGCTGCCGAAAATCTGGAAAATCGACCGCGTGATCCTCACGCTGGTGCTGTTTCTGTGCTCTGTGAGCGTCGTGACGCTCACCGCCATCTCCCGCGCGTCGATCACCCCGCTGACGCAGGCCCTGTATATCGGCGCGGGCCTCATCGGCATGCTGGCGGGCATCGTGTTCATCCGCCTCTTCAGGCACTGGAACCGCTGGAAGCTGGTGTTCATGGTGCTGTCGCTGGGCTTCATCGCACTGCCGCTGGTCATCGGCGAGACGAAGAACGGCGCGCGCAACTGGATTGTGCTGATCAGGGACGTGGTGGGCCTGCAGCCCTCCGAGTTTGTGAAGATATCGCTCCTGGTGGTGCTGGCCAGCTTCCTTTCGGAGCGGCAGAGCCGGACGATGAAGATCCTGTCCATCCTGTTCGGCGCCTCCCTGTGCGCCGTTTTGCTGCTTGAGCGCGACCTTGGCGCGCTGCTTCTGTATTTCCTCACCACGGTGATTCTGTATTTCATCGCCACCAGCAACGGCCTGCTGTCGCTGGCCGGGCTGGGCGCAGGCGCGGTCGGCGCGGTCGGCGCTTATTTCGTGCTGCCCTATGTGAAAAAGCGCGTGGTCGACTGGCGCAATCCCTGGGCCGATCCCTCGGCGGGCGGCTATCAGGTGATCCAGTCGCTGATCGCCATCGGCAGCGGCGGCCTGCTCGGCATGGGCCTGGGGCTTGGCATGCCCCGCATGATTCCCCTGTATCATTCGGATTTTGTGTTCGCGGCCATCTGCGAGCAGTTCGGCATGATTTTCGCGCTGTGCCTGCTGATCGTCTATGTGCTGATCATCATGCGCGGGGTGTCCGTCGCCATGAGCTGCCGGCACGGCTTCCACGCGCTCGTCTCCTTCGGCGTGGTGACGATGCTGGGCCTGCAGACGCTGCTCATCGTGGGCGGCAACATCCGGCTGATCCCGCTGACCGGCGTTACGCTGCCCTTCGTGGCGGCGGGCGGCTCCTCCATGGTGAGCTGCCTGGCCGGCGCGGGGCTGCTGCTGGGCATTTCCTCGCTGAACGCCGACCAGGACGAGGACGACGTGCGGCGGGCGGAATGGCAGGAGGGTGATCGCGAATGAAGGAACTGAGGCGGAACATGCGCCTGATCGGCACGCTGCTCCTGTGCCTGTTCGTGGGCGTGGCCGGCTGGTTTGGCTACACCACCTGGACGCAGGGCTCGCGCTGGGCCATGAGCAGCAACAACTCGCGCCTGAACCACGCGAAGAAAAACGTCGTCATGGGCACCATCACCGACCGGGACGGCTACACCCTGGCCTGGACCGACGCCGACGGCGCGCGGCGATATTCAAACGACTTCGCCATCCGCCTGGCGCTTTCGCAGACGGTGGGCGACACCATGAGCATGTCCGGCACGGGCGTGCAGACCTTTTTCGCCAGCACGCTGGTGGGCATGTCCGGCTCGGTCATCGACCGGACATGGCAGTGGCTGAGCGGCGAAACCACTCGCGGCGACGACATCCAGCTCACCGTGGACGCCCGGCTGAGCGGCGTTCTCGCGCAGAATTTCCCCGCGGAATACAACGGCGCGGTGGTGGTCATCAACTACAGGACGGGCGAGATCCTCGCCATGATTTCCATGCCGGAGTACGACCCGGCCAGCCTGGACACGGACGTGGCGGACACCGCCTACTTCAACCGCTGCCTGCAGGGCCAGTACACCCCCGGCTCCACCTTCAAGATCATCACGCTGGCCTCGGCGCTGGAAAACCAGCCCGGCGCGCTGAGCCAGGCGTTCGTCTGCACCGGCATGCGCGAGTTCGGAAACGGCGCGGTCACCTGCCTGTCCGGCACGAAGGCGCACGGCGAGCTGACCCTGAAAACGGCCTTCACGCAAAGCTGCAACGTGGCCTTCGCCACGCTCAGCTACGGGCTGGGCCAGAACGCGCTGCTGCGCACGGCGGAGTCGTTCGGCTTCAACGACAACTTCACGTTTTCCGACGTGGTGCTGTATGCCTCCAGCTTCCCGGAGGACATCGGCTCGGTGAGCGAACTGGCGTGGACGGGCGTAGGGCAGGGCCGGGTGCTGGTAACGCCGCTGCACATGGCCATGATCGCCGGCAGCGTGGCCAACGGCGGCGTGATGATGGAACCCAGACTCGTCCGGCAGGTGACGGGCGCCACCGGCCTGCCCAGGCTGCGCGCTACGCCGGGCGCCTACAAGCGCGTCATGAGCCAGTCCACCGCCTCGATCATCGGCGATTACATGCAGAGCGCCGTGGAATCCGGCACGGGCACGCGCGCGCGCATCCAGGGCTACACCGTGTGCGGAAAGACCGGTTCGGCGGAAATCAGCGACGACAAGACGGTGGAAACCAACGCCTGGTTTGCGGGCTATCTTGCCGATGAAGCGCATCCTTACGCCGTGGCCGTGGTGCTGGAGAAGGCCGGCTCCGGCGGCAACCTGGCCGCTACGCTCGCCGCCAAGGCGCTCAGCGAAGCGATCGAGCTGGTAGGGTGAATCAGAAATTGTATATTCAGGGGAAACGAAAAGGAGAGGGTTGCATGGAACGCAGGGATATTCAGGCGCTGGCGGCGCAGGTGAAGGAACGGATCCAGAAGGTCATCGTGGGCAAGGGCGAGACGGTCGAGCTGATGCTGTGCGCGATGATCGCGCGCGGACATGTGCTGCTGGAGGACGTGCCGGGCACGGGCAAAACGGTGATGGCGAAATCGCTGGCGAAGTCGCTCTCCTGCGGCTTTGCCCGTATCCAATTTACGCCCGATCTGCTGCCCTCCGACGTGACGGGCCTTTCCATTTTCAACGCGCAGAAGGGCGATTTCGAGTTTAAGCCCGGGCCGGTGTTCACGAATATCCTGCTGGCGGACGAGATCAACCGCGCCACGCCGCGCACGCAGTCGGCGCTGCTGGAGTGCATGGAGGAGCGCCAGGTGACCAGCGACGGCGTGACGAGAAGGCTGGACGAGCCCTTCCTGGTCATCGCCACGCAGAACCCGGTTGAAACGCAGGGCACCTTCCCGCTGCCCGAGGCGCAGCTGGACCGCTTCCTCATGAAGCTCAAGCCCGGCTATCCCAGCACCGAGGAAGCCATGACCATCCTGGACCGCTTCATCCAGGACAATCCCCTGGAGGAGCTCACGCCCTGCGCCACGGCGGAGGACATCCGCGCCGCCCAGTCGCTGTTCTCGGGGGCGTATGTATCCGAGCCCGTGCGGCGCTACATGGTGGATCTGTGCGAGAAGACGCGGGAGCTGCCTCAGGTGGCCGTCGGCGTGAGCCCGCGCGGCCTGCTGGCGCTGCTGCGCGCCTGCCAGGCGCTGGCGCTCATCCGCGGGCGCGATTTCGTCACCCCGGACGACGTGAAGGCGCTGGCCGTGCCTGTGCTGGCCCACAGGATCATCCTGAGCGGCCTGTACGGGCGCAGCGCGAAGGGCGAGGAGCTGGTGAAGGAGGCCCTGAGCCAGATCACCGCGCCGGTGGAGTCCGGCGAAAGGGCGTGACGGCATGAGCATCATCTGGATCCTGGTTTCCGTCGGGATCGTGATTCTCATTCAGGGCCTGCTGGTGGCGCTGTTCGGCATGAAGAGCATCGGCTATGAACGGCGGTTCAGCCAGAAGAGCGCGTTTGAGGGCGAGCAGGTGAAGCTGGTGGAGGTCATCCGGAACCGGAAGATTCTGCCGGTGCCGTGGATCCGCGCGGAATCCCGCATCTCGCCCAGCCTGCGCTTCGGCCACGGCGGCCAGAGCGAAGAGCGCGAGATCAGCGCCGACCAGTATCATAAATCCGTGTTCTACCTGGGGCCGTTCAGCCAGATCACGCGCCGCCACGAGGTGACCTGCCTCCGGCGCGGCCACTATGAGGTCGGCTCGGTGGCGCTGACCGCGGGCGACCTGGTGGCGATCTGGATGAAGACCCAGCAGCTGAACCTCAGCTGCGCGCTGGACGTCTATCCACGGCTGCTCAGCGAGGAGGAGCTGGATACGCCCTCCACCCGCTGGCAGGGCGAGCTGGCCGTGAAGCGCTGGATCATGCCCGACCCCTTTCTGGTGTCCGGCATCCGCGACTACCGGCCCGGCGACCCGCTGCGCGACGTGCACTGGCGCGCCAGCGCGCGCACCGGCTCCCTGCAGGTGAAAACGCGCGACTACACAGCCGATCCGCGCATGCTGGTGGTGCTGAACGTGCAGGCCTCCGAGGAGCAGTGGGGCGACCTGATGGACTACGAGCAGGAGGGCATCGAGCAGGGCATCCGCATCGCGGCAACGCTGTGCCGGCGCGCGCTGGATGCCGGCGTGGAGGCGGGCTTCGCCACCAACGCCTGCATGACCGGCGAGAAGGGCACGGGCAGGACCATCCTCATTCCCGCGCGGCGCGCCAACGACCAGCTGGAGATCCTGCTCACCGCCATGGCGCGGATGGAGATTCACCGGGAAGTCACCTTTCCCACGCTGCTGGAGTCGCTGTGCGGCCTGCAGGGCGAAGACATCCTCATCCTGTCGACCTACGACAGCGAACAGATACAGGCGCGCGTGGACATGCTGCGCCAGGCTGGCAATTCCGTGACCATGATGGCGTTGGAAAGGGGGCGGCGGCGTGAAGCGGGTTCTGAGAAAACTGCTTGAAGCGGCGTATTTCCTGCTGTGCTTCGGGCCGATCCCCCTCATCGTGGGCTACGCGATCGCCGGCGACGGCTATCCGCTGCTGATCGTCTCGGCGGCAATGGTGCCCGTGGCGTTTCTGGTCTCGCTGCTGCCTGGCCGCGTGGGCGGCAAGCAGAAGAAGCAGGAGGTCTTCCGGGAACGCACCGTTTCGCACGGCGATCCCGATCCGGACCGGAACCTGCGGCGCGATACGCATGAGGAAGAGGCCCGGCGGCGCGTCAGCCTGCCACTGCGCGCCATCGTCTGCGTGATGCTGATGGCCGCCTCGGCCATCGTGCTGTTCTTCTGCGACGTGCCGTGGTTCTCGGGGCTGGATTTCCTCACGCGCGCCATGGCGAGCGTCGTGCCGGTGCTGATGCTGCCGGCGGCGCTGCGGTTCTGCACCACCGCCTCGAGCGTGGATACGTACAACGTCATCGCCGGCGCGGCGATTTACGCCGTGGCGGGCATCGCCGCGGTGTTTGTGAAATCTCCCGCGCTGAACACCCTGCTCGCGGTGAGCGGTTCCGTGTTCCTGGCGGCGTCGCTGTGGATCCTGAACGACCGCGCGATGCGCACCGGCTCGGCCTTGCGCTTCGGCGTAAAGCCCCCGGCCACCATGCGCAGGAGCAACCGCATGCTGCTCGTGGGGCTGATGGCGCTCGCCGCCGCGGTGGCGTGTTTCAACTGGCTGAAGGAGAAGGTGGGCTGGCTGGCGGAGAAGCTGGCCATCGGGATCCTGAAGGTGATGGCCTGGATCGCCGACCACCTGTATCCCGGTTCCACGCCCTCAGGCGAAGCCGGGGGCGGCGGCGGCTTCGGCGGCGGGCTGGGTGAGCCCACCGAGCCCTCTCCCTTCTGGGAGGCCATGACCTATGTGGCCTACGTGATCGCGGGCGTGGCGCTGCTGTTTCTGCTTTTCCTGCTATTCCGCCGGATCGGTCAGCTGATCCGCGAGCTGTACAGGAAGATCAGCGCCTACCTGAGCCGCTTCGCCCAGGCGGTGGGCGAGGATTATCACGACGAGCAGGAGAGCCTGCTTGACTGGGGCGAGATGCAGCGCGACGTGGGCGCGGCGCTGAAAAAGCGCGTGTCCGCGCTCTTCGCGCGGGACAAGAAATGGGACGACATGGACGCCCGCGAGCGGGCGCGGCACATCGTGCGCGTGCTCTATCGCCGGGCCAGGCTGAAGCCCTCCGGACGCACCCTGCGCGAAACGCTGCCCGAGCTGAAGGCGCCGGAGCCCCAGGCGGTGGCGGACGCCTATGAACTGGCGCGCTACGCCGACCGCGATCCGGACGCCGCCACGCTCGAACGGCTGAGAAGGGACGTGCGGGCATGACCGACGCGCTTCGGCTGAAGATCGAGAACCTGCCCGATTCGCCGGGCTGTTACCTGATGAAAAGCGGCGGACGCATCATCTACGTGGGCAAGGCGAAGAACCTCAAAAACCGCGTGCGGCAGTATTTCCACGAGAGCCGGAACCACACGCCCAAGGTGCGGGCGATGGTGGAGAAGGTGGACGATTTCGACATCGTGCTGGTGGACGGCGAGCTGGAGGCGCTGATCCTCGAGTGCAATCTCATCAAGCTGCACAAGCCGTGGTACAACATCCTGCTGAAGGACGACAAGCACTATCCCTACATCCGCGTGAACATGCACGAGCCGTTTCCCACCGTGGATCTGACGCGCCGCAGCGCGAAGGACGGCGCGAAGTACTTCGGCCCGTTCATGAGCGCCACGGTGGTGCGCGAGATGCTGGACGTGGTGCGCACAGTGTTTCCGATACGCACCTGCACCCGCGCCATCGGCGACGGCAAGGTGTACCGCCCCTGCGTGCACTATGAGATCGGCCAGTGTCACGCCCCGTGCGCCGGACACATCGACGAGGCCGGCTACCACGAGATCATGGAGCGCGTGCTGGAATTCCTGGAGGGGAACGACCAGCCCGTGCGGCAGGAACTCACCGAGAAGATGCGGGAAGCGGCCGCGTCGTTCAACTACGAGCGCGCGGCGGTGTATCGCGACCGGCTGCAGGCTGTGGAATCGGTGATGCAGAAGCAGAAGGCCATCGTGGCCGGCGGCGGCGACCAGGATGTGCTGGCTGCCGTGCGCTGCGGCGACGACGCCATCGTGCAGATCGTGATGGTGCGGGGCGGCAAGATGATCGGCTCGGAGAGCCACGCGCTGGAGCGGGCGGGCGACGAGCCGCCGGAGGAAGTCCTCACCTCGTTTATGCTGCAATACTATTCGGAGGACAGCCTCCCGCCGCGCGAGATCCTGCTGAGCCACCTGATGGAGGACGCGGACGCGCTTTCGCAGCTGCTCACCGAGCGGCGCGGCGCGAAGGTGACAGTGACCCGGCCCCAGCGCGGCGAGAAGCGCCAGCTGGTGGAAATGGCCCTGAAGAACGCCGGCGACGCGGCGCTCAAGCGGGAGAAGCAGCTGACAAACAGCCGGCTGCGCACCATCGGTGCGCTGGAGGAGCTGCAGGAAGTGCTGGGCATGGACGTGTTTCCCCGCCGCATCGAGGGTTACGACATCTCCAACACGCAGGGCGCGCAGTCGGTGGGTTCCATGGTGGTCATGATCAACGGCCGCCCGGCCAACCGGGATTACCGCTATTTCCGCATTCGGACCGTGGAGGGCGCCAACGACTTCGCCTCCATTCAGGAGGTCATCTCCCGGCGATTGAAGCACGGCCTGACCGAGCGGGAGGAGCGGCTCGCCCAGGGGCAGGATCCGGTCGGCGGCAAGTTTTCCGATCTGCCGGAGCTCATCCTCATCGACGGCGGCCGCGGCCAGCTGGAAGCGGCCCTGGCGGCGCGGGACGAGCTCGGGCTGAACATTCCCATGTTCGGCCTGGCCAAGCGGCTGGAGGAAATCGTGCTGCCGGGCGAGGAGCAGTCCATCCTGCTGGACAAGCACAGCCCGGCGCTGCACCTCATCCAGCGGCTGCGCGACGAGGCGCACCGCTTCGCCATTTCCCACCATCGGTCGCTGAGGGGGGCGGCGGCGCTCAGGTCCCGCCTGGATGAGATTCCCGGCGTGGGCCCGGTGCGCAAGAAGGCGATCCTGAAGCACTTTGAGACGATGGAGGCGCTGGAAGGCGCGTCCATGGAGGAGATCTGCGAGGTGCCCGGCATCTCAAAGCAGACGGCACAGACGATATACGACTGCCTCAGGGCGAACAAACAGAAAGAGACAGAGGAGGAGCAGCATGTTCAATCCGAAAATTGACAGTCTCATCGAAGGCTGGCGGGAGGAGATTTATAAGACGCTGAAGGGCTGGATCGCCATCGATTCCACCCTGGCCGAGCCGGCGGGCGAGGGCAAGCCCTTCGGCGAAAACGTGAGCCGGGCGCTGGCGCTGGCCCTCAGCGACGCGGAGGCGATGGGCTTTGAGGTGCGCAACGTGGACGGCTACGCGGGCGAGATCAGCCTGGGCCGCGGTGAGCAGACCATGGGCATGCTGGCGCACCTGGACATCGTGCCTGCGGGCGACGGCTGGACGCACGATCCCTTCGGCTGCGAGCGCGCGGAAGGCCGGGTGTACGGCCGCGGCGTGCAGGACGACAAGGGCCCGGCCGTGGCGGCGCTGTTTGCCCTGCGCGCAGTGAAGGAGGCGGGCGTCAGGCTGAAGGACGGCGTGAGGCTGATCCTCGGCACAGACGAGGAATCCGGCATGCGCGGGCTGCGCTATTACAAGGAGCGCGAGCCGATGCCCGACTACGGCTTCTCGCCGGACGCGGACTATCCGCTGATCAACATCGAGAAGGGCGGCATCGGCATCGTGCTGAGCGCCGTGAGCGGCGGCGAAGCGGACGCGGAGATACCGGTCTATGAGATGAACGCGGGCGTTCGTTCCAACGTGGTGCCCGGCACGGCGCGCGCCGTGGTGGGCGTGGAAAAGGTGTCCGTCGAGGCCATGAAGGAAAAACTGGCGGCCATGAAGCCGGAGGCCATGCCCTATCAGGTCAGCGTGACGCCGCTGGAGGGCGGCCGCGCGCTGATCGAGGCGGTGGGCGTCTCGGCCCACGCCTCGCTGCCGCACCTGGGGCTGAACGCGGCGGGGCTGCTGTTCAAGGCGCTGGCGCTGCTGGGCGCGGGCGGCGGCATCGCCCCGGCCATCGCGGCGCTGGCAGAAAAATTCGGCACGGAAGGCGACGGCGCGTCCGCCGGCGTCAGGACGGACGACGAGGAGTGCGGCCCGCTCACCTGCAACGTGGGCCTGCTGCGCTTCGACGGCGTGAAGCTGGAGGTGACGCTGGATATCCGCTGGCCGCTGGCCACCAGCGAGGCGGACATCCTGGGCCGGATGTGCATGGCGCTTTCCGGCACGCCGCTGGCCGTGCGGCGCGTTGGCGGACACGGCGTGCATTATGTGCCCCGGGACCACAAAGTGGTGAAGGGCCTGCTGGAGGTATACCACGAGGTCACCGGCCTGCCTGCCTATCCCATCGCCATCGGCGGCGGCACTTACTCGCGCATGATGCCCAACACAGTGGCCTTCGGCATCTGCTTCCCCGGCGACGTGGATACCTGCCACATGCCGGACGAGTACGTCGACTGGGAGAAATTCATCCTGAGCGTGAAGATCTTCGCCCATGCCATCGAGAAGCTGGCCGGCGCGGAGGAATGAGCCGGAGGTGAAGGCGCCCCGGCAAGCTGCGCTTTGACTTTTTTCCGGAGGATAAGGACATGGCCTTCAGAGATATGGCGCGGGCGAAGCAGGCGCTGACCCGCGATGAATGCGTTGAGCTGCTGAAGCGCGAGCTGCGCGGCGTGCTCTCCGTGCTGGGCGACGACGGCTATCCCTACGGCTTGCCCGTCAACCACTGGTACTGCGAGGAGGACGGGCACCTGTACTTCCACAGCGGCCCCAAAGGGCATAAAATAGACGCGCTGAAGGCCTGCGACAAGGCGTCCTTCTGCGCGTATGACCAGGGCTATCGCCGGGAAGGTGAATGGGCGCTGAATATCAAAAGCGTGATCGTGTTTGGGCGGCTGAGGATCGTGGAGGATCACGGCAGGGCCATTGAGATCAGCCGCCGGCTCAGCCGCAAATTCACCGGCGACAAGGATTACATCGAGCGGGAAATCGAGCGCTCCGGCGCGCATGTGCTCGTGTTCGAGCTGATTCCCGAGCACATGACCGGCAAACTGGTCAACGAGGCTTAAGCGCGGCCAGCGTCCAGAACGCCACCGCGCTGGCAGCCGCCACGTTCAGTGAATCCACGCCGCGCCGCATGGGAATGCGCACGGTGTAATCGCAGGCCGCGACGGTGGCGGGCGACAGCCCGTCGCCTTCGGTGCCCAGCACGATCGCCAGCCTGTCCTCGGCGGGCAGGCGCGGATCGTCGATGGAGACGGCCCGCTCATCCAGCGCCATGGCGGCGGTTTTGAATCCCATATCCTTCAGGCGGGCGAGCCCCCTTTCGGGCCAGTCCGCCCTTTTTTCGCCCAGCCGCGCCCAGGGGATCTGGAACACCGTGCCCATGCTCACGCGCACCGCCCGGCGGTTCAGCGGATCGCAGCAGCCGGGGGTGAGCAGCGCGGCGTCCACGCCCAGCGCGGCGGCGGAGCGGAGAATGGCCCCCACGTTGGTGGGATCCACGATGTCCTCCAGCACGGCCACCCGGCGCGCGTCGGCGCAGACTTCTTCAGCCCCGCGGGGAGCGGGCCGCCTCATGGCGCAGAGCACGCCGCGCGTGAGGGCATAGCCGGTGAGAGTGGACAGCAGCGCCTCGTCCGCGGTGTACACCGGCGCGCCGCAGCGCCCGATGAGCGCGCGGGCCTTGCCCTCCGCGTGCCTGCGGGGCATGAGCAGGGATACGGCCTCGCAGCCCGCGTCCAGCGCGTGGGCGATGACCTTCACGCCCTCGGCGATGAACAGCCCTTTTTCCGGCGCCTGCCTGGCCCGCAGCTGCGCTTCGGTGAGGCGCGCGTAAGGCGCCAGTTCCGGCGCGGAGAGATCCGTGATTTCGATGACTGGCATATTGCGCTCCGTTTTGTGCGGGGCCCCCATCCGCCGACGCGCCGCGCCGGGAAATGAGGGCCCCCGTCTTTTCTCAGAATGTCACGTTCGCTTCGCCCGCGCCGTCGAAGGCCAGCGCCAGGTCGTCCTCCTTCATTTCGAACGAAAGCATCAGCCCGTCCTTGGGCGTTTCCGCCGCCGCGCCTTCCACGGCCTTCGCCGCGCCCGCGTGCACCAGCACCACCCGGCAGGGCTTGCTCCCGCGGTAGGCGATCGCGCAGCGGCCGTCGCCGCCCGTCAGCTCGATGGAGCAGGCGGGGCTGCCGTCCGGGCCGATGACCTCGGCGCGCCCCGTGAAGGCGCGGTCTTCCCGGGCGTAGGCGAAGAAGGCGATGCCGTCGGCATAGTCGTAGTCCGGGCTGTCGTCCCGCGCGCCCACGGCGATGACGCTGCCGGGCCGCACGAACAGCGGAATGCTCATATAGCCGCAGGGCTCCGCATACCAGCGGCCGCCCTCGCGCTCCTCGCCGGTGAGCAGGTGCGTCCAGCGGCCCGCCGGCAGGTAGTATTCGGCGCGGCTTTCGGCGTTGAGCACCGGCGCCACCAGCAGGCTTTCGCCGAACATGTACTGGTTCGCGAGGTAATCGCAGCTGCGGTCGCCGGGGAACTCCAGCATCATGGCGCGCATGACCGGCAGACCGCTCGCGTGGGCTTCCCAGGCCGCGTGGTAGATGTAGGGCATCAGCCGCATCTTGAGCCGGGTGAAGAAGCGCGCCACGTCCACGGCCTCCTCGTCGTAGCTCCACGGCACCCGCACGGAGGTGGAGCCATGCAGCCGCGAATGGCTGGACAGCAGGCCGAACGCCAGCCAGCGCTTGTAGATGTCCGGCGTGGAGCGCTGCTCGAAACCGCCGATGTCATGGCTCCAGAAACCGAAGCCCGAGCAGGTGAGCGACAGTCCGCCCCGCAGCGTCTGCTCCATGGCCTCATAGCTGCTCCAGCAGTCGCCGCCCCAGTGCACGGGAAACTGCTGGCCCCCCGCCGTGGCCGAGCGCGCGAACAGGACGGCCTCGCCCTTCTTCTGCATCAGCACATCGTGAACCGTCTTGTTATAGAGGTGGGTATAGTAGTTGTGCATCTTTTCCGGGTCGCTGCCGTCAAAGTACACCGCGTCGGCGGGAATGCGCTCGCCGAAATCGGTTTTGAAGCAGTCCGCGCCCAGGTCGATCAGGTGCGCCAGCTTCTGCGAATACCACGCGCGCGCATCCGGGTTGGTGAAGTCCACGACGGCCAGCCCAGGCTGCCACATATCCCACTGCCACACGCTGCCGTCCTTCCGCTTCAGGAAATAGCCCGCTTTCATGCCTTCTTCAAACAGCGGCGATTCCTGCCCCACGTAGGGGTTGATCCACAGGCATATCTTCAGGCCCCTGTCCTTCATGCGCTTCAGCATGCCGGCGGGATCGGGGAACATGGCCGGGTCGAACTCGAAATCGCACCAGCGGAAGGCGCGCATCCAGAAGCAGTCGAAGTGGAACACGCTCAGCGGGATGCCCCGTTCCGCCATGCCGTCCACAAAGGCGGAGACGGTTTTCTCGTCGTAATCGGTGGTGAAGGAGGTGGAGAGCCACAGCCCGAACGTCCACGGCGGGGGCAGGGGCGGGCGGCCGGTCAGCGCCGTGTAGCGCGTGAGGACCTCGCGGGGGGTGGGGCCGTCGATGAGGAAGAAATCCAGCGCTTCGCCCTTCACGGAGAAGCCGGCCTTGCTCACATACTCGCTGCCGATTTCAAACGATACCCGCTCCGGGTGGTTGACGAACACGCCGTAGCCGCGGCTGGACAGGAAAAAGGGGATATTCTTGTAGGAAATGTCGGTGGAGGTGCCGCCGTCCTCGTTCCACATGTCGACGCGCTGGCCGTTGCGCACGAAGGGACCGAAGCGCTCGCCCAGGCCGTAAATGCGCTCGTTCACGGAGAGCTCCAGCTGCGCGCGCATGTAAGCGTCGTCCGGGGAGGGGTCGTAATACAGCCCGTCCCGTCCGCCCCAGGCGGTTTTTACGTAGCTCAGGCCGTGCTCCTCCAGCGCCGTGACGCGCGCGCCCGCGCGGGTGAATTCGATCCGCGCCGTTTCGATGTCGATTTCCGCGGCCAGGTCGCCGGAGCGGGCGATGATCTTCCCGTCCTTTTCCTCCGCGCACAGGCAGCCGGGCAGGGGTTCAGCCAGCCGGAACGCCGGGCCGCGCTCCACGCCGCCCGCGTAATGCCAGCTGCGCAGGCGCAGCACGCCCGGCGCGGGCGAGGTGATTTCCACAGTGAGCACCACGCCGCCCAGCGTCGCGCCGCGGCTGGTGATCCTGCCGGTGGGGCAGCACAGCCGTATCCTGTCCGCCCCGACGGCGTGCTCATACACCTGCGCGGGCGAGAAGATCGCCGTGTCTTTTGCGTTGACCCAGCAGCCGTTGCTGAATTTCATGACCGTTTCCTCCTTGCTTTCGCAGGTTCTCAGCCCAGTTCCCTTTCCGCCGCCGCCAGCGCGGAGGCGATCACCTTGTCCATGTCGTAATACCTGTATTCGCCCAGCCGCCCGCCGAAGATCACGTTCGGCGTTTCGTCCGCCAGCGCGCGGTACTTCGCGTACAGCTCGCCGTTGCGCCTGTCGTTGACGGGGTAGTACGGCTCCGCCCCCGGCCGCCACTCGGCGGGATATTCCCAGGAGACGACCGTCTTCTCCTGTTGGCCGAACTCGAAGTGCTTGTGCTCGATGACGCGCGTGTAGGGCACCTCGCGCCCGGTGCAATTCACCACGGCGCAGCCCTGGTGGTTGTCCGTGTCCAGCACCTTCGTCTCAAAGCGCAGGCTACGGTATTCCAGCGCGCCCAGGCGGCAGCCGAAGAACCCGTCGATCGCGCCGGTGTACACCGTCCTGGCCGCGGCGTCCGGGTTGTGCCGGACGAAGTCGGAATAGTCGGTGTTCAGCCGCACCTCGCTGCCCTCCAGCAGCTTTGCCACGAGGGGCGTATAGCCGCCCTCGGGAATGCCCTGCCAGCGGTCGTTGAAGTAGTTGTTGTCGTAGGTGAAGCGCAGCGGCAGGCGGCGGATGATGAACGCGGGCAGTTCCGCGCAGCGTCGGCCCCACTGCTTTTCGGTGTAGCCCTTCACCAGTTTTTCGTAGATGTCGCGGCCCACCAGGCGCAGCGCCTGTTCCTCCAGGTTTTTGGGCTCGCCGATGTTTTCCCGCGCCGCCTGCTCCGCGATGATCCGCTTCGCCTCGGCGGGGGTTTTCACGCCCCACATGCGGTTGAAGGTGTTCATGTTGAAGGGCAGGTTGTACAGCTCGTCGCCGTACACCGCCACCGGCGAATTGACGAAGTTGTTGAACGAGGCGAAGCGGTTGACATAGCGCCACACCGCCTCGTCGGAGGTGTGGAAGATGTGCGCGCCGTATCTGTGCACGCGGATGCCCTCCACGGTCTCCGTGTAGGCGTTGCCCGCGATGTGGTTTCTCCGGTCGATTACCAGGCAGCGCCGGCCGCACGCCGTCGCCTCATGGGCGAACACCGCCCCGAACAGGCCCGCGCCCACGATGAGATAGTCATAGCGCATAGATCTGTTTCCTCCAGTGTGCTACATAGAGAATATGGCCAGCACGGGATCCTTCAGCCCGAGCAGCAGCGCGAGATAGACGACGGCGCACGCCGCCATGATGCCCAGCATGGCCCACGGCCCCGCGCCCAGCACGGCGCACAGCGCGCCGCCGGCGAGGGCCATCGCGCCGGCCAGCAGCGCGTAGCGCGCCAGCAGCCGCAGCACGCGCCGGATGGGAATTTCGCGCCGCACGAAGTACAGCTGCACGCCCGTCACCGTGAGCTCGGCCAGCACGGAGGCCGATGCCGCGCCCATGGCCCGGAAGCGGGGAATGAGCAGCGCGTTCAGCGCCACGTTGACCAGCGCGCCGACGATCACAGAGCGCGTGAGCAGCCGCTCCCGGCCGGAGGGGACGAGCAGCTGCATGCCCGCGACGTTGCTGCATCCGATGATGGGCACGATGGCCGAGAGGACGCGCAGCAGCGGCGCGACCGGCCCGTAGTCCGGGCCGAGGTAGACCGGCACGAAGCGGGCGGCGATGAGCATCACGCCCGCCATGATGGGCAGGCCCAGCGCGAACACCAGCCGGAACGAGAACAGGATCAGCTCCCGCACAGGCTGCCTGCCCGGGGTCTCCTCCGAATGCAGCAGGATGGTGACGCGCGAAGCCATGACCGCGCTGAAGGAGGTGACCAGCGCCACCAGCGTGGTGATGAGCGTCTGCGCCTGGTCGTAGTAGCCGTTTTCAAAATCCGAGCGCGTGATCAGGCCGATCATCGTGCGGTCCAGCACGGTGTAGGCCTGGATGGCGGCGAGCGATATGAACAGCTTCAGCGCGGGAGCCAGGTGCCGGGCGACGTCCGGCCGGGTCAGCCGGTCTCCCCGCAGCAGCGCCGGCAGGAAGGCCCACTGCACGGCGTTGCCCAGCAGCGCGGCGCCCCAGATGATCAGCGCGTATTTTTCCAGATCTGCCCGGCTTTTCACAAACAGGAAAATGGCCGCCGCGCCCAGCGTCCGGGCCGCGCCGCTGCACAGCGTGATGACCTGAAATCGCTCCACGCCCTGGAAAAACCAGGAAACATCGAAAGCCACCGCCAGCACCTGCGCGGCCAAGACCGTGGTCAGCAGCGGGTTTTCCGACAGGGGCAGGATCACGGCAAAGTAAACGCCCAGCGCCAGCGCCGTGCAAACCGCGCGAAGCAGCGCCAGCTCCGCGAAGAACTGCCGCTGATCCTCGCCGCGGGCCTCCCGCGCGGCGATCGCCCGCTGCCCGTACAGCGAGGTGCCCAGCGCGGCGAAGAGCGCGAAATACGAGGTGATCGACTGGGCGAAGGAATACTCGCCGATGCGGTCCGGCTCCAGCACGCGCGCCAGGTAAGGCGCGGTGACGAGCGGCAGCACGCTGATGAGTATCTGGTAGCCCAGGTTCAGGAAATAGTTTTTTGTGAGCGAGTTTTGTGAGCGTGGTTTCATGAGCAAATCCCGTCCGCTTTCGCGTATTCGCAAGGCATGCTTCTATTGTAGGCCCGCGCGCGGCGTGTTGTCAAGTGCGGCGGCAGGCGCGAAAAAAGCGGGCCGTCCGGCTTGTTCGCGACGGCCCGCCCTGGAGCGTGTTTCTGAAATCCCGGAAGCGCATGATCGGCGCCTTTGCCTGCATTCCTGCGCCGCTTTCCCCTGGCCGGGAGCGGTTACTTGTTGATGATCAGCTCGCGGTAGAAGGCCAGATACACCTTTGCGGACTGATCCCAGCCATACTGGCCGCGCATGGCGCGCCGGGCCAGCTTGAGGAAGGTCTTGCGGTCATCCTGATACAGCTTCACGGCGCGTTCGATGACGTGGAGCATGTCGTGCGCGTTGTAGTTGAAGAAGCTGAAGCCGTTGCCCTCGCCGGTGGCCTCGTTGTAGGCGGTCACGGTGTCGCGCAGGCCGCCGGTCTCGCGCACGATGGGCAGCGTGCCGTAGCGCAGGGCGATCAGCTGGCTCAGGCCGCAGGGCTCGAACTTCGAGGGCATGAGGAACAGGTCGCTGGCGGCGTAGATGCGGTGCGCCAGCGCGCCGTTCATTTCGATCCGGGCGGCGATGCGGCCGGGGTAGCGCTTCTGCGCGGAACAGAACATGTCGACGTAGTTGTCCTCGCCCTTGCCCAGCACCACCAGCTGCGCGCCGGTGAGCATGATTTCGTTCAGCACGCACTGCACGAGGTCGAGCCCCTTCTGGCCGGAAAGGCGGCTCACCATGCCGATGAGCGGCACGTTTTCGTCCTCGGCGAGGCCCAGCTCGCCCTGCAGCGCCAGCTTATTCTTCTGCTTGCGGGCGATGGAATGCCAGGAATACTTCACTTCGATGTGCGGGTCGGTTTCCGGGTCGTACTCCACGGTGTCGATGCCGTTCAGGATGCCCTGCAGATCGGCCGCGCGCAGGCGCAGCAGGCCGTCCAGCTGCTCGCCGTAGTAGGGCGTCTGGATCTCCTGGGCGTAGGTGGGGCTGACGGTGGTGATGCGGTCCGAGAAATTGAGGCCGGCCTTCATGCAGGAGCACTGGTTGTAGAACGCCACGCCGCCCTCGAGATAGGCCTCGTTGCCCAGATGCAGCAGGTCCTCCACGTAGCTGATGGGATAGACGCCCTGGTACTGCAGGTTGTGAATGGTGAACACGGTGCGGATGCCCGCGTATTCGGGCAGCCGGGCATACTGGATGCGGTACAGCGCCGGAATCAGGCCGGTCTGCCAGTCGTGGCAGTGCAGCACGTCCGGATAGAAGCCGATGCGCGGCATGATCTCCAGCACGGCCCGGTCGAAGAAGGCGAAGCGCTCGATCTCGTCGCCGCCGGTGCCGTAGATGTAGGGGCGGTTGAAGTAGTATTCGTTGTCGATGAAGTAGCAGGTGATGCCGTTCAGCACGAGCGTCTCCACGCCGCAGTACTGGCGGCGCCAGCCCAGGTCGAGGTAGAAATCGCACAGGTGGGTCATCTGGCTGCGGTAACGCTCGCTGATCTCGCCGTATTTCGGAATGACGATGCGAATGTCTTCGCCTTCAGCCGCGAGGTGCCCGGGCAGCGCGCCGATGACGTCGGCCAGCCCGCCGGTCTTGATGAAGGGAACACATTCGGATGCGGCCATGAGAATCTTCATAGTGCTATCTCCTCCGATGCTTGTGATACGGTTCAATATTATAGTAAAGGAACGGCGGAAAATTGTCAAGCGGGCTTTCTTTGATTTGATTCCCGAACGGGACGGCTCCGGCGCCCGCGCCGGCCGGATCCCTGGATGCGCCCGATGATGAACGAGGAGAGCGTCACCGTGAACAGCGAGCAGGCGATGTTCGGGAGGGGGATGTAGGTGAGGCTCAGCAGCAGCACCGTGACGTCGGTCAGCAGGTAGGCGCGCGCGATCTTCCAGCCGGTGAGCTTCGAAACGACCAGCGCCAGCGCGTCGTCGCCGCCCGCCGCGCCGCCGGCGCGCACCACCAGCCCCACGCCGACGCCTACGAACACGCCGCCCGCCGCGGCGGCGAGAAGCGGCATGCCGGACAGGTCCGGCAGGACATAGCCCGCGCGCTCGAACAGCGCGTAGAACAGCGCGTAGCTGAGAGTCGCGGCCAGCGCGCGGGGCAGGAAGGCCCTGCCCAGGAAACGCAGGCCCATGAGGTAACAGGCGGCGTCCAGCACCACTTCGGAGACGGCGGGGGAGAGGCCCGTCCAGTGATGGATGAGCAGGGTCATGCCCAGCACGCCGCCTTCGGTGATGCGGCATCTCGCGTGCACGTTGAAGAGCCCGAAGGCCAGGATGGCTGCGCCGAGAATGAGCGCGGCGCAGCGGGAAAGGGAAAAGTTTTTTCGCATGGTGCGCCTCGGTATGCAATGGGATTCTGTCGGGCTTCCGGACAACTCTTCTCATCCGGGTTTTGGCGCAGGGTTCTTTCCTCAGTTCATCGCCGCGTCCTTCAGCCGCTCGCCCAGTGCGCGCTGCGCCAGTTCGATCACGGCGCGGGCTTCTTCGCTGTCCGGGCGGGTGAGGAGACCGCGCGCCTCGTCGTGTGTCTCTTTGAGCAGCTCCGTGTCGCTGAGCAGCGCGCCCGCTCCCAGCGCCATGGCGCCGGACTGGCGCTGGCCCAGGATCTCGCCGGGGCCGCGGAGCTCCATGTCCTTCTGGGCGATTTCAAAGCCGTCGTTCGTCCTGGTCATCAGTCGCAGGCGCTCGTTGGGCTCCGCCATGAGGAAACAGTAGCTCACCGCGGCGCCGCGACCCACGCGCCCCCGCAGCTGGTGCAGCTGGGCCAGGCCGAAGCGCTCGGCGTTCTCGATCACCATCACGCTGGCGTTGGGCACATTCACGCCCACCTCGATCACCGTGGTGGACACCAGCACGTCAATCTTCCCGGCGTGGAAATCGCTGAGGATAGTGTCCTTATCGGCCGCCTTCAGCCGCCCGTGCACCAGGGCGATGCGCAGGCCCCTGAGGTCGCGCGCGCGCAGGTTCTCATAGATGACTTCGGCGGGCGCGGCGTCCATGGCCTCGCTCTCCTCGATGAGCGGACACACCACGTAGATCTGCCGGCCCTTTTTCACCTCGTCGCGCAGGAAGCCGTACATGGCCTGCCGCTTGGCCTCGGGCACGATGCTGGTTTTCACCGGCGTGCGGCCGGGGGGCAGCTCGTCCACGATGGAGATGTCCAAATCGCCGTAGAGGATGAGCGACAGCGTGCGGGGAATGGGCGTGGCGGACATGACCAGCACGTTGGGGGAGCCGCCCTTGTCGGAGAGCAGGGTGCGCTGGCGCACGCCGAAGCGGTGCTGTTCGTCCGTGATGACCAAGCCCAGCCTGCTGTATTGCACGCTTTCCGTAATGAGGGCGTGGGTGCCGATCACCGCCTGCCATTCGCCGGAGGCGACGGCCTCGTGCGCCAGGCGGCGGTTCTTCGGCGTGAGCGAGCCGGTGAGCAGGCCGCAGCGAACGCCCAGCGGCTCGNNGGGCGGCGAGGATCTCCGTGGGGGCCATGAGGGCGCACTGCCAGCCGCGCTTCACCGCGGCGTACATCGCGGCGAAGGCGATGGCGGTCTTGCCGCTGCCCACGTCGCCCTGCACCAGCCGCGCCATCGGATGAGGCGCGCGCAGGTCCGCGAGCACCTCGCGGAGCACGCGCCGCTGGGCTCCCGTGGGCGTGAAGGGCAGCGTGGCCCAGTATTCGTCGCCCAGCGAGTCCGGCGCGTCGATGACGGCGCCCTCGCGCTTCGCGCCGCGCAGCAGCCACAGCCCCACCTGGAACAGAAGCAGTTCCTCAAAGGCCAGACGGCGGCGGGCGGCGGCGAGCGCTTCCCGGCTGACGGGCTGGTGCGCGTTGATGATGGCGCAGTTCCGCTCGCACAGGCCGTGGCGGCGGCGCAGCGGCTCCGGCAGCGGCTCCTCCCACTGGCCGTCCTGCGCGGCGATGGCCGCCTGGATGGCCTGAACGAGCGTCTTCTGGGGAATGCCGGGCAGCGGCTTGTAGACAGGCTTCAGGCCCCCGCCGGATTCGAACGCCGGGCACACCAGCTGCAGCTCGCCGAAGCGCGCTTCCACCC
>LVAP01000161.1 GCA_001603025.1 Clostridiales bacterium Firm_10 | reverse complement strand
GTGGATAAACAGGTCGTAACCGCGCAGGTTTTCCACAGCCTTTGCCCAGCCTGAAATCCCCGGGATGTGTTGCGTGCCCTGCGGTTTGAGCAGGTTTTCCACAGTTTCCACATTACTATTAGTACGACTACGAAGTATATATTATTCCTACCATTCCCCATGAGGAGGCGAAAATCCCATGAAATTTTCCGTGAATACCGCTGAACTGGTCAATGCGCTGGGAACCGCAACCCATGCGCTGTCCGCGCGCAGCACGCTGCCGATCCTTGAAGGTATCCTTATTGAAACGACAGACACCGGCATCAGCCTGACCTGCTCGGACGGCTCCATGACCATCATCTCCGGCCTCCCGGCGGAAATCGCCGAGGAAGGCCGCATCGTCATGCCGGGCCGCCTGTTTGTCGATGTTATCCGCAGGCTGCCGACGGGTGAAATGGTGTTTTCGGCAAACGACAACATGATCGCCACCATCCGCTGCGGCGGTTCCCGCACCACCATTGCGGGCAAGCCGGCCGACCTGTTTCCCCAGCTCCCGCATATCGACGAGACCAGCCGCGTCGAGCTGCCGCAGGCCATGCTGCGCGACATGATCACCCAGACCTCCTTCGCCGTTTCCACGGATGAGACCCGCAGGATCCTCACGGGCTGCCTCCTTGAGATCGGCGGCGGCGAGGCGCGCATGGTCGCGCTGGACGGCTTCCGCTTCGCCGTGCGCATTTCCCCCATCGCCGGGGATGCGCCGGCGCTGAACGCCGTCATTCCCAGCCGGCTGCTGCAGGAACTGTCCAAAATCGTGTCCGGCGGCGAAGAAGACATGGTGACGCTCATTTTCGGCGGCACTCAGCTATTGGTTGAAATGGAAAACACCCGCATTTTCGCCACGCTGCTCGAAGGCGAGTACATCAAGTATCGCCAGATCATCCCCGCTTCCGCAAAGACTGTGGTCAGGGTGCTGGATCGCGAGCAGATGGCGCTGTGCGTCGAACGCGCTTCCCTTATGGCCCGCGAGAGCAAGACGAACATCATTAAACTTGCCGTAACGCCTGACCTGATGGTCATAACATCCAATTCCGAAATGGGGGAAATCGCGTTCAACGTGAAATACGTGACCGATGTGCTGCGCGCCATCAGCGACGAAAGCTTCCTCATGAAGTTCAATTCTCCGGTCAGCCCCTGCGTGATCGCGCCGGTTGAGGGCAACGCCTACACCTACATGGTGCTGCCCCTGCGCCTCAACGCATGAGCACCATCGCGGCGATTGCCACGGCGCGCGGCGAGGGCGGCATCGCCATCGTGCGCGTGAGCGGCGGNNGCTGCGTTTGTTCCGGCCGGAAAGGTGAAAACCCTGGCGTCGCACCGGCTGTACTTCGGGCATGCGGTGGACGAGCGGGGCGGCGTGATCGACGAGGTCATGGCCGTGCTTATGCGCGCGCCCCGCAGCTATACGCGGGAAGACGTGGCCGAGATCCAATGCCATGGCGGCGGCGCGGCGGCGGCCCAGGTTTTGCGGCGCGTGCTGGCGCTGGGCGCCGTGCCTGCCGCGCCGGGCGAGTTTACGCGGCGCGCGTTTGAGAACGGACGCCTTGACCTCAGCGAAGCCGAGGCGGTGATGGGCGTCGTTTCAGCGGGCAGCGAGGCGGCGCTCCGGGCGTCCGTGCGCGAGCTGGAGGGCGGCGTATCCCGCTTCATCGGCGCTTGCCGGAGCCGTCTCACCGACCTGCTCTCCCTCATTGAGGCTTCAAACGACTTTCCGGATGAAATCGACGAGCCGGCGGCCGCCCGCAAAGTGGCCGGAGAAGCGCGCGCCATGGCGGNNCGGCCGAACGTCGGCAAATCCTCCCTGATGAACGCGCTTACCGGCAGCGACCGCGCCATCGTGACGGAGATTCCCGGCACGACGCGCGACGTGCTGACCGAGACGGTGAGCCTTGACGGCATCCGCATTGACCTGAGCGATACGGCAGGCCA
>LVAP01000002.1 GCA_001603025.1 Clostridiales bacterium Firm_10 | reverse complement strand
CCATCGAGCAGGGCCTGAAGGAGGCCGGCTTCACCATCACCACCAGCGCCTGGCTCGACGCCTATGAAGCGGCATGGCACGAGGCCCGCGCCGCTTTCGCCTCGTGGATCAAGGAACGCATCGCCGCCGAAGGACCCGAGGGCTTCATGATGGCGTTTGGCGAGGTCATGCCCGAGCCTGAATACGACATTCCTCTGGACGGCGACGGCGAAGCCGCGGTGTACATGCTCTCCCGCGTATGCGGCGAAGGCGCAGACCGCAGGCCTCTGCCAGGCGATTTCCAGCTCACCGCTACGGAAATCCGCGACATTCTGGCCCTTCAGGCGCGTTTCCCCCGGTTCCTGCTGGCGCTCAATGTGGGCGGCCCGGTCGATCTCACGCCTGTTGCCGGCAAGGTGCACAATATCCTGGTCGTTTCCCAGCTGGGCATCGCCGTCGGCGACGCCTTCGCAGACGTGCTGCTGGGCAAAGCCTATCCTTCCGGCAAGCTGGCCACCACCTGGGCCGCCTTCAAGGATTATTGCCGCATCGGTGATTTCGCCGAACAGGACGACACCCGCTATCGCGAGGGCATCTATGTCGGCTACCGCTATTTTGACAGTGTGGGCAAGACGCCCCTGTTCCCCTTCGGGCACGGCCTGGGCTACACCACCTTCGACATCACCCCCACCCGCGTCGCGCTGGACGGATCCTTCGTGGCGGTGGAAGCGGTCGTGACGAACACCGGCTGCCGGCCGGGCCGGGAAGTGGCCCAGCTGTATGTCTCCGTGCCGCAGGGCAAGCTCGACCAGCCCTACCAGGCGCTGGCGGGCTTTGAGAAAACCGACGAGCTCCAGCCCTGCGAAAGCGAGACCGTCGTCATCGGCTTCGACCTGCACGACATCGCCTCCTTCGACGCCGAAACCGCCTGCGAGGTGCTCGAACCCGGCCGCTACGTGCTCCGTCTCGGCGCCTCCAGTCGTTCCACGGCGGCCATCGGCGCGATCGAAGTGGACGAAACGCTCGTCGCGCGCCGGCTGACCCACATCGGCGGGCAGACGGACTTCGAGGACTGGAAGCCGCAAAACCGCGCAGCGGCGCAGCTGCCGGACGGCCTGCCCGTTCTGAAACTGGACGCCGCCGGCTTTGAACCTTTCCCCGCTTCCCGTCTTCCCGAAATCAGCGAAGAATCAAAGGCCATCGCCGCCTCCCTTTCCGACGACGAACTGGCGTACATGTGCGTGGGCGATTACCGCGTGAGCGGCAGCGACAGCTTCATCGGCAGCGCTGGCCTGCAGGTGATGGGCGCGGCGGGGGAAAGCTGCTCCCGTTTCGCCGGCAAAGGCATTCCCTCGCTGGTCATGGCGGACGGACCCGCAGGCCTGAGGCTGGACAGGCAGTTCGGCGAGGACGAGCATGGCCGCTACAGCACCCAGCCCAACCTGTTCATGCAGGTGGCCGACCTGCTGCCAGAGGAGACCGTAAAGCAGCTGCACCTTTTCGAGCCGGTTCCCGAGCGCCACGGCGTGATTCACGACCAGTTCTGTACGGCGATTCCAATCGGCACGGCGCTGGCCCAGAGCTGGAACCCAGAGGTCTGCCGGGCGTGCGGCGATATCGTCGGCGATGAAATGTGCCGTTTCGGCGTGCATCTCTGGCTGGCCCCGGCGCTGAACATCCATCGCAGTCCGCTGTGCGGCCGCAATTTTGAGTACTACAGCGAAGATCCTCTGATTACCGGCCTGATGGCGGCTGCCATCACGGACGGCGTGCAGAGCCATCCCGGCCGCGGCGTGACCATCAAGCACTACGCCTGCAACAACCAGGAGACCAACCGCCTGCGCAACAACAGCATCGTGAGCGAGCGGGCGCTGCGCGAAATCTACCTGCGCGGCTTCCGCATCGCCGTGGAAAACGGTGACCCCCGCGCCGTCATGACCTCCTACAATCTGCTCAACGGCGAACACACCTCGCACCGCGAGGACCTGGTGGAAACCGCGCTGCGGGGCGAATGGGGCTTTGACGGCCTGGTGATGACCGACTGGGTGGTTTCCGCAATGGCCGGCGTGCCGCACAAGTATCCCGCGGCCTGTGCCTCCGGCACCATCAAGGCGGGCAACGACGTGCTGATGCCCGGCTCCCCCATCGACCACGATGACCTCATGAACGCCCTGAACAATCCGGATTCAGCTTATCCTCTCACCCGCGCCCAGCTTGAAAAGTGCGCCGCCCGCGCCATCGAACTGGCCCGGCAGATGCACGAGGAAGCCGAATAAATCCGCAGTGTGAAAAGAAATGGCCGGCGCATAAAGCGCCGGCCGTTTTCATGCCGTCTGTCACACCGGCTCAATGCTCAGGCGGAAGACGCGCTGCTCACCGGGCTCCAGGCGCTGAATGCCTTCCTTATGCCCGATCAACCGGTCTGCATCGACGCGGTCATCCACGCCGAGCCAGGGCTCGACGCAGACATACCTGAGACAGCCGTCCGCCGCAGGGCGGGCCCAGACGCCCAGCCAGGGTACCGCATCGAAGGTCACGCGCACGTCCTGACCCCGCGCGCGCCGCAGGGTGACCTCCGTCGCGTCAGGCGCCTCGAAAATCATGGCGTCCTCCTTGAAGAGCGAGGCTGCCAACGCCAGCCTGCCTTCCGGCAGCGTGAGCTCCTCCCTCTCAGGCCGCAGCAGGTGGCTGCCGGCTTCCAGGCGGGCGCAGCGCAGCCGGCCCGAACCGTTGAAGCACAGCGCGTCGCCGTCCCCGCACACCAGGCCGGGATGCGCCCCCAGCGAATAGAACATCACCTCGTCGTCGCGGTTCAGGACGCGGCAGGCGATTTCCAGGCGGATGCCCGCAAGCCGGTATTCGATGTCCAGCTCGAACCGCCATGGGAAGACGGCCATGGTCTGCGGTGTGTCGCGCAGGGTAAAACGCAGCGCAGCGCCGTCCGGCTGCTCCGCCTCGAAACGTGAACGCTTGGCAAAGCCATGCATGGGCAGGGCGTATTCGCCGCCCCGGCAGATAAACGCGCCGCCCTTCAGCTGGCCGATGACCGGGAACAGCCAGGGCGAGCGATCCTTCCACACGGCCGGATCGCCCTCCCAGAGAAGCGGCTCACCCGTCTTTTTCAGTGCAATGCTCTGCAGCTGAGCGCCCATATCGCTGACGGACACGCGCAGCTGATCGTTTTCAATCGCATATACTCTTTCCATGTTGCTTTCCTCTCCCGCTGCATTGTCATTTCTGTCCTGTCACAGCGTGACGATCTCTTCCGTCATTGCGCGGTCCCGCTCCAGCTGGGCCTCCAGCGCCGCCAGCGAGCTGAACTTCCGCTCGCCGCGCAGCAGGCGCACAGGTTCGATTTTCAGCGTTTGCCCATACAGATCGCCGTCGAAGCCGATGATATGCACCTCGATGGTGGGCGGCCCTTCCGGCACAGTGGGATGCCTGCCCACATTCATCACGGCGCGATACCGCCGCCCGTCCGCCACCGCCACGACGGCATACACGCCCCGGGCGGGCGGCGTATCCGTCAGCAGGTTCGCGGTCGGAAAGCCGATTGTGCGCCCCAGCCGCTTGCCTTCGACGACAACGCCGGAAAATGCCTTCATCACGTCTTATTCCTTCTCTTCCGGTCTCTTTCAGAAAGTGTCGGCGGGAGATACGCAGAAGGGCAGCGGGAACCAGTTCCTATACACGCTGCCCAGCGCAAAGGCCTCCAGCCCGAACAGCCGCCGCTGCGCCTGCATGTGCGTAAAGCACAGGTCCGGCTTCCTGCCCTCCGCCGCCACGGCCGGCGCACCGCCTGCCACGCGGATGGTCAGCGGGGCCTCGCCGTCGATGGCGATGGTGAGTTCGCCATCTTCCAGCGGCAGGAAGGAAGCGCGCAGCTTCAAAAGCGCCGTCAGCACGCGCGGCCAGTTCAGCACGTTGATCATCTCCACACTGCCGACAGAGCGGTTCGAACAAATCTCCCCCAGAATCTCGATGCGGCGCGTCTGATGCGGTCCGCAGGCAATGGATATACGGCCCGGCTTATCGTCGCGGTACAGCGCCTTGATCACGCGCGGCAGGTCGTCTTCGTTCAGCAGGGCGATTTCACTGCCCTCGCCCATCACGTAACCCGCCATCCCGCCGTCGATGCGGATGAGCCGGCAGCGGCTGTGCCAGGAATGCATGATGTCCAGGAAGCGCTCACGGGACCGTTCGCCAGCCATCGGCAGGGAAGCGGCCAGCCGCCAGGCAAAATCCACTTCCTCCGGCTTGTCCTCCGCCAGTTCAGAGAAGGCAACGCCCGAATCATCCACCCCGCCCAGCGCGTGCCGCACGGCAGGCTCCTCAATGTTGTAGCGGTAAGCCCAGCCGGCCTGCTCGAAGCCAAAATAGTTGTAGCGCTGGCGGATGCCGCCCAGCATCAGCAGGTCGAGCGCCTGAGACCGGGCGTCGTCGGTCATCATCTTCATGAGCGCCTTCATGTGTCCCTCGCTGCGGGAATAAGGATGCACCGACACCGTGCCCACACAGCCCACCTTCAGGGTTTCGTCCAGAATGCGCAGACCGATCACGCGATCTGCCACCAGCGCGCGGATGCGCCCCGCCTGCTTGGCCAGGTAGTGCTTTGCGCCCAACTCCGGCAGCTGATCGCCGTAGGCCTTGGGCAGCAGCGTCTTGAAGTCGTGGGGCTCGTGTGCCTGCGAAAACACATAGTTGGCAAAATCCACGATTTCTTCCCGATCCATCGGCGTATCGACGACATATTCCGTCGGTTTCATCGCCCTTCTTCCTCCCTCTTCCCTGTCGCCTGATTCACCAGCTGCTTCAGCCGCGCGTTGGGGCTCACCAGCCGCCCGGCCAGCACGTCGTCCTCGTTGAACACCGCCATGAGAACCTGCCGCTTATCAAAACGACTGTAGTCGTAAATGAGATAGATATCTCCATCCGGGGCCTGAACGCCGTCCGGATAACTGATTTCGTTCCTGGTATCGAGCATGAGCCCGCCGATCCATGTCTTTCCGTCATCCTCAGAGAGCATGGCCATGAGATTGTTGCGGGTATTCCAGCCCTTCGGATGGGTGGTATAAGTGGGATTTACGTGATTCACCAGCAGCAGCCGCCCGGAGGCCAGCCGCCGAATGAAGAAGCGGGCATTGGGTCCGCTGTGCCCGGATGGGCCCGCGTCCGTCCAGGAACGGCCGCCGTCCGCAGAGAACGCCTGGCCGATGCCGTAGGTCGTACGGACCAGCATCCACAGCCTTCCGTCCTTCAGTTCCACCGCCATATGCTCGTCGAAGCTGCGGTCCGGCACATCCGCGCCCCCGCGTCGTTCAAAGGTCTCGCCGCCGTCAGTCGTGACGTACACATTGGCCAGGCGGATGGGATCCAGCTCCGGATGGGCCTCCGCCGGCTTCGCCGCCCGTTCGCTCCACAGCGCCGAGGGAAAATACCACTCGCCCGTGGACGCCGCAATGGGTTTGTTGAGCATCAGCCCGTCAAACAGGCGGCGCGGTTCGGAAAAGACGATCTCATCGCCGTCCGGTCGGCTGCACACGGCACACCACACGCCATTCCGCCCGTCGTAGAACAGGCGCGACTGGGTCCAGAACAGCCACAGCCGCCCGCGCGGATCAATCCAGAGCGCCTCGTCAAAGCAACGCACCTCTGGATCGTCGTGATGCACCACGCAGAAGCCGTCCGTCCAGGTGGCGCCGTCGTCGTCGCTTTTCTCCAGAATGACGATGTTGCCCGGCTCCTCGGTTTTCCCGCCGGAGTACCAGCAGGCGAACAGCCGGCCGCCGGCCGTACGCTCGATGCCCGGTATCCCCTGCCAGAGGCGGCCCGCCGCCTTCCACTCGGGTCTGTCCGGCCTCATGAGCACGCGCGCAGGCGTCATGGAACCCGTGTTCATGGTTAATCCTCCTTCACCGCCGGGTTTCCCCCGGCAAAACCTATTATAGCCGAAACCCGTGCGCCGGGCAAGCACAAATTCAGGCGCGCCTCTTGACAAAGCGCCGGGAAAATACTATCCTTTTGATGGATTGACGGAAATGCAATCGACACGAGCAAAACGAGGTGTATGGATCATGAAGAGACGGCCCTTTGTTCTGAAATTCAAGCCCGGATGCAAGGATGCGGGCCTTTTGACGCTTTCCGGCCTGTGGAACGAGGTCAGGCGTGCGCTCGACCGGCAGGGCATCGCCAACTTCTCCGTGTGGAGCATCCAGGATTTCCTGTTCTGCTATGGCGAATTCCCGGATGAGGCGACGCCCTCCGCTTCCGAAAGCGCCGCGGCCGCCGCGTGGGAAAACGCGCTGTCGCCTTTCTGCGAGGTGTTCGCCGCGCAGGATACGCTGCCGCTGATGTATCACGACATCGGCATCGTGCGGGAGGACAAGTCGCTCATCCGCCATCGCGTGTTCGCCACGAAGCTTAAGCCCGGCTGCGCCGAAGAATACAAACGCCGCCACGACGGGCTCATCGAGGCCCGCGGCGACAAGGTGAGTGAAGGCCCGGAGAGCAATTTCACCATCTGGAACGCCAACGGCTACATCTTCGGCTACTGCGAACTGGTAAAATCCTTCGACCACGAAATGACGGATGCGGAAAAAGCCTCCACCATTGCCTGGGAAACCCGCCAGCTGGAGATCATGGACTGGCTGACCGACGACGTGGACTGGATCACCGGTGAAAAGCATGACAAAATGCAGCTCGTCTGCCAGCAGTAGTGCGCCCGCGCCGATGGTCATTCCGTCCATCCGGCGCATACATTGACACCGCGTTCAAAGTATGATATGATTAATTAATCAGTCGCCGATTCCCTGCTGTTTCGGCGCCATCGCAATTCAGGGAGTGACCGCGTTATGCGCATTATCTCTATCGCCGTGGACGCCATGGGCGGCGACAACGCGCCGCAGGCAATCTGCGAGGGCGTGCTCCTCGCGCTCCGCGAAATGCCCGACATCGCCGTCACGCTGTGCGGGCCGGAAGCGGAGCTTCGGCCGCTGCTGGCCGGCTCGGAGGACGTCTCGGACCGGCTGACCGTGCTGGACGCCCCGGAAGTCATTTCCATGCATGAATCGCCCACCCTGGCCGTCCGGCGCAAGGTCAACTCCTCCATGGTGAAAGCCATGCTGGAGGTGAAGGAGGGACGCTGTCAGGCGTTCGTCTCCGCCGGTTCCACGGGGGCCGTCCTGGCCGGCGGCATCCTGCGCGTTGGGCGCATTCGCGGCATCGACCGCCCGGCGCTCGCCCCGGTGATTCCTGGGCGCAACCACCCGTTCCTGCTGATCGACAGCGGCGCGAACGTCGACTGCCAGCCCGCCTTCCTCAACCAGTTCGGCCTGATGGGTTCCATCTACATGGAAAAGGTGATGAACGTTTCCAGGCCCGGCGTCGGCCTTGTGAACATCGGCACCGAGGAGGAAAAGGGCAACCAGCAGGTGAAGGACGCCTACAAGCTGATGACGGCCCAGTCGGTTTACCGCTTCACCGGCAACGTGGAGGCGCGCGACGTGCCCTCCGGCGACACGGACGTCGTGGTCTGCGACGGCTTTGTGGGCAACGTCATTCTCAAGTATACGGAAGGCCTGGCTTCCGCGCTGACCGGCATGCTCAAGGATTCAATCATGGCCGGCGGCCTGCGCGGCAAGATCGGCGGCCTGCTCCTGAAGCCCGCCATGCGCGCCTTCAAGGCCCGCATGAACTATGAGGAGCATGGCGGCGCGCCGCTGCTGGGCGTCAACGGAGCCATGGTCAAGGCGCACGGCTCCTCCAGCGCAACGGCTCTGATGAACGCAGTCCGCCAGGCCAGGCTGATGGTCGAAAAAGACGTCACCGGCACCATCCGCAGTGAGCTGGAGAAGCTCACGCCCCCGGAAACCTGACAGCCGGAACCAAACGGATCATTCAAAAGAAAGAGGGAGCTATTATGATCTTTGAAAAAGTCGTGAATCTGCTGGCCGAACAGTTGCAGATCGATCCCAGCGAAATCAAGCGTGAATCCCGCCTCTTTGAGGATCTGCACGCCGATTCCGCGAATGTCATGATCATGGTCATGGACATCGAGGAAGCCTTCAACATCACCGTGGACGACGACGTGCTGCCCAACATCCGCACTGTGGGCGATGTCGTGGACTACCTTGAGAAGACTGTCGGCTGATTGTCGGGCCAGTCGCTGAAGGAAGAACAATAGGACGGGCACGCGCGCGTCCTATTTTGTGTGTCATCATTCCCGCAGGGGGAAGCGCACGAAGGGAGGGGATCCGCTTTGAAAACGCTCATGGACAGGCTGGGTTACAGCTTTCGGGACGAGACACTGCTCAGAACGGCTCTCACTCATCCCTCCTACGGCAGCGATCGCCATGTGCCGCACTACCAGCGGCTGGAATTTCTGGGCGACGCGGTGCTTCAGCTGGCCATCAGCCGCTACCTTTACGAACACTACGCCGACCAGGAGGGCACGCTGAGCCGTGCCCGCGCGCGGCTTGTGTGCGAGGAATCGCTGGCCGGGGCCGCGCGTCAGTACAACCTGGGCAGCTATGTCATCCTCTCTCCCGGCGAGGAGCATACGGGCGGCCGCGACAGGCCCTCGATCCTCGCCGACGTGATGGAAGCCGTGTTCGCCGCGGTCTATCTTGACGGCGGCTGGGATGAAGCGGAAGGCCTCATCCTGCGCGCGCTCGAAAAACCGCTGCGCGACCACCCCGTGAATCGCAGGCTGGATTACGATTACAAATCCCTTCTTCAGATCGAGACCCAGCGCGACCACGGCGAGATGCCCGTTTACGAGCTGGTGGAGCGCACAGGCGAAGAGCACCGTCCCACCTTTGTGATGCGGGTGACTCTGAACGGGCGCGAGCTGGGCCGCGGCAGCGGGCACAGCAAACAGGCGGCGCAGCAGCAGGCGGCGCAAATCGCCTACAATCAACTGAAAGGCAGTGCAGGCCGTTGAAACTGAAAAAACTGGAACTATACGGCTTCAAGTCGTTCCCCGAGCGCGTTGAAATGAACTTCGAAAGCGGCATCACCGGCGTCGTCGGGCCGAACGGCAGCGGCAAGTCCAACATTGCGGACGCCGTGCGCTGGGTGCTGGGCGAGCAGAGCCCCAAGATGCTGCGCGGCGGCAAGATGGAAGACGTCATCTTCAACGGCACTGAAAAGCGCCGCAAGCTGGCCTGGTGCGAAGTGACGCTCACCTTCGACAACGAGGATCACAGCCTCCCGCTCGATTTCAACGAGATCGCCGTCACCCGGCGCGTCTATCGCAACGGCGACAGCGAATACATGCTCAACCGCAATGCCTGCCGCCTGCGCGACATCGTGGATCTGTTCCGCGACACCGGCATCGGCAAGGAGGGATATTCGCTCATCGGCCAGGGCCGCATCGACGAAATCCTCTCCGCGAAATCCGAAGACCGGCGGCACATATTCGAGGAAGCCGCCGGCATCGTGAAATACAAAACGCGCAAACTTGAAGCCGAAAAGCGCATGGAAAACACGCGCCAGAACCTGGATCGCGTGGAGGACATCATCGCGGAGCTGGAGTCCCGCCTGGAACCGCTGGAGGCGCAGAGCCGCGTCGCGCGGGAATACCTGCAGCTGCGCGACGAACTCAAAGGGCTCGAACTGAACCTCTTCCTGGCGCGAAGCGACCGCTACAACCAGCGAAGCGCCGAGCTCAGGGAAACGCTCGCCTCCCTCGAATCCGCCATTGCGGAAGCGGAGCGCGAAGCCGAAACCATCACCCAGCGGCGCAGCGTCACGCAGGAGCTGCTGGCCGAGCGTGAAGAACAGGCCGCGGCCGCACGCGAAGGCGTGCAGACGCTCATTCACGATGTCGAGTCCCACGAAGGCGCGATCGGCGTACTGCGTGAGCACATTGCCGCCGTCAACCGTGAGAAGGAACGCCTTGCCGCCGCCATCGCGGCGGATGAAGCGAATGAAAACGCGCTGCGCGAACGCCTCGCGGAGCTGGGCGACCGCGTCAGAAGCGAGACCAGCGAGGCCGAGTCGGCCGGCGCGCGTCTCGAGCAGATGACCGCGGAGATGACAGCTCTCAGCGATGCGCTCATTGAAAAGGAACGCCAGAGCGAGGAACTCAGGGCGAGGCGCATCGACGCCATCAACCGCCTGTCCGACGTCAAAAGCGAGCAGGCCCGGCTGAGCGCCATGGAAGGCGCGCTGAAAAACCGTCTTGACGTGCTGAAAGGCGACAGCGAGGCCGCCGCGCAGAGCATTGCAGCCTGCGAAAAGGGTGTTTCCGACGCCGAGGAAAAGCTGCGCGTCGAGCGCGACGGCAAGGCCGTGATCGACAAAGCGCTTTCCGACATTCAGCAGGAAATCACGCTGGCAGGCGCAAAAACCGATCAGAAAAACGAGCAGAACCGCGCGCTGACCGCCGAGCGGCAGGAGACAGCCTCCCGCCTGCGCGTGCTGGAAGAGATGCAGCGCGATTACGAAGGCTATCAGAATTCCGTCAAGCAGGTGCTGCTGCGGGCGCGCCGCACGCCGGACAGCGGCGTGCACGGCGTGGTTGCCACGCTGATCAGCGTGCCGCGCAGGCTGGAGCGCGCCATCGACATGGTGCTGGGCGCGGCGCTTCAGAACATCGTGGTCGACCGCGAGGAAGACGCGAAGCGCATGATCGATTTCCTGCGCGAAGGCCGCCTGGGCCGCGCCACCTTTCTTCCCCTCACCGCCGTGAAGGGACGCACCCTTTCGCGGGAGGAGCGGAACGTGCTCTCCATGCCCGGCTGCGTCGGGCTGGCGAGCGAACTCATTTCCTTCGACCCGAAATATCAGGACATCGTGGACAGCCTGCTTGGACGTACCGTGGTGGCCGAGGATCTGAACAGCGGCATCGCCATCCAGCGCGCCGGCAGGCATGCCTTCCGCCTGGTCACGCTCGAGGGCGACGTCATGCACTCAGGCGGCTCCATGACGGGCGGCAGCGTTACCAGCCGCGTCACCAGCCTGCTTTCCCGCGAGCGCGAAATCAGCGAGCATCGCGAGAAGCTGTCCAACCTCACCGAGCGCCTGGACGCGCTGCAGGCTGAGATGCGGGAACTGGAGGACGCCCGGGCCGCGCTCAAGCAAAGGCGCAGCGAGCTGTTCGAAGAAAACCGCCAGCAGGAAATCGCCTGCACGCGCGAGGAAGCGCATCTCAAAGCCGCCCGCGACGCGCTGCTGCAGGAGACCGACCGCAGTGACCGCATCCGTGAAGAAACGGAACGCATGCTCGAGCAGCTTGAGGACATCCGCCAGGGCCTCGGTTCCCTGGAGAGGCGGCAGGCCGCTTCGCAGGAATCCAGCGAGGACCAGCAGGCCGCCATCACCCGCCTCACGGAGGAAATCGCGGCCATGCGCGAAGACCTGGCCGCAAAGCGCCGCGCCGTTACCGACGAGCGGGTGGTCCAGGCCGCGCGCGAACGCGGGCTGACCGCGCTCAACGCCGACCTCATCCGCATGACCGGCGAGCAGACCGACTTCGGACGCGCGCTGGATGAAAACCGCGCCAGGCTGGCCGAATCCGAGGCTGCCCTGCGCGAGGACAGCGCCCGCCTGCGCTGCGACGAAACCGCCCTCGCGGCCCTCAAACAGGCGCTGGATGGCGAGCGTTCGCGCTTCGGCGCCATAGACCGCCAGCGCGTGGAGGCCCAGCAGACGCTCCGGGAAATCGGCGAATCGCTCGACCGGGTGCGCGCCGACCTGGACGCTTTCACCGACAAACAGCATCGCGCCGAAATGCAGCTTTCCCGCCTGGAAAGCGAGTTCAAGGCGCTTTCGGACCGCATCTGGGAGGACTACGAGCTGACCTATGCCGGTGCGGAAGCTTTCCGCGCGGAGGATTTCAAGCTGACCGAATCGGAAAAGCGCATCGCCGCCATCCGCAGCCGCATCCGCGAGATGGGCGCGGTCAACGTCGGCGCGGTGGACGAGTTCCGTCAGACGCAGGAGCGTTACGAAGAGCTATCCACGCAGCGCGACGACCTCACGCGTGCCCAGCTTGATCTGGCCGGCATCATAGATGACCTGATGAAAAAGATGGAAGCCCAGTTCCGCGAGCAGTTCACCGCGCTGAACGACAACTTCAAGGAGACCTTTGCCAACCTGTTCGGCGGCGGGCGCGCAGAGCTGCAGCTTGCCGACGAGGCGGACGTGCTGAACTGCGATATCAACATCATCGCCCAGCCGCCGGGCAAACGGCTGCAGATGCTGTCGCTGCTCTCCGGCGGGGAACGCGCGCTCACGGCCATCGCCATCCTGTTTGCCATGCTCAAGCTCAAACCCACGCCCTTCTGCTTCCTGGACGAAATCGAGGCCGCGCTGGACGACGCCAACATCGACAACTTTGCCGAATACCTGCGCACCTATTCCAACAACACGCAGTTTGTCGTCATCACACACCGCAAGGGCACAATGGAGCGCTGCGACGCGCTCTACGGCATCGCGATGGAGGAAAAGGGCGTCAGCAAAATGGTATCCGTCAGGATGAGCGACGCCGCGCTCTGACAATCCACACCGACATACGAGGTGATCTATCATGGCTTTGTTTGACAAATTCCGCAAGAATCGCAAAGAAGAAGCCCCGCAGGAGCCGCAGCGCCGCGCCGAGAGCGACATCAAGGCCGCGCTGGACGCCGAATCCGCCCGGCTTGAATCCCGTGAAACCGAAGCGCCCCAGCCGGCTCCGCCGGCGAAGCCCGTCGAACCGCTCAAGCCGGAAGCGCCTGCGGAAGAGTCCGAAAAGAAGGGTCTCTTCGGGCGGCTGAAGTCGCGCCTCACGCGCACGCACGACAACCTCTCCGGCAAGATGGACGACCTGGTGGAAAACGCCGAGGAAGTGGATGACGACTTCTTCGAGGAGATGACCGATATCCTCATCATGGCCGACGTAGGCGTTAAGACCGCGGACGAGGCCGTGAGCAAACTCCGCGAGAAATGCGAGGCGGACAAGAGCATCACGCCTTCGCAGGCCCGCGAAGAGCTGCGTGAAATTCTCATCGGCATCATGGGCAGCGAGCCCATGATCCTGTCCTCCCCCATGGTGCTGTTCGTCATCGGCGTAAACGGCGTCGGCAAAACCACTTCCATCGGCAAGTTGGCTTCCCGCCTCAAGACGGTGGGACGCCGGGTGATCATATGCGCCGGCGATACCTTCCGCGCTGCCGCAGCGGAGCAGTTGACCATCTGGGCCGATCGGGCGGGTGTGCCCATCGTGAAGCAGAAGGAGGGCGCCGACCCCGCCGCCGTGGTGTTTGACGGCATTCAGGCTGCCAGGCAGCGCGGTGCGGACGTGCTCATCGTGGATACCGCGGGACGCCTGCACAACAAGGCGCACCTGATGGAGGAGCTGCGGAAAATGGCGCGTGTCATCAGTCGCGAGTTCCCTGAGGCAAAAACGCGCTCGCTGCTGGTGATCGACGCGACCACCGGCCAGAACGGCCTGGCGCAGGCCAGCGTGTTCAAGGATGTGGCTGATCTGGAAGGCATTATCCTCACCAAGCTGGACGGCACCGCCAAGGGCGGCATTGCCATCGCCATCCGCAGCGAACTGGGCCTGCCGGTTCGTTATATCGGCGTGGGTGAGCAGCTGGACGACCTGCAGCCCTTCGACGCGCGGGAATTCATCGAAGCGATCCTGTAGGCGATATGACGCATCACAAAGAGGGTTCCGTGATCAATCCGATCACGGAACCCTCTTTTTTAGCCTGTCACTGATTTCCGGCAATCGCCTCCACCGGGATGCGCAGCATCTCATCCCAGCCCATGATATACCGGTCCGCCAAAGCATGGATTTCTTCCCGGTCCGGCGCGGAAATCGGCTCGTCAATGGCCACCACCGCCATGCCCGCCTGTTTGGCCGCGCGGATGGCGTACACCGCGTCTTCAAACATCACGCACTCCGAAGGTTTCACCCCTAGCCGGCCGGCCACGTTCAGGAAAAACTGTCCGTCCCCCTTCGCCGAAGCCATCTCCTCGGTATCCGTCACAGAATCAAGCTTCTCCAGCAGGCCGTGCCTCGCCAACGCCGGCTCCGCCAGATGCCGGGGTGTGGCCGTGGCCACCGCGACAGCAAAACCTTCCCGCCGGAATCTGTCCAGCACCTCTGCGGCAAAGGGCTTGGGATTCACGTCTTCCCGGTAGTGCCGGGCCAGCATTTCCTCCAGCATGCCGTGATAAATGGCGCGCCTGTCCAGCCCGGTATCCCGCGCGATGAGCTCACAGGCCCTGCCGCAGCCGGAAAGAACCGCATCTTTCAGCTCCTCCGGCACAGGCAGCCCGTGTGCCTCGATGTACTCGCGCCACATGGTGCGCCAGTACCACATGGAATTCAGCAGCGTGCCGTCCATGTCGAAAACCATCGCCTTAAACCTTGATTCCATGCCATTTCCCTCCCGCAAAGCGGCGCATCACCAGAATCATGCGGATGGTCATGTCGATGAGCGACGCCATCCACGCGCCGGCAAGGCCCAGATGAAGCACAAACACCGCAAAGAGCGCCATCAATGGTCTCAGGCAGGCCACGCAGGCGATCATGACGCCCGCCACGAAGCGATTGTCGCCCGCGCCGCGCAAGCAGCCGGAAATGACCACGGATGACATCTGGAAGGGCTGGAACAGCGCCACAATCAGCATGACCTGCGTCGCCATGGCGTAAACCTCGGCGGCATTGCCGTCTGCTTCGGTGATGAACAGGTTTACGGCCGGACCGCGCAGCAACACCACCGCGCTGGCCAGGACCAGGGAAATGACAAAGGCCATACGCTGAGCGCATTTCCCGTAAACGGTGGACAGGTCGGGGCGCTTTCGGCCCAGCATCTGCCCCACCAGTGACGTGCCCGCAACGCCCACGCCGTCCGCGAAGGTGAACGACAGGTTGAGGAACTGCGCGCAGATTTGGTGCGCCGCGAAGGCGCTCGTGCCCAGGCTGGCCACAATGCGGGCATAGCTGAAGAAACCGACGCGCAGGGCCGCCTGCTCGATCATCGCGTTGCCGCCCACTTTCACAATGCCTTTGACGCATTCCTTGTCCGGTTTCCAGCTGTCGGTGATGTGTACGTGCAGGAAATCACCCCGCAGGCCGCCGCGCACCAGCGCCGTGACCGCCATCACGAACCCGACCGTGAAGCCGATGGCTGTGGCGTAGGCCGCGCCGGCCACGCCAAGCTTCGGAAAGCCCAGGTTGCCTCCGATGAGCAGGTAGTTGAACAGCACGTTGACCAGGTTTGCCGTGACGTTGCAGTACATGGTGATGCGGGTGTTGCCCACGCCGCGCTGCGCGGCATTGATGCCCATGGAAAGGGCATTGAGCGGCAGCACCCAGGCAAGGATCCGGAAATAGGTGGTGGCAGCGTCAACGGTGTCCGGCATGGCGCCGGCGAACAGCATCAGCGGCCGGGCCAGCGGGATGAGCACCGCCATCAGCAGGCCGGAGAGCGCCAACATCATGACGATCGCGCTGCGCAGGGTGGTGTTGGCATCCGCCTGGCGCCCCTCTCCCTTGCGCCGCGCCACGATGGCCGTGACGCCCACGTTCAGCGCGAAGAACAGGCTCAGCATCAGCATGCGCGGCTGGCCGACCAGGCCTACCGCGGCGATAGCCGTCGTGCCGAGCGTGCCCACCATCATGGTATCGATGGAGCCGATCAGGCTGGTGAGCACCATTTCCAGCACGGACGGCAGCGCGATCTGCGTGATGTTCCGATATGCTTCTCTCGTCGTGGGCAGTTCGCCCCGGACAGGCGTCGAACCGATCATGCTTTCGACGGCAAACACTCTGTGCAGCAGGCCGGGCATGAAAACCGCTCCTCTCTGTGACAGAATACAACTCTGTTTATTCTATCATAAAAAGGAGCGATATTGGGTCCTGCCCGTGATTTTTACAATTTACAGTCCCCGCTTTTCATCAGCAATGGCGCTCAGGCGCCTCAGCCGGTTGTTCACCCCGGATTTCCCGATGGGAGGGTCGAGCAGCCGGCCCAGCTCCATGAGGTTGGCGTCCGGATTGTTGCAGCGCGCTTCGGCGATTTCCCGCAGCGGCTTGGGCAGCGTCTCCAGCACTCCGACCGCGCGGAGATATTCGATGTCAGCCAGCTGTTTTTCTGCGGCCCGCACGGTCTTGTCGGTGTTGGAATCGTCGCAGTTCATCTGGCGGTTCACGCCGCCGCGCAGCTGCTTCATAATGCGCACGTTTTCAAATTCCATGTAGGCGTTGAACGCGCCCATCATTGCCAGCAGCCGGCTTACGCCCTCGGCGTCCTTCACATAGGCTACCCACTGGCTCTTTCTCTCCGTTACGCTGCACCGAAAGCCCATGCCCGTCAGCAGGTTCATGATGATGCGGGCATGATCGCCATCCGGCATGGCAAACTCCAGGTGATAGGCCTTGTCCGGGTGGTTTACCCAGCCCGCAGCCAGAAATGCGCCGCGCACAAAGGCCACGCCCGCTTCCTCCCCGGCCAGCATGCCCTCCGGCGGTTCACGGCGCACGCCAAGAAAGGCGTTCTCATCCAGCAGGCCCAGTGCGCTGAGCAGCGCGTGAGAGTCCTCTTCGGTGAGCGTCAGCCGGTAGCGCATATGATCGCCCAGCTGACTTGAGCGCGCCGTCTGGATCTCGGGCGTCACCTGGACGATGCGCTTGGTCTGCGTAAAGCAGTAGCGTGTCACGGCGGCGTTCTCACTGCTCATTGAGAGCAGGAAGCGTCCCTTGCCCCTGAACGACAGGCTGCCGGCCAGCAGGAAGAACGCGGCCATTTCCGCCCGCACGCCGCCTTCCCCGCAAGGCTGTCGCATGATCTCCGATTTCGCATCTGTGGAAAAGGACATAGCTCCTACTCCTCGCCGATGATCCTCACTTCCGGCTCAAGCCGTACGCCGGCGTTTTCCATCACGCGCGCCTGCACATCCGCGATCAGGCGCAGGATGTCGCTCGCGGTGGCGCCGCCTGTGTTCACCACGAAGCCGGCGTGCAGTTCGCTCACCTGTGCGCCGCCTACGCGATAGCCCTTGAGCCCGGCCTCCTGAATAAGCGCGCCGGCGAAATGGCCTTCCGGCCGTTTGAACGTCGAGCCTGCGCTGGGCAGGTTCAACGGCTGCTTTTCACGCCGGCGGCGGGCCAGCTCGTTCGTCTCGGCCTGCAGCGCCTCCCGGTCGCCCGGCGTCAGCGCGAACTCAGCCTCCAGCACGACCAGGCCGCGCCGCAGCACATCCGAGCTGCGGTAACCCATGTTCAGGGATTCGGCTGTCTTCCAGGCGGCCTGTCCCTCCTCCAGCACCAGGGCGCGGGCGAGCACGCCGCGGATTTCCCCGCCGTACGCGCCGGCGTTCATTGCCACCGCGCCGCCCACGCTGCCCGGTATGCCCGAGGCGAATACCAGCCCGGCGAGCGAGGCACTCAGCGCCTCCCGCGCCACGCGCGAAAGCGATGCGCCCGCCTGTGCGCGTACGAGCGTCCCCTCAACTGAAACGGCACCCATGGGCTCGCCGATGCAAATCACCAGGCCCCGCACTCCGCCGTCCTTCACCAGCAGGTTCGAGCCGTTGCCCATCACAAAACAGGGCTCGCCAAGCTCCCGCGCCGCGTTCATGGCCCGCATGAGCTCGTCCGCACCGGCAGGGAAAAACAGAACGTCTGCCGGGCCGCCAACACGGAAAGTCGTATGCCGGCTCATCGGTTCGTTGGCCAGCACGCGCTCCGCCGGCGCAAAGGCGCGCAGTCTCTCAAGCAGTTCCTTCATGCGATGTCTCCCCAACAGATTATTCGCGTATGGCGGCGATGGCCGCGCGCACATAGCCCTCATGCTCGTTCAGCGCCGCTTCAGCCAGAGCGCGCGACGCACCGGTTTCGTGCATCACGATGGCCGTCTTGATGCCTCCCGCTTCTTCATAGAGCGCCTGCGCCGCCTCGCGGTCCAGGCCGGTGGCGTTCATGGTAATGCGGATCGAGCGATCCTTCAGCTTCACGTTTGTGGCCTTTACATCCACCATGAGGTTTTTGTAGCATTTGCCCATCTGCACCATCGAAGCGGTGGAGAGCATGTTCAGGATCAGCTTGGTGGCGGTGCCCGCCTTCAGGCGCGTGGAGCCGGAGAGCACTTCGCTGCCCGTAGGCGCCTCGATGGCGATGTCGGCTTCCCTAGAGGTCCGCGCGCCGGTGTTGCATGTCAGCGCGATGGCCAGCGCTCCCACAGAGCGCGCGTACTTCAGCGCGGCGACGCAATAGGGCGCGTAGCCGCTGGCGGAAATGGCCACCACAGCGTCCTTTTCGCTCAGGCAGCGGGCCTGCAGATCCGCCACCGGCAGCTCGCTGCTGTCCTCGGCTCCTTCCACGGAACTGCGCAGCGCACGGTCGCCGCC